>JAZQPD010000058.1:0-3101 GCA_045628285.1 Bacteroidaceae bacterium
CCCCGTGCTCGAAAAGCTGTACAGGTCCGGACGCTTCCCCTCACTGGGCGTCGTGCTCAACGGCATACGCCTGGACAGGCGCAGGGGCCACAAGTACGGATACGGATACGGCTATGGTTATGGCTATGGCTACGGACACGGGCAGAACTATGGCCACAGCTACACCTACAGCTACGACTACAACGCCGACTACGGCTCCCGGGGACCGGAAGGGCTCTCGCAAGGGCAAGGACGGCATACGTCATCACTTTTTTCGACCGCCCTTCAAACAATTCAGAAGCTGTTCAGGAAGATGTTCAGATTCCAATCGTAAACTTACTTCTTAAATTTAACAAATAATGAAAAAGATTGTTTCGTTAGCCATGCTGAGCGCATGCATCACGGCAATGACCGTTTCCTCCTGCTCCAAGGAACCGACAGTTCCGGACGAATACGGGAAAGATGGCGAAACCCGTGAGGTCGTCTTCGATCTCGATGACGTGAATACGAAGACCTCCATCCGTGAGAAAGTTGGCAACATCTCCATCGATTGGGAAAAAACCAACAACGCCTTCATCCACATCTTCGAGAACGGCAAGGAGGGGAATAACGCAAAAATCACCGTCAACAAGAATGGCAAGGCCACCCTGTCTGTCAATTTCAGCGGCCTCAGCCTTTCTCTCATCAAAGGCTACACATACAATGGATTCATAGCCGGCGACTATTCCGACGGCATCATTTCCGTGCCGGCGGTGCAGAACCCCATCCCGAATTCTTTCGACCCGTCCGCCGACGTTCTAATTGCCGAGGCTTACTATGAAGGCAAGATACGTCCCATCCTGACAGGTCTCAAACTTGACTTCCGACGTGCCAATGCAATTTCTCGCCTTGAACTAACAGGGATGAAGGCTGGTGAAAAGATTGAGTATATAGAGATTTCCGCAGCCAATCCCATTGCCGGTGCTTTCAAAAAACTTGAAAACACCGCGTTCAACGGATATGGTGAAAACGGTTCCAACAACATAAAACTCTATTTCTCAAGCGACAGCACAATCGGAGAAGACGGCTCATTCGTAACTTACTTCTCAAGCTGGACCACCCGACAGGAGATTCTCACAGTCAATGTCATGACGGAGAGCAGGACCTACAGCAGCACTCTGGAGCCCTTCACCCTCACAACGGACGAAGTCCAGACCGTCAAGGCCGAAATGGAGGGAAAGGATATCAGCAACAAGCGTTACGAACTCGTCACCTCAGCACCAGAGGACTGGTCAGGAACCTACATCTTCCTCAGCAGCGGTGAGGAAGGAGCGGCCAAGATACTCAATGCAACTGCCTCCGGTGCGGGTTATTGCAATGATATCGAGATAAAGAAATCCGGAGACCTGGTTTACGTCAACGCCTCCGACGAAATTGATAATCTCTCATGGGGCATTTCGGACAGCGGCAGCAAGTTTGGCGGCGCGACGCTCTGGAACGTCATGACCGGCAGTGTCGGATTCTATGGTCTAGGCAGCAATGCAAAGTATCTGTTCGACAATAACGGTATCACAGTGTCAAAGAGCAACTACACCGGTTCCCTCCGCAACAGGACTTACTTCCGCCATATGTTCGCTTTCGACAACGCAACCCAAATGACATCTTTTAACGGCACTACCAGGACATATCTCGAATATAACGGTGCCGAATTTGCTTACACATCCAACGAGGGTGCAAGGGTATATCTCTTCAAGTACAATGAAATAGGCAGGAAGTCACAGGTTCTGTCATTCAAAGAGGAGACAGTCTACTGGATTCTGACAGAGGGGAAATATGAGGTTGGACAGACCTATCCCGTTCAGGCATTCACAAAGAACTCCAGCTACCGTAAGGAACTGCTCTCCTACACTTCTTCAGACCCGTCAGTCGCAAGCATCGATGCCGATGGCAACATCACCATCCACAAGCAGGGTGACGTCACCATCGAAGCAGTTGCAGCCAACAGTCCCGAATACCGCGCCGCAGCCGCATCCTACCAGCTTGTCATTTCCACTCCTTATTATCAGAAAATATTCAGTGAAGCCGAAATCGTGAGCGGTGACAAGTACATCATCGTTTCCAGAACCGGTATCATCGGTTCTTTCTGGTTCCACGCATTTAACGCAACTAATGCCGAAGGCGGATACAACTACGACATCAACAACCTCGAGAACCTCATTATCGGCAACCCCATCTATGAATACGGTGAGAGAATCAGGTCTACCGAGGCCGTTGACGCCAATCAGGTCATAATCGAGGACGGCCTGCTTTCTTCCATAGCAAGACTGTTGAACCTCAGCGGCAACTACACCATCAAGCCCGTTTCTACGGGTAGTTACCTTTACTGTGACATGCAGGTGGAGCAGATTCTTGACTCCAAGATACCTCTGCCTACATACAGCATCGCATTCAGCGATGCGAACACTGAGGGCAACATACTCTCCTGGATAAGCAAGATGACAACCGTCCCTCATTCAATCACATTCAAGGAAGACGGCTCGGTATCTGTCAGAAGCGCACTCAGCAACAAGACCGCCATCGGTGCGGACCTGTTCTACAATGTTCTCACCAGACAATACAGCTATGTCAGCATGTCCGCACTAGACGGATTCGAGACCCTCACTGATCTCATTCAGTACTACAACAATAACTCTGAGTACGCCTGGATGTTGGATCTGATCAAGTACTTCGGTGACAAAATCTCCATCAAGGAACTTGTCGAATACTTTGCAGCAGACATGTATATCTACAGGTACATAGAATAGGAGCCTGCCTGAAACAATGCAAGAGGGTGACTCTTACCTTTGCAAACGACTATAGATGTTGTGAGTGAAGGTAGGAGTCTCTCTTTTTATTTCTTTGCATGCAACAGCGGTCATAGTTTTGTAGTTTTGCTAGAGATTATGGCCGTGGAGGACGAGGCTAAGGGCGACTAGGTAAACATTTGTTATACCGTTTATTAGATATTCCCGTCCTCCTTTTTATCTTTAGAGTCTGAACATAGTATCAAAGGACATCGTTGGATGATCCTGAGTCTTGACCAAGAGTGAAGTCGATGAAGATTTGGTCTATAGTCATAGTATAAACTAAATTTTTATCGTATG
>JAZQPD010000059.1:0-2859 GCA_045628285.1 Bacteroidaceae bacterium
GGGCGAACGCCGAAGGTATAATGCACCACGCGGCAACAAACGAAATGCTACGCAGGGCAGGGTACCCGTGCCTTATGGACTACTACGTCAAATTGCACTGAACAATGAAGAACCGCCGTATGCCGAACGGCACGTACGGTGATGTGAGAGGTCGGAAAACGAAGTAGGAAGAAAACTACTTTTGTTTTCCTCCTACTCGATTATCAGGTGATGCTTCTAGAACATGAAGCTCTTCATCCTTGTGTCATTCTCCAAAGAAGCCGGCTTGAGAGTCTCTTTGCCGTTCTTTTTCTCTACAATGTGGTTTGTGCCTTCAGCTCTTCTTATTGAAGCGGATTTTGCCTTATTTGCATTGCTGGTAGTAGCATTTGCCTTTCCGGTAGTGGGAGCCCCTTTGGTGAATACAATCGGACCGTTATAGAATGATGCAGGAGTCCAGTCGCCGTCGTTAATGTCGCATTCAAAGTAGTCACCTTCCATTGTAATGGTTCCATTTTCGAGATCTACGTTGAATACTGTGTCATAATCTGTGTAATAGTCTCCGTACCAGTACAATTTGTCGCCGTCTTTGGATGTGAGTCCTGTCTTGGTACCGTTTACTACTGTCAGAACACCACCTTTATCATCACCGACATACATTGCTTCGGCAGGAAGCAGAGTACCGGTGTAATCTGATGCGGATTCAGTAAGCGCAATGTCAAAGTTGCTGATATTGACACCCACAGATGCCTCGGAGATTGTCCAAACCCAGTTGGAGAATGTCTTTCCTGAAACCTCATCAGTTGCAGATGCACAGGTCCACTGTCCTAAGAGTGCTTCCGGAAGCGGTTTCTTTGCAATCATGTCTACCAACTTCGTGCCGTCGAAAGTGTTTCCATTACCTGCGTATTCACCTGTCTTGATTACCCATGAGAAAGCAACGGATACTATATCACCATAAGAGGTCGCACCGGGAGATACTTTGATTGTTTCATCACCGTCGAATTCGCCACGGAAGATTGTTACCGGTGTAGATGTGTAGAAAGGATAGGTTGCCATAGTTTCTCCCTGCTCAAGGCCTGAAAGATAGACTTCACAAA
This sequence comes from Bacteroidaceae bacterium, assembly GCA_045628285.1. Classification (GTDB taxonomy): domain Bacteria; phylum Bacteroidota; class Bacteroidia; order Bacteroidales; family Bacteroidaceae; genus Colivivens. Next base: position 1,080 of record JAZQPD010000059.1, read on the forward strand.
GTAAATCTCCTGCGCCTGAAACTTTTAGAGTTATTTCAGAGGGAGATTTCTGCTCATTAAGGAAGATATATCCATCCTGGAATGTTGCTTCAACAGGGGCAATTGAATATTCGTTCTGGGGATAGATACCGCTTAGATTATATGTTGAACCGGCAACTTTCTGCTCGATTTTGATGACATCGGTCCCCAACATCCATTCGCCGAGGTAATCTTCGTATTTCGCGCTTGCAACAGGCATTGCCGGAGTCTTGAATTCTTCGGTTGCGAATGTTGAGACAATGTTACACTGGCTGTCAACAGCAAATGCCATTAAGCAATAGTCTGTCTCGGGCTGCACAGTGGCACTAATAGTATATGCGCCTTTATGCATAAGAGCGCTGATGATTTTTGCCGGCGTATAGCTTTGCAGATAATATTCCAGCATTGCAGTGGCATAAGTTTCAACATCGCCGAATATTGCGAGATCTTCCTTAGATATAATTTCGGTATAGTAATTGACGGTGGTAACGCTGGGCGTGACTTTGTAGGCCGCTTTCTCGAACGTCAGGGTAGACTGCTGGAAGCTGAAAGTTATAGGAGCTGTCGTAACAGTCATCTCGGGCATATGGTAAATATTGTTCTTCTTGATGGAAACGGTTTTGGTCGCGGGGATGGTCATTGTGCCGAGATCGGTAGTAACCGTCACCTTTAAGCCTGTGAAATCACCTTCGGGAAGAGCGATGTAGAAGCGTCTTGCAGTCTCTTTGCTGAGAGTAGCTGCAGAACCGCAACTGAGGGATACTTTTTTGGATGCACCCGTGCTGAGGAAAGCACCGTAGGTAAGTTCACCTTTTTCGTTGATTGCAACGTCGGAAAGCGTGCCGGCCAGATTCTCATTTGCGGATACTTCAATTTTGGATACTGTGCCGATGCCTTTGAGGTCCAAGGTTAACAGACCGCAGACATTCTTGAAGTGGAAAGTTCCATCCAGACTTTCAGACACAGCATACATAGGGCTTGATCCCAGCGGACTCGTAGTACTGTAATACTGTGTTGAAGAAAGTTTGAACTGTCCTTTAGTGGTAGTTCTGTTATCGCTATAGGGATAATAAGCACAGAAAGGAGCATCTGTGGGGGCAGAAGCCATAGGACTGAGAGTGAAAGTGGCGTATCTGGCATCGTTTGCATCGGGGGTAGCCGTATACTGCTTTTTATTGATTGCGATGGCATCGCCGGAAACCCAGCAAACCTTCACGCCGTCAAGTGTGGTCTTCGAATTGTCATCGTCTATGACAGCTGAAATGACAGAACCGTTACTTGGGAGGACGTCAACGTTCAATTCGTTATTCTGGCAGGAAGCCATGACCGTTGCTGCTGCAAGGAGCAGAAGAATTCTTGATTTTTTCATAATTTTTCCCTCCATTGTTTACTCTGTGAACCAGTCAACAGGTGTGGTGTTGTCTATGAAATCGTCGTTGCCACCGCTCTGACAGAGCACTCCGGAACCATCGACGCTCAGCAGTTCCAGGAGCGGAGATACGTAGCGGGACTCCCGTCCCGTATACGTTGCGTTTTTAGTTTCTTTCATATAAAATATGATTTGTGAATATAATTTTCGGCATAAAAACCGCCAAAGATACTGTTTTTCTTTGGAATAGCAATATCTTGAATGTTAATTGTTTAAATTTTTTTTTCGGACTCGATTTTTTCGCTTTAACCTGAATTTGAGTAACTTCATACTTCGTAACTACTCAGGTACCCCTGACCTGACAATAACCTGAGGGCAGCGCGGGGCTTTCGC
>JAZQPD010000060.1:0-14845 GCA_045628285.1 Bacteroidaceae bacterium
GTTCTCTGTTCCAATTCACTTGAATAGACTTGGAGCTGTTTTTGTGGCGCTTTTCCTTCAGTTCTTCAAAGTATTTGATGAAATCGCATCTCGACCTTTCGTTTTGTGCCGCCTGTTCTGCATCGGTTTCGGTGTATAATGCCTGATTGTCGTATTCGTGTTGGCGCAGATTGCGGACATTGTCGGCAAAGATACACGCTTCCTGATCCTTTTGTGAACGGCACATAATGATTCCATTCGTATCGCGCTTAGGACGGTAATAGGCTTTTCCATCGGACAAAGTACGCCCCGAGCTGTTCTTGTCGAAAATAGGGGTAGTAATGAATCTATTCAACGGCTCATGTTTCCTCATCGGTTTGTCTCGTCCTGGCACAAACACAGGAAAATTTTCTATGAGCAACGACCATTGCTCTTTGTATTCGGATTTGCGAAGTATTACTTTGAATACTGTGCGTTTCATTGGAGTCTTCATAGTTCGATGGACTTGTATAGTTTGTCGATTTCTGATTTTGGGGCATAAACGAAGTTGCCAATCTGACGAGTAGGGATGGAGAACTTACGGATATGAGCGTACACACTTGAATCATGAATACGATACTTCTCTGATATTTCACCAATAGTGTAACAATTCTCTGGTTCTAGATTGTACGACTTGGGAATTGGCTTCTTTGCGGCTTTGCGAACCTTCTTTCTTCTCTCGTATCGTTGTTCCAAATCAGCACGATTCAATCTGAGTTGCCTCGTACCTAGATTGACCGATGGAATCTTACCCTTACGAATCTCTCGGTATAGGGTGTCGCGTTCTACGCAGTAAACTGCAACGGCTTCCTGTACCGAAAGGTATTCCCGAATGTCAGGAATTTCTTTTGCCAGCTCTTCATACTTGGCTTCTCTTGCCTCCCTGTCTTTCTTCCTCTTGTAAGCAATGTCTGAGCATTGCTTGGAGCAGTAAACAGAATCGATGGTGCGTATTTGGAACACTGCACCACAGATAGGACATTTCCTTCGAATCTCGTAATTTGCCTGTGCCATAAAACTATATAATAAGGTGTATTTATCTTTTGTTGAACTTCACCGACCAAAGTGTCGCGTGAATGTTTTGGTGCAAATATACGACAAAAATCCGAAAATAAACACAAATTTACAAAGATTAACTAAAAGCAAATCCCGCATAACCACTTGGGCTATACGGGATTTCTATTTTTGTTTACTGTTTGTTTATCAAACTTACTTCACCTCCTCGAAGTCGGCGTCCTGGACATCGTCGGTTGATGACTGAGTGTTGTCCTGTGACTGCTGACCGCCTTGGAATCCCTGATCGGCTCCTGGCTGCTGAGCACCGGCACCTTGATACATCTGCTGAGATGCTGCCTGCATTACGGAGTTGAACTCGTTGATGGCTGCATCGATGGCTGTGATGTCACCACTCTTGTGTGCATCCTTGAGTTTGCCGAGTGCTGTCTCTACATCACCCTTCTTGTCGGCAGGGAGCTTGTCGCCATTCTCCTGAAGGAATGTCTCTGCTGAGAAGATGATGGAATCAGCCTGATTCATCTTGTCGATGCGCTCACGTTCCTTCTTGTCGGCATCAGCATTGGCTTCTGCCTCTGCCTTCATACGGTTGATTTCATCCTCTGAGAGTCCTGAAGATGCTTCGATACGGATGGCCTGTTCCTTACCTGTTGCCTTGTCTTTTGCAGTAACCTTGAGGATACCGTTGGCATCGATGTCGAAAGACACTTCTATCTGAGGGATGCCTCGACGGGCTGGTGCAATGCCCGTGAGATTGAAGATACCAATCTGCTTGTTCTGATTAGCCATTGGGCGTTCGCCTTGAAGTACACGGATGGTCACTTCTGTCTGGTTGTCAGCTGCAGTAGAGAATGTCTCGCTCTTCTTGCAAGGGATGGTGGTGTTGGCATCGATAAGTTTTGTCATGACTCCACCAAGTGTCTCGATTCCCATTGAGAGTGGAGTAACATCGAGAAGTACGATGTCGCCTACGCCTTCTTCCTTGTTGAGGATGGCTCCCTGGATTGCAGCGCCGATGGCTACAACTTCGTCTGGATTGACACCCTTTGAAGGAGTCTTACCGAAGAACTGCTCTACCACTTGCTGAACTGCAGGAATTCGGCTTGATCCACCTACGAGGATTACTTCGTTGATATCTGATGTGCTGATACCAGCATCGGATATTGCCTTCTTGCATGGTTCGAGACAAGCCTGGATGAGGTTGTGAGCAAGTTGCTCGAACTTTGCGCGGGTAAGAGTCTTTACGAGGTGCTTTGGCATGCCTGATGCAACCGTGATGTAAGGAAGGTTGATTTCGCTCTGAGTTGTGCTTGAGAGTTCAATCTTTGCCTTTTCTGCGGCTTCCTTGAGACGCTGCATTGCCATTGGGTCGAGTGCGAGGTCTACGCCTTCCTGGGCCTTGAATTCCTGCACGAGCCAATCGATAATTACCTGGTCGAAGTCGTCTCCACCGAGGTGAGTATTTCCGTTAGTGGAAAGTACCTCGAACACACCACCGCCGAATTCGAGGATTGAGATATCGAATGTACCGCCACCAAGGTCGAAGACTGCTATCTTCATGTCCTTATTTGCCTTGTCGATTCCGTAGGCAAGGGCTGCTGCCGTAGGCTCGTTGACGATTCGCTTTACCTCGAGTCCTGCAATTTGGCCGGCTTCCTTTGTTGCCTGACGCTGTGAGTCGGAGAAGTATGCAGGAACGGTGATGACAGCTTCCTTAACCTCTTGTCCGAGATAATCCTCTGCGGTCTTCTTCATCTTCTGAAGTACCATTGCCGAGATTTCCTGTGGAGTGTAGAGACGGCCGTCGATGTCGACACGTGGGGTATTGTTGTCGCCCTTTACCACTTTGTAAGGTACACGTGAAATTTCCTGTGATACCTGATCGTAGGTCTCACCCATGAAACGCTTGATGGAGAAGACTGTGCGTTGAGGGTTGGTGATTGCCTGGCGTTTTGCAGGATCGCCTACCTTACGTTCGCCACCATCCATGAAGCCGATGACAGAAGGAGTGGTGCGCTTGCCTTCGCTGTTGGTGATGACAACAGGTTCGTTGCCCTCGAATACTGATACACAAGAATTAGTTGTACCTAAGTCGATTCCAATAATTTTACTCATAGTTCTAATATTTTTTAATTGTTAATACTTTTTCTGTCTGTATTCCTAATGAAGGGTTTCTACATACAAACATACAAACTACGTGCCAAAATTATTGCAAGGACAAAAAAAGACTGCCAACATGACAGTCGTTGTGGCAGTCGTTCCCACGTGGCATTGTCAGGTACACCTTATTATATATATACGCGCGCATGAGAAAAAAAGTGTCCGACTTTCGCCGGACACTTTCATTAGGATATGTTGTTGACTTTTCTTACTTAACTAAAGTCTTGACACCATTGATGATGTAAACACCGTTAGTTGCCTTCTTAACCTCACGACCTGAGAGATCGAAGATCTTAGCGTCTGCATCGTTAGCCTTAACTGCTTCGATTGCTGTAGCAACATAGTCAGGACGATCTACGAAGTTAATGCATACATTGAGAAGAACAGCCTTGCCAGTTGTTTCGTTAGCAAGAACTAAGTAAGCATGGTAGCGTGGTTCTGTTGTTGCATATTCATTAGGGTCTGTTGAAGGAGCAAATGCTTTAACAAATACCTTCTTAGCAGCATTGTCAACCTTAACGCCAACATGTGCATTTACTTCTTGACATACGACACCGTCTTCATCGAAGAAGTATTCGTTAGTAGCAACGCGAACACCATCCTTATCATTGTATTCGTACCAGCGGAGGAGATTAGTCTCAAGACCTGCATTTGCATTGATTGCGTAGTAAGTCTCAACACCACCTGTCAATTCGTCGTAGTTCTTAGTAATGTCGCCACTCTGAACTGGAGTGCCCTTCACATAGTCAATCTTAACTTCGTCAGAAGAAACGATTTCATACTTAGGATAGAGTTCATTGATTGAACCTGCTGCACCAAGGTAATAGATTTCGAAGTTATCGAAAATTGCCCATGTGTCAGTACGAGTACCCTTAGCACCGATAGTAAGTGTACCGTCTTCTACCAATACGAGGATTGGATCTACTGCATAGTTTCCAAGAGAGAATTGCTGTGACATTTCAGACATGCTGTTAGGAATACGACCTGCGTCTGGAAGTTCAACCATGTCAAGGAATGGAGCAAAGTTGTCGTTTGCATAGATATAAGGATAGTTTGCGCCATCATTTGCACCTGAGTAGTCAGTAAGAGCAGCCTGAGCATATACCTTATAAAGACCATTAGGAAGGTTGGTCATTGTCTGGTAGATGTTGAATGCAGACTGCCATGATTCTGCGCAGTTGTTAGTATTGTCACCACCGCTGAGATTCTTGTTTGCAGCCTCAGCAGTCCAAGGAGACTGTCCCTGAGTTGTGTAAGCCTGGTTGCGGCTGAAGTTAGGAACCTGAGCATAGAATGTAGCATCAACTGGATTGTCTTCTGTTGCATCAGCCAGTCTTGCAATGAGTTCATCCTTAGTCACGAGAGTCCACTGTGCGCCTGCAACACCTGCACCTGTAAGAGCAGTGGAGAGAACTGTGCTGCTACCGTCATAACCGAGGAACTGGTTGTTGAAGCAGAGAGCGAACTTGTTGCCGGAAATCTGAACGACCTTCCAGTTTGTAGCGTCTGAGTCAACATAACCATTAGAACCAAGGAAGTGCTGGTTTGCGTTGTTGAATGTATAAGAGTTTATCTGGTATACGATTCCACCCTGATTAGAGATGTAGAATGGCTGTGGGTGCTTGATGAGAGAAGCCTGAGTACCCCATGAGTTAGCACCACCTAACCAAGCATCAGCTTCTTCATTGTAGAGATAGTATTCACCGTCAGCATATGGAGTCTGAAGTACATCTTCAGGAACATATGTGAGTTCGAAGTTATCCCAAACTGCCCATGTGTCATTACGTGGAGACTTAACACCAATCTGGAGAGTACCGTCAGTAACCATTACGTACATTGGTTCTACCTGATACTTACCAGCTGTGAAGCTTTCAGACACTGCACTCATTGAGTTTTCGCCACCTTCCTGAGTAGAAGCCTGTGAAGATACACAGAATGGAGTTGTAAGATAGTTTGCATAAACTACAGCAAGATCTGCACCTGTCTTAGGTTCTGCATATTCAACTACGGAAGCCTGGGCGTCTACGCGATAAACTCCATTAGGGAGATTAACCTTCTGGTAAACATTGAAACCATTGCTTGATCTCCAAGACTCAGCAAGGTTGTTGGAATTGTTACCACCGCTTATGTTGCAGTTAGCAGCTTCCTTTGTCCAAGGATTAGCGCCTGTAGCAGGATCATACTGGTTGCGGCTGAAGTCAGCAACTGGAGCATAGAATGTAGCATCTACGAATGGATCGTTCGGATCAAGCATCTTAGCTTCAAGTTCAGCCTTTGTGTAGAGAGTCCATCCAGCAGCAACGTCTCTTTCAGTAGCACGTGGGATTACTGTACCACCACCATATGCCTTCTGACCCAAGAATGTTCCGTTGCAAGAGAGATAATAAACGCCCTCGATTTCAAGGAAGTTCCATCCTGTAGCTGCAGCATCAATAAAGAATGTAGGATCTATAATGTTGAGGAAGTGAGAAACACCACCATTAGTAGTATATGTATCAATTGTATATTCACCTTCCTTATAAGCAAGACGAACTGGCTGAGGATGCTTAACGAATGAAGCCTGAGTACCCCAAGAGTTAGCACCACCAAACCATTCACCACTCTCTTCATTGTAGAGGTAATAGTCAGTATCTGTTGCAAGACGACCTGGAGCAGGGTTGTTGTGCCAGAGCTTAATGCTGTTCATGTTAGTTGGAACGAAGTCCAAACCTCTAATGATATTAAGGTGTGCAGCATTATTGTCGGCTACGAACTTAGCAATGTCGAAGCAGTACATGTCTGTACCCTCAATCTTGCTCATGTAAGTTTCGTCTGTTGGAAGAACCTGAATGTACTGGTTGCTATGATCTTGTTCACCCTGGCGGTTGAAAATGAACTGAGGAACACCCGTAGTGTACTTGAATGTCATGTAATTCCAATCTGCAAGGTCAGCATAGTTTTCAGCATAGATTGACTTGTCACCGTAAACAGTACGTGTATCCTCACCAAGAACGAGCTTAGTTTCTACGTTGTAGAGATCTACAGTGAGTGCCTGGTCATTTGGAACAACCTTGCGGCTGATATCATTCATTGTGAAGTTGTACTGAACAGCTGCACCTGTGTTAGGGTTGACGAGAAGCCATGCAGTCTTGTATGTAGCGCCGAGTTCAGCTACATCAGGCATTGAACAATACCAGAATGTTCCGTCGTTGTAGAACTTGATACAGAATGGAGCCTCGCCCCAGCCCTGAAGGTCACCGTTTGCTGCATGCCAACCATCGAATGTTGCCATAGCGCCACGAACTGATTCTTCAGTTGATGGGTTGAAACCGAATACTTCTGCTTCAGCAGCTGTACAACCGATAGCGTCTTCTACCATTGAAGTATCATATGTTCCCTGAGCACCAGCATAACCAAGAGCGAAATCGTATGTGAATGCTGGAACATCAACTTCTTCCTGAACCTCTACGTTGATAACAGGACGTTCAATATAGTTGAGTGTAAATACAACAGTGCATTCCTTACCGTTTGCCTTGAATACGAATGCAGTTTCGAATGAAGTTGGTTCTGTAATTGCACCTGGAGCAGAACCCATGTATGCACCAAAGTACCACTGACCTTCTGCAAATTCAGCATATGGCTGGCTGTAGAAAGTGAAGCCGTCTGTGCCCCATGCACACCAGTTGCCTTCTACATTACGCCATCCGTCAGTTTCACCTCTACCATTACCATTTGTCCAATCTACGGTTCCGTCAGGCATAACAGCACCGATTTCGATCATTTCGCCATCTGCGCCTGTAAGGCCGAGAGTCTCTACCATAACAGCAGCAAATTCGTCAGAAACAGCATTGTCAATACCTTCGTATGAATTACCGACATAACTGTCAACTGCAAATGTAGGAGAAGGAGCTACTCCCTTGAAGAGTTCAACCCTTGTAACTGTAGCGTTAGCCCAGTTAGCACCCTTGATACAATGAAGATGTGCAAAGCCCTGAGCCTCAGTAATTGCAGCGATGTCAACAATCCACTTACCAGCTGTTGTTGCATCAACGTACTCCATACCAGCAGCACCGTTGATTTCAACGCCAACAGCACCCTGGTCAACAAGGCGGTTGAAAAGAAGACGAGGAGTTCCTTCTGTGAATTCAATCTCCAACGTCGAATAAGCTGTCAGGTCAGCAAAGTTGAGGTAATAGACATTACCGTCACCGTATGGCAGACCGTCAGATGCAGACTGATCATTAATCTTGTAGTTACAGCCTGCAGCGCCATTATCCACTGCATCTGCGCCTGATGTTGTCCAATTACGGAACATAGCGGCAGTGAGCAGATCACCAGCGAATGATGTGATAGTTACACACATCATCACAAAGAAAATTGCAAAGAATTTCTTCATACGCTTTAATTGTTTTTAATTGATTAATAAATAAATTTAACTATAAAATGTTCACAAGTTTTATGCATATACTTTTAAAAGTGTACAAAGATACACCTTTTTTGAGATATTAACAAATTTTCAGCACGATTTTTTTATTGAAATCGCACTTTCATATTAAAATATGAGTTTCCTTGGTAATATAAATCTTACTGTCGGCTGTTTATGTAGTCTGAAAGAACGAAGACATACGCAGTAAGGATGATTATCATGAGCCAGACAAGAGACAAGAGCGCCATCATTGGAACTGGCAGAATAAACGGATTAAACGTAGGATGGAAATAATACTCCCAGAGATATTCGGGAGAATCGTTTTGGATGTACACAAAAAGCACTACGATGGCACATTCCACCAAAATCAGACCTACGGAATAAGTCCTGCTGATTTTCCAGAATGCAAGCGCTATGATGGCAATGGCACACAGTATTGCAATGAGCAGAGCCTGATGATGAATGAGATAGTCAATCAACCGCGAGATATCATCATCAGGAACCGTAGATTTCAGTAGTTCTTTTTCCGTCACCCACCCCATAGTCGGCTGGTCACGGAACACCTTGATCCATGCCGTATCGGCATTCTCCTGGCTGATGTTCGCCACTGCAATACGGTCGCCTTTATAGACATAACTTGTGTCGATAATATCCGTCCCATGAGAGACGAGAGGAAACGAGTCTGCCTTGACTATGAAATTGTAGTTGACGGTGTAGTGATGAGAGAATCGGAAGAAGAGACTGTCCGCTTGCTCAGTAGTCAGTTCAAGCAAGGTATCAGTCTGCATATAAACCTGTCCATAAGTCACTTGAATAGCAAACACATTAGTGCACACCAATAGGATAAAGCACCATGCAAAATGCCTTAAATTAGTGTTCACCAATGTATTTTTTGACGACTTATTTATCCGCTTCATACACCAGCATCTGACAATTTTTACAATCAAATCTGAGTTGGAAACGAATGCCGTTTTCGAGTTGCAGGAGCATCGGATTCGTCTTCTTTCCACACAATCCGAGAGAGAATTTTATGCAGTGTTTGCAAGTCATCAGAGGAGTCTCGCCACGATTGATTTCAGCAGAAAGAGACGACAAAATTGCAGGGTCAACACGAACATTTTTTTGTTCGGTTCCAGTTGCCGGTTTGTATGATTCAATCAGTTTTCGTTTCCACTGACTGAGAATTGAAGACGGAATGAACCAGTTCTTCTCACATTCAATGACCATATCGCGAAGGCGGAATGGAGTACCTCCCATCTTGCCTATCTGATTGCGAATATTCTCGCCCTGATGAGTTCGTGCAAGTTCTTTATTGCACGTGACATCAAGTTCTGAGCCACCGCCCGAATCGTCCATCATGGAAATATGGAAGCCGTCAGCAGTGTCACTCATCACGATGTCAACAGGGATGTAGCGTTCTGCACTCTGACGAAGCAGGACATCGTCGAATTCCTTATCGAAATTGCGAAACAACCTGGTGTTCCTGCACAAATCGCGAGGCATGTCGAGAGGATACAATCGGCCGTTCTCCACCTTGTTTACACGGAAACCCTGAAGTTTTCCTCCACCATCAAGGAAACACAATCCGTCGCCGTTGTGGAACGAATGCAAACCAGCCACAGTAAAGTAATTACGGAAGATTTCCTTCACTTGTCCGACCTCTTCGCCCATGGCCTTCGGAGTGTCGAACGAGAATATCCTGTTTGTCCGTCCATAAAGGAAATAGGTAGTGAATCCCCTGTTGAAACTCTTCTTTACGTCAGGAGTGAAGCGGAGGTCAACATTACCGACACTTGCCCGTTCGTATTCTTCCGGACGCGACCTCACGATTGCATCAAGAGCAAGATGATAGGCAGCCGTGACGTTCTTCACGTAGCCCATGTCCTTCAACCTGCCTTCTATCTTGAACGATGTGGCACCCGCATCAATGAGTTGCTGGAGCGAATCGATCAGACACAAGTCTTTCAATGAAAGCATGTGCTTGTTGTGCTTCAGCAATGTGCCGTCAATCTCATCTGGCGAAGTTGAGTCTTTTGTACGCCTTCGGATTTCGGATTTCGGATTTCGTAATTCATACAAGTCATACTCCATCCTGCACATCTGAGCACACTCTCCCCTATTTGCACTACGGGAGAAACAACGCTCGCTTGCATAGCAGCAACCGCTGTACGACACACAAAGCGCACCATGTACAAACACTTCCAGACGGGCATCAGGAACCGTCTCGTGAATCCTTTCGATTTCCTTGAGCGACAGTTCACGAGCCAGAACAATCTGTTCGAAGCCAGCTTCGTGGAGAACCTTCACCTTCTCAGGCGTGCGATTGTCCATCTGAGTACTTGCATGAAGCGGAATATGGAGTTCCGAAATGAAATCACCAAGCACATCGACAATCTTCGGATCCTGAATGAGGATGGCATCAATATGAACGCAATAGAGTTGGCTGATAAGCGTCTTCACGTCATCAAGTTCATCATCGTTGATGAGAGTGTTGATAGTCACATACACCCGTGCACCAAACTGATGTGCATATTCTACGAGCCGGCCAATGTCGTCAACACTATTTCCAGCAGCGGCACGAGCGCCGAAGCGAGGAGCGCCGATATACACGGCATCGGCACCGTGGCGTATTGCCTCGATGCCAATGTCCGCATTTCTTGCCGGTGCAAGCAGTTCCAGTCTTCTCATTACCAGACGTTCACACGCTTATCCTTTGGAACAAACATAGGGTCATCCTCTGTGATTCCGAATGCCTCGTACCATGCATCGATGTGAGGGAGAGTACCGTTCACACGCCATTCACCGAGAGAATGAGGGTCGGTAGTAGTAAGCTGACGCATATTCTCTTCCGTGATATTCTGAGCCCAGAGTCCTGCATAGGCAATGAAGAAGCGCTGTTCAGGTGTAAATCCGTTGATTTCTGGAAGAGGATTGTCCTTTGTAGCGTTCTTGAATGCCTGGAACGCGATCTTCAGACCACCGTGGTCTGCTATGTTCTCACCCTGGGTGAGTTCACCGTTTGCAAAGAGTCCTGGAAGCACTTCGATTTTGTTGAAGAAGTCAACCACAGTCTGAGTCTTTGCCTTGAACTTCTCGGCATCACTTGGAGCCCACCAGTTGTGGAAGTTTCCGTTTTTGTCGAACTGACTACCTTGATCATCGAATCCGTGAGTCATCTCGTGACCGATAACCACACCGATGGCACCGTAGTTGAACGCATCGTCGGCACTCATATCGAAGAACGGGTACTGAAGGATACCTGCAGGGAAACAGATTTCGTTGGTCGTAGGGTTGTAGTAGGCATTGACTGTCTGAGGAGTCATGAACCACTCGTCACGGTCAACAGGTTTCTTGTATTTCTCTTCGATTTCCTTCTGCTCAGCCCAAGCCGTGATGTCCTTTGAGAGTGCATAGAGAGTCTTGGTGTTGTCGATACTGAGTTTGCTGTAATCCTTCCACTTGTCAGGATAACCGATCTTCACATAGAATGCATTGAGTTTCTCCTTTGCAAGAGCCTTCGTGCTGTCGCTCATCCACTCCTGTTCTTCGATGCGTTCTCCGAGAGCAATCTGGAGGTTCTTCACGAGCTGGAGCATCCTTTCCTTATTCTCAGCAGGGAAATACTTCTTCACATACATCTCGCCTACAGCCTCTCCGAGGACAGAGCCTACGGTATTGACGGCACGCTTCCAACGTGGCTGCATTTCCTTCTTGCCCGACATTGTCTTGCCGAAGAAGTCGAAGTTCTCAGCGTAGATTTCATCGCCGAGTACAGACGAGTTGTTACTCAATATCTTCCACTGCATCCAGTCCTTTATCTGCCCGATGTCAGTTGTGTTGAGAATTGCTATATCGTTCTTTATAGCCTCAGGCTGACCTACATCTACAGAATCGATGTCAGCGATTCCGTGAGCTGTCCAGAATTCATCCCAAGGGAAACCGGCAAAGTCCTTCTTGAGGTCAGCGTATGCCATCTTATGATAGTTTGCAGCAGGGTCGCGCAGTTCTGTGGAAGTCTTGTTGCCTTCTGCAATCTTCATCTCGATAGCCATCACACTGTTCATCTTGCGGGTTGCAGTAGCCTCGTCATCGCCTATAATCTTGAACATATTGACGACATGCTTTCTGAATCCTTCGAGTATTTTCCTGTTTGCCTCGTCATCCTTTGTGTAATAGTCCTTGTTGCCGAGAGAGAGTCCGCCCTGACCTACACTGAGGAGGTTCATTGTGCTGTTCATCATGTCGGCACCGATACCGAAGCCGAATATGAAGCCCTGTCCTTCCACGTCGTTCTTGATGAAGTGTGAGATGACTGCCTCCCTTGAGTCGAGAGCCTCTACTGCCTTGAGGTCTTCGAGTGCTGGAGTGAATCCATCCTTGTTCAGGCGCACTGAGTCCATCATCATGTTGAAGAGGTCACCGATTTTCTGAGCCACACTGCCCTTTTCCTGGGGATTGGCTGCCAGTTCCTCAATGAGTGCCTTGATCTGTTCACGGTTGTTTTCTGCGATTGCATCGAAACTGCCGAAACGAGCATATTCAGGCTTGAGCGGGTTGTTCTTTATCCAACCGCCACAAGCATACTGATAGAAGTCTGTACCTGGAGCAACGCTGTCGTTCATGTTCTCCAACCTAATGCCCATGCTTGCATCATTGTTGTTGCAAGCAGCGAATGTAACTGCCAAAGTCATTACTGACATAAATGATTTGATTTTCATAATTTCCTTTTTTTAAGTACTGTATCTATTATTCATTGTTCACACACTGCATTGTTAACTATCCTGTAGCTCCATCCACTTCTCCATCTCAGCGTCAAGTTTCTCTTTCAGACGGGTGTATTTCTCCACGAGTTGCATGTCGTTCTTCTCGGCCAGCGTCGCTTCAACTTCCGCAATCTCCGCCTCAAGCGCAGCGACCTTCTCCTCGCATTGTTTCAGTTTCTTTTCTGCATTTGCCTTCCTCCGGGCCTCGGCCTTCCGGGCTTCATAGTCTACCTTTGTCACCTTTATCGGTTCGGCATCTCTTGCACCGGACGCAGAATCAGCATTTTTCTTCTCTGACTGCAGACCAAGTTGCGACCTCTCGATCATCTCCCTCACCTGTCCGTCCTTGAACTCATACACCTTGTCCACCAATCCGTCGAGGAAATAACGGTCGTGGCTCACGATGATTGCAGTTCCGTCGAATGCCTTGATTGCATCCTTCAGCACATCCTTCGACTGCATGTCCAGATGGTTGGTAGGTTCGTCGAGTATGAGGAAGTTCACGGGTTCGAGCAGCAATTTTATCATTGCCAACCTACTCTTCTCGCCTCCCGAAAGCACCCTCACGAACTTGTCACTCGCCTCGCCCCCGAACATGAAGGCACCGAGTATGTCCCTTATCTTCGTACGGATGTCTCCCCGGGCAACACGGTCAATCGTGTCGAACACAGTCACACTACCGTCGAGCAGCTGTGCCTGATTCTGGGCAAAGTAACCAATCTGCACATTGTGGCCTATCTTCAGGTTGCCCTCGAATGGTATCTCGCCCATGATGCATTTCACGAGAGTGGTCTTTCCCTCTCCGTTGTTTCCCATAAACGCCACCTTCTCGCCCCTCTTGACGGTCAGGTTCACCCTGCTGAACACCTCATGCATTTTTTTCTCATCATCAGCCACAGGGTAACTCTTCGCCACTTCGTCGCAGATGACAGGATAGTCGCCACTCCGCTCGCAGGGAGGGAATTTCAGGTGGAGCGAACTGGTGTCGACTTCGTCAATCTCAATCGGGACTATCTTCTCCAACTGCTTCAGCCGGCTCTGCACTTGGTTGCTCTTCGTCGGTTTGTAGCGAAACCTCTCTACAAATTCCTTTATGTCGGCAATTTCCTTCTGCTGATTCTCGTAGGCACGGATTTGCTGCTCTCGACGTTCGTCCCTCAGCCTCACATATTCATCATATTTCACCTTGTAGTCGTTTATCCTTCCACAAGTGATTTCAATCGTCCTGTTCGTTATATTATTAATAAAGGTGCGGTCGTGGCTCACCACCAGCACTGCCCTCGCCTTCTGCTGGATATACTGTTCCAGCCATCTTATCGAACCGATGTCGAGATGGTTGGTCGGCTCGTCGAGCAGAAGCAGGTCGGGCTTCTTCTGGAGAATCTTCGCCAGCTCCACTCTCATCCTCCATCCCCCCGAGAACGTATTGAGAGGTTTCAGAAATTCCTCACGCTTGAAACCGAGTCCTATGAACATACGGTCGAGCTCCGCCTTTTCCTGAGGGTCGTCTACGGCATTCACTACATCCTGAATGGTTTCCGCCCCTTCACTGCCACTGCCAATCTGGATTCCCTGAGGCAGGTAACCAATCACCATGTCCTTGTCCTTCGCCACTACTCCACCCGTAGGACGCTCCTCACCACAAATTATCCGTAGCAGGGTCGTTTTCCCCGCACCGTTCTTCCCCACCAGTGCAATCCTGTCACGAGGATTAATCACGAAACTGATGTCCGTCAGCAATGGCTTGGAACTAAATTCAACACATAGGTTTTCAATCGAGACCATAATCGCTGCAAATTTACAAAAAAAGTTCTATTTCAGCAAGAATTGACGCAATTTTCAATATTTTTTCATTGGTATCCCAAACATTCACGACCACACAAATACCCTTAGACAAACCGAGGTCCGTTCCATCAACAACCGGGAACTTCCCCATGCACAGCAGAGAACCACAACTTGCATAACTGGGGACCACCACTTGATGAGCAGAGAAATAGGACACGTCCAACAAAAAAGAATACTCGCGACAACTGAGACAAACACCCACTTCGTTATAACCAACAAGGGCTCTTCGTTATAACCAACAAGGCCACTTCGTTATAACCAACAAGGGTACTTCGTTATAACCAACAAGGTGTTTGCTTCAGTTATGCCAGGTGTCTTCAGCCGTTGTTGCCAGCCTTTTCTTGCAAAATCAATGGCATTCCCGGCCGCAACCCTTGTACTATGCAACAGTTTTAGAGATGGCAGTTCACTCTTTTATTTTCATTTTTTCATTGCACTTCGCAACTTTTTTGTAAATTTGCACGTCAAAATAAAAAAAATATTCACTCAATCAAAACGACAAAAGACATGGAACATCGTACATTCTCCATCGGAGACGTCTTCGGACAAGGATTTGAATTTTTCAAGAAGCACTGGATGCTCGCACTCATCCTGTTGGGAATAAGCATTGTAATCAATATTATCCAGGGAATCTTCCAAC
>JAZQPD010000061.1:0-9991 GCA_045628285.1 Bacteroidaceae bacterium
ACCATCAGCATTACGGGTACTGACCTTCCTGAGTCCGACCTCGTGCTGAAGATGCGTCAGAATGGCGAGTGGGTGAACACTGGAATGGCTTATTCAAGTGATTCCGAGACTGAGGGTCTGTTCACGAAGAACGGATTCACAATCCCTGAAGGTGTTGACGCTCTCCGTGTCTACAGTGGTGCAGAACCTTTGTTCACACAACTCGTAACACTGGCATAGCCAGAGTGAAGAGTGAAGAGTGAAAATTAACGAAAAATTAGCGGCTAATTCTTAGCCGCGGATTTAGTCGTGAATTATATTGGGGTAAAATTGTGTGTGTGAGTGCCATGTATAAATTGTTAATTATTACCCTCTGCTATAAAAAAGTTGGTTTTCTTGACTGTTTTTCACGAAAAAGTTGTAACTTTGCCAAATAAGTAGGCATTTTCAGATGCAATTTACAAAAATCAAACTGCTATATTATGGCAATAACACTTAATATCTCATATCAGCAAATGTTTGACATGGTGATGCAGCTATCCTATGACGAACGAATTCAGATGAGCAAGGACATCATCAGGAAATCACGTCTCGAAGCTTTCCGCAAGCTCATGTTGCCAGAGCGTCCCGCAGAACTGGATGACGAATTGGTGTTGCAGGAATGCAAGGCTGCACGCAAGGAAATCCATGAAAACACAACTGTAAGATCATGACAGAGACACCCATTCGCGTTGTAGTAGATACTAACCTTTGGATAAGCCTTCTGATAGGAGGCAAGCTTGGAAATCTCCTTGAAATCTTGGTTTATCCTGATTTGGAATTAATCAGCACCACTCTTCTCAAGGAAGAGATAGCCATGGTTGCCCAACGCCCTAAATTCAAAAAATACTTCTCCCATGAAAAAATAGAGGCTCTAATGGAGTGGATGGACAAGACAACGACAAATGTCGAATTAAATTCCATAATTCCCAGATGTCGTGATCCAAAAGACGATTACCTATTAGAACTTGCAATTCAATCGCATGCCATATATCTTGTTTCTGGAGACAACGATTTATTGGCACTTGGGCAAATAGAAGGCTGTCGGATTATGACATTCATCCAATTTGAAGAGGAAATGAAGAATTATATCGCATAATCGGACTCCGGGCTATGCTCTGCTCGCCTGATGGTCAAAGCAAAAACAAAAGGTTTTCACCGTTTTGTTTTGTATTTCTCTCGGTTTTCACTAACTTTCGGTCGCTATGCTCCCGCAAGTTACTTCCGTTCGGAAAAACCCAAATAAATTTGTTTTTTCGCTCACTTATTCGTAACTTTGCAAATTGAAAGTAAAAAGATTATGGGACGCATTTGTGATTCACTGACTGACTTGATTGGGCATACTCCTTTGCTGAGGCTCGAGAGATGGGCTGATGCGTGGGGACTGCCGTGTGCTCCGCTGGCGAAACTGGAGATGATGAACCCGGCAGGGAGTGTGAAGGACAGGACTGCCCTGTGGATGATTGACGATGCCGAGAAGAGGGGAGTGCTGACGGCTGGCGGTACAATCATAGAACCGACAAGCGGAAACACTGGTGTGGGAATGGCCATGATCAGTAGGGTGAAGGGCTACAGGGTAATCCTCACGATGCCCGACACTATGAGCAAAGAGCGCATTGGGCTCTTGAAAGCCTATGGCGCAGAGGTGGTGCTGACTCCTGGAAAAGATGGTATGGCTGGTTCGATTGCCGAGGCGGAACGGCTCAACATGGAAATTGAGGGCAGTGTGATTCTCGGTCAGTTTGACAATCCGTCCAATCCTCAGGCTCATTATGATTCTACGGCAGAGGAGATATGGAAGGACACTGGCGGACAAGTGGATGCCTTCGTGGCGGGAATCGGAACCGGCGGCACTCTGTGCGGTACGGCACGCAGGCTGAAGGAACTGAATGGCGGCGTATATATAATAGGTGTGGAACCGGCTTCGTCGCCCATGATAGCCGAGGGGAGAAGCGGTGCCCACAAATTGCAGGGAATCGGGGCCAACTTCGTTCCCGGGAACTATGACGGCAGTGTGGTCGACGAGGTGATGGGAATAGAGGACGACGATGCCATAAGGGCTGCACGGCTGTTGGCGGAAAAGGAAGGACTGCTGTGCGGTTTCTCCGGAGGTGCTGCCCTGGTGGCTGCCGGACGGCGGATAAGACGGACGGGAGAAGGCAATGTGGTGGTCGTGCTTCCTGACGGTGGTGAGAGGTACCTGTCGACCGAACTATTTGCGAGAAACGAAAAGCAAGGCTTATGAAATATACTTATACGGAGGTCAGGAAATTCATCTGCGAGGTGCGCGGACTGGTGTTTCCCGAATTCTTCGAGAGCAGGGGCGAGAGCATGCTGATGGAACTGCTGCCCGAGGGTTTCCTGGCAGATTTGAAGGCGATGATGATGAAGGACGTGCAGGCCACCTACGAGGGTGACCCTGCAGCGAAGGACTATGACGAGATCATCTGCTGCTATCCGGGCATCAAGGCCATCATCAACTACAGGCTCGCACACAAGCTGTGGGAACTGGGCATCCCGCTCGTGCCGAGGATGATAACGGAATTTGCTCACAGCGAGACGGGTATCGACATCCATCCGGGTGCTACCATCGGAGAGTATTTCACCATCGACCACGGAACGGGTATCGTGGTGGGTGAGACGTGTATCATAGGCAGCCATGTGAAACTGTACCAGGGTGTGACGCTCGGTGCGAAGAGTTTTCCGCTCGATGCCGAGGGCAATCCGATAAAAGGTCTGCCACGGCATCCCATCATTGGCGACGGTGTGATAATCTACAGTAATGCCACTATTCTCGGAAGGGTGACGGTGGGGAAAAATGCCGTAATCGGTGCGAATATATGGATAACTGACGATGTGGAGGAAGGAAAAAAAGTCGTAAAAGGATAAATTGTCAGTAAAATACTTGCAAGTGTCCGAAAAATGTAGTAATTTTGCAAAAAGTTCGTGCAAAATGACAATTGTTTATATACCGGTCGTGGTGATTAGCCTGATTATCGTGGATACGATGATTTGAGATTGGTCGTAGGTAATGACGGACAGAAAAGAAATCGGATATTGAAAACCTTTCTCAGTGAAGACACAGAGGAAGGATTTTTTTAAGGTAGATACGGAAATGAAGCAGCATGTAGAAATAATGGATACGACTCTCAGGGATGGCGAACAGACCTGTGGAGTGAGTTTCTTGCCTCACGAAAAACTTGCAATAGCCCGCATGTTGCTCGAGGAACTGAGTGTAGACCGTGTGGAGGTGGCAAGTGCGAGGGTTTCGGACGGCGAGAGGGAATCGGTGCGTACCATCTGCAAGTGGGCTGAGAAGGCAGGGATGATCGGAAGGATAGAGATTCTGGGCTTCGTGGACGGCAATGTCTCTGCCGACTGGATTGCCTCATGTGGCGGAAGGGTGATGAACCTCCTGACCAAGGGAAGCCGCAAGCACTGTGAGGAACAGTTGAAGAAAACTCCCGAGGAACACATTGCCGACATAAGGCAGACGGTGGACTACGCCCGGAGCAAGGGAGTGAGGGTGAATGTCTATCTTGAAGACTGGAGCAACGGGATGAAGCATGATGCAGAGTATGTATACAATCTCGTAGGCAAACTCTCGGAAGTGCTGGAGGACGGTGCCAGAATCATGTTGCCCGACACGCTCGGAATCCTCAATCCGATGCAGGTGACTGAATACGTCGGGCTGATGGTGGAGCGGTTCCCCGGCATAAGGTTCGACTTCCATGCCCACAATGACTACGACATGGCTATCAGCAATGTGTTTGCAGCCGTGATGGCAGGAGCGGACGGACTCCACACCACCGTCAACGGTCTGGGCGAGAGGGCCGGCAATGCATCGCTCGCCAGTGTGCAGGCCATACTGAAAGACCAGTTGAAGGTGCAGACAAGTATCAACGAGGAGAGGCTGATGGCAGCAAGCCGGATGGTGGAATCCTTCTCGGGCATTGCCGTGGCCAGCAATCAGCCAATCGTAGGCGAGAACGTGTTTACGCAGGTGGCAGGAGTGCATGCCGACGGTGACAGGAAGAACAACCTTTACTGCAACAAGCTCCTCCCCGAGCGGTTCGGACGCAAGCGGGAATATGCCCTCGGCAAGAACAGCGGGAAGGCGAACATCCAGAAGAACCTGGAAGAACTCGGTCTTGACCTCGACGAAGACGCCATGAGGAAGGTGACGGCAAGAATCATCGAACTGGGCGACAAGAAGGAGACGGTGACTCAGGAAGACCTGCCGTTCATCATCTCCGACGTGCTGAAACACTCGGTGACGGAAGACAAGGTCAGGCTCCTGGGATACAACGTGGCTCTCTGCAACGGACTGAAGCCGACCTGTGCGCTGAAACTCGACATCAACGGACAGATATATGAGGAGAACTCCAGTGGGGACGGACAGTATGATGCCTTCGTGAGAGCCCTAAGGAAAATCTACAAGGTCACTCTGCAGAGGAAGTTCCCGATGCTTGCCAACTATGCGGTGACCATCCCGCCAGGCGGAAGGACCGATGCCTTCGTCCAGACCATAGTGACATGGGAATTCGAGGGCAGGACATTCAAGACGCGAGGGTTCGATGCCGACCAGACGGAGGCCGCCATAAAGGCTACGATGAAGATGCTGAACATCATAGAACAGTGAGGAATGAACAAAACATAAACAAATACATACATATATGGGAAAAGGAATTGACGGTTCGAATATTTCATTCGGATACAACAAAACGGACTACAACGTAAGATGTTACTACAAGGACGGAAAATGGAGTGAGATTGAGGTGAGCGACAGTGAGGAAGTAACCCTGCACATGGCAGCCACTTGCCTGCACTACGGCCAGGAGGCTTTCGAGGGACTGAAGGCCTATCGCGGCAAGGACGACAAGGTGAGGGTGTTCCGCATGGACAAGAACGCAGAGCGACTGCAGTCTACCTGCCGCGGAATCCTGATGCCGGAAGTGCCTACAGAACTGTTCTGCGAGATGGTAAGGAAAGTAGTGACCCTGAACGAGAAATGGGTTCCCGCCTACGGAAGCGGAGCAACACTGTACATCCGTCCGCTGCTGATAGGAACGAGTGCCCAAGTGGGTGTGCACCCTGCAAAGGAATATCTCTTCATGATGTTCGTCACTCCCGTAGGACCTTACTTCAAGGGCGGATTTGCTACCAACCCCTACATGATAACGAGGGAATACGACCGTTCCGCACCGCTCGGGACAGGCATATACAAGGTGGGCGGAAACTATGCTGCCAGTCTGAAGGCAAACAGCATTGCCCACGAGAAGGGCTATTCATGCGAGTTCTACCTTGATGCAAGGGAAAAGAAATATATCGACGAATGCGGTGCTGCCAATTTCTTCGGAATAAAGAACAACACATACATCACTCCTAAATCCACATCCATACTGCCTTCAATCACCAACATGAGTCTGCAGCAGGTGGCAAGGGACCTCGGAATGGAGGTGGAGTGCAGGAACGTACCACTCGAGGAACTCGAGACCTTCGAGGAGGCCGGTGCCTGTGGTACGGCTGCAGTCATCTCTCCGATAGAGAGAATCGACGACGTGGACAACAACAAGAGCTATGTGCTCAGCAAGGACGGCAAGCCGGGGCCTATTTGTGAGAAACTCTACAACCGGCTCACGGGCATTCAGTTCGGAGAACTCGAGGACACTCACGGCTGGATGACGGAGATATGCTGAACAGATGGCAAATCGTCAAATCGTAAATAGTAAATGCTATGAAGCATCAGTTAAGAAGTTCGGTATGCACTGACGGGCGCAGGATGGCAGGAGCGAGGGCTCTGTGGGTGGCAAACGGAATGAAGAGGGAGCAGTTCGGGAAACCGATAATTGCAATAGTCAACTCTTTCACCCAGTTTGTTCCCGGACATACCCATCTCCACGAGGCCGGACAGATAGTGAAGGCCGAGATAGAGGCACTGGGGTGCTATGCTGCCGAGTTCAACACAATAGCCATAGACGACGGAATTGCAATGGGGCACGACGGAATGCTCTATTCCCTGCCGTCGAGAGACATCATTGCCGACTCAGTGGAATACATGGTCAATGCCCATAAGGCAGATGCCATGATCTGCATAAGCAACTGCGACAAGATTACTCCCGGAATGCTCATGGCCGCCATGAGAATGAACATACCGGCAGTATTCGTGTCGGGAGGTCCGATGGAGGCTGGAAGATACAAGGGCGAGAACCTCGACCTCATTGCCGCAATGGTGAAGGGTGCCGACAAGACCATCAGCGACGAAGAACTGGCAGAGGTGGAGAACCGTGCCTGTCCGGGTTGCGGATGCTGTTCGGGAATGTTTACCGCCAACTCCATGAACAACCTCACTGAGGCCATAGGACTCTCACTTCCTGGAAACGGAACCATACTGGCAACTCATGTCAATCGGGTAGAACTGATGAGACAGGCTGCACGCCAGATAGTAAGGAATGCGTTTGCATATTATGAAGACGGAGACGAGAGCGTGCTTCCCCGTTCCATTGCCACTCGTCAGGCATTCCTCAATGCCATGACCCTCGACATTGCCATGGGAGCATCTACCAATACCGTCCTCCATCTCCTTGCCGTAGCGCAGGAAGCGGAAGTGGACTTCACCATGAAGGACATCGATGCTTTGTCGAGGAAGACACCGCTCCTCTGCAAACTCGCACCGAATACCCAGAAATACAGTGTTCAGGAGTGTGGGCGTGCAGGAGGAATGATGGGAATCCTTGCCGAACTGGCGAAGGGAGGACTCATAGATACCAGTGTGAAACGGGTAAACGGTGCAACTCTTGCAGAGGATATTGAGAAATACTCTATCTTGAAGGATAATGTAGATCCGGAAGCAAGGAGAATCTATTCGTCAGCACCGGCAAACAAGTTCTGCAACCAACTCGGAGCACAGGACACAACCTACGAGACTCTCGACACAGACCGCGAGAACGGATGCATCAGAAGCATTGACCACGCCTACACGAAGGACGGCGGAATGGCAATCCTCTTCGGAAATATCGCTCAGGACGGATGCGTGGTGAAGACTGCCGGAGTGGACGAGAGTATATGGAAGTTCGCCGGACCGGCCGTAGTGTTCGACTCTCAGGAAGATGCCTGTGAGGGAATCCTCGGAGGGAAGGTAAAGGCTGGCGACGTGGTGGTCATCACCCACGAAGGTCCCAAGGGCGGTCCGGGAATGCAGGAGATGCTCTATCCTACTTCCTATATCAAGTCGATGCACCTCGGGAAGGAATGTGCCCTGATAACCGACGGACGGTTCTCGGGAGGTACATCAGGACTCAGCATTGGACATGTCAGTCCAGAGGCTGCCTCCGGAGGCAACATAGGAAAGATAGTGGATGGCGACATCATCGAGATAGACATCCCTAACCGCAGTATCAATGTGCGGCTTACCGACGGGGAACTGGCTCAGCGCCCTCAGCGTCCGCTGATGCGCAACCGTCAGGTGAGCAAGTCGCTGCGTGCCTATGCCCAGAGTGTCAGCAGTGCCGACAAGGGTGGTGTGAGAATAATTGATTAGTAACAGATACAGACAGAAGAAATTACGTGAATAAGGAAAGGATAACAGGTTCGGAGGCGTTGATGCGCTCGCTGGAACACGAGGGGGTGACCACTTTGTTCGGATACCCAGGAGGTTCCATCATGCCGACGTATGATTCCCTCTATGACCATACGTCAAGGCTCAACCATATACTCGTACGGCACGAACAGGGTGCGGTGCATGCTGCTCAGGGCTATGCACGGGTGTCGGGGAAGTGCGGATGTGTGATTGTCACCAGCGGACCGGGTGCGATGAATACCATAACGGGAGTAGCTGATGCAATGATTGACTCAACTCCCGTAGTGGTGATATGTGGGCAGGTAGGTGTATCGATGCTCGGAACGGATGCTTTTCAGGAGGTCGACGTGGTGAACGTGACCAGTCCTATATCGAAGTGGAGCTATCAGATACGCCGTGCAGAGGATGTGGCATGGGCAGTCAGCAGGGCTTTCTACATAGCCAGGAGCGGACGCCCGGGACCCGTAGTGCTCGACTTCACGAAGAACGCCCAGACGGAACTGGTGGACTACGAACCGCAGAAGGTGGATTTCATCCGCAGTTACGAACCCGAACCGGAACCGACGGAGGAGTCGTTGCGACAGGCAGCAGAACTGATCAACGGCAGCGAGCGTCCGTTCGTGCTGGTTGGTCAGGGTGTGGAACTGGGAAATGCCTCGAAGGAACTGTCCGACCTTGTGGAGAAGATTGATGCACCATTCGGGTGTACGTTCCTCGGAATGTCGGCGTTGCCAACCAGTCATCCTCTCAACATGGGAAGGCTCGGAATGCATGGCAACCTGGGCCCCAACGTGATGACGAACAAGGCCGATGTGATACTCGCCGTAGGAATGCGCTTCGACGACAGGGTGACCGGCAATCTTGCCACCTATGCCAGACAGGCAAAGATAGTGCATCTCGATATTGACCCGTCAGAGTTCAACAAGAACGTACACGTGGACGTGGCTGTACTCGGCAACTGCAAGCGTACGCTGGCAAGACTGACGGAACTCGTCGGACCGGCAAGCCACACGGAATGGATTGCAGGATTCAAGCCATACGAGAAGGAGGAATATGAGAAAGTCATCGACAAGGCCATCCATCCAACGGAAGGACCCCTGCTGATGCCAGAGATAGTCAACAGGGTGACGGAACTGACCCACGATGAGGCTGTCCTCGTGACGGATGTAGGCCAGAACCAGATGTTCGCATGCCGCTACTTCCGTTTTACGAAGCGGAGGAGCGTAGTCACGTCGGGTGGAGCAGGAACGATGGGATTCGGACTCCCTGCAGCGATAGGTGCAACTTTCGGAGCACCGGACAGGACCGTCTGCCTGTTTGTGGGAGACGGAGGCTTGCAGATGACGGTAGAGGAACTGGGTACCATAATGGAATACAAGGCTCCTGTGAAGATCATCCTCCTCAACAACAATTTCCTGGGCAATGTGCGCCAGTGGCAGGAGATGTTCTTCAACCACCGCTATTCCTTCACCCCGATGATGAATCCTGACTATGAGATGCTGGCGAAGGCTTACGGAATCCCGTCAAGGACATTTGCTGACCGTGGGGAGATGGATGAGGCTATCAGTGAGATGCTTTCCACCGACGGACCTTTCCTCCTGCAGTGTGCAGTAAAGAACGAGGACAACATAATGCCGATGGTTCCGCCAGGTGCGAATATTGATGAAATGATGTTGGAATATAACGGAAAATAGATATGGAACAAGAAAAATCTTACACTATACTTGTGTTCTCGGAGAATACCCCGGGTCTGCTTTCTCAGATTTCTGCCATCTTCACCCGCCGGCAGGTGAATATCGATAGCATCAATTCATGCAGTTCGTCAACTCCGAATATCCATAAATTCACCATCACGTGTGTGTGTACGGAGAGTATGGTGAAGATGCTCACAGCCCAGATGGAGAAGAGGGTGGATGTGCTGCAGGCCAACTACTATGTGGACGATGAAATCTACGTGCTCGAGGCTGCGATGATGAAACTGTCGACTCCGGTTGTCATCGAACATCCGGAAATCAGCGAGATAATCCGTACCCACGGCGGACACATCATTGCAATGAATGCCACATACTCCATCATGGAGAAGATAGGACGCTCGCAAACGATTACTGACCTGAACAACCAGTTGCAGGAGTATCATGCAGTCCTGCAGTTCGTGCGTTCGGGCAGAATCTGCATAACCAAGAGCACAACCGAACATCTCGACAGTTTCCTTGCCATGCGTGAGGAACGTAGATTGAACAATGAGAAATGAGCAAATAGTTAAATCTGAAATAAATAGTAATTAGTAAATCTGTAAATAGTAAATTAGATTATGAAAATGAATTTTGGTGGAGTCATCGAAGAAGTTATGACTCGTGAAGAATTTCCTTTGGAAAAGGCTCGTGAAGTCCTCAA
>JAZQPD010000062.1:0-12655 GCA_045628285.1 Bacteroidaceae bacterium
AAGTCAGCCAGCTTTGAGATATGTGAGCAGACGAGCGTCATCATGCATATTATACATGACAATAGATAACGAAAGATTATAATAAATTTGGTTTTTCGCTCACTTATTCGTAACTTCGCAGTGCAAATGGATTTATAGAACCCATCTTAATTGAGACTGCCGTGCCACTGACCCTACCTGACAGATTGCCAGCAATAGACTTGCTGAAGAATGAGAATATCTTCGTGATGAACACTTCACGTGCTCATACTCAGGACATACGTCCGCTGAGGATTGCCATACTGAACCTGATGCCAATAAAGATTACTACGGAAACGGACTTCGTGAGAATCTTGTCGAATACTCCCCTTCAGGTGGAACTGGAATTCATGAAACTGCGTAGCCACACTTCGAAGAATGCTACGGTGGAACACATGCAGGCGTTCTATAGTGACTTTGAGGTGATGAGGCACAGGAAGTACGATGGTTTTATAATCACCGGAGCCCCGTTGGAACATATCGAATACGAGGAGGTGTCGTACTGGAAGGAAATGCAGGAGGTGATGGACTGGGCAAGGAAGAACGTGACGAGTACCCTCTACATCTGTTGGGCAGCCTTTGCCGGCTTGTACCATTTCTATGGGGTGAAGAAGGTTGCTGTTCCAGAGAAGGTGTTCGGAATATTCCGCCATCATGCCACTGACCCTACATTGCCGATATTCAGAGGCTTCGACGATGAGTTCTTCGTGCCTCACAGCCGTCATATCACCCTCTGTCGGGAAGAGGTGGAGGCAGTAGACGGACTGTCGGTAATTTCGGAGAGCGAGGATGCCGGAGTGCATATTGTGATGGCGCGAAACGGTAGGGAGTTCTTCATTACAGGTCATTCGGAGTATGCTCCGCTGACTCTCGACGCCGAGTACAGGCGCGATCTGGACAAGGGATTGCCTATCAAGATGCCGTGCAACTACTACAGGGACGACGATATGGAGAAGGGACCAAAGGTGAAGTGGAGGGCCTCGGCCAACTTGTTGTTCACTAACTGGCTGAACTATTATGTATATCAGGAGACTCCTTATAATATTGAAGACATTAGATAAAAAAGATGGGTGTAGCAGATTTTTTGAATTCGGAACATAGGACGGCATTTTCCTTTGAGGTGCTACCGCCGGTGAGAGGGAAAAGTATTGACTTACTTTACAAGAGCATCGATATGCTCATGCCGTTCTGTCCATCGTATATCAACATCACTACCCATAGGACGGATGTGGTCTACAGGGATGCCGGTAACGGAATGTTCCGACGTGAGTTTGAGAGAACCCGTCCGGGAACTGTGGCCGTGGCTGCTGCACTGAAGGGCAGGTACGGAATACCGAGTGTGCCTCATGTGATATGTAGCGGATTCTCGCGTTCGGAACTGGAGAACGAACTGATTGACCTCTCCTATCTCGACATCACCGACATTCTGGTGCTGAGGGGCGACAGGGCAAAGGGTGTTGACCGCACTCCGGCTGAACACGACCACGCAATAGATTTGTGCCGGCAGGTGAACGACTTCAACGACGGTCTGATGCTCAGCGGACTCCAGACGGAACCCTTGCACCACCGGTTCACATACGGAGTGGCAGGATACCCGGAGAAACATGAGGAGGCTCAGAATATCGACATCGACATAGAGAACCTGAAGGCGAAGGTGGATGCCGGAGCAAGGTATGTGGTAACCCAGATGTTCTTCGACAACAGACATTATTTCAGTTTCGTAGAGAAATGTCGTCAGGCTGGTATCATGGTGCCGGTGATTCCGGGACTGAAGCCATTGTCGTCTCTCAAGCAGATGACTCTGTTGCCAAAGACATTCCATATCGACCTGCCGATGGAACTGACACGTGAACTGCAGAAGTGCAAGACGAACGACGACGTGAAACTGCTCGGAATAGAATGGACGGCTCAGCAGGTGAAGGAACTGAAGGAAGCCAATGTGCCAAGCATACATTTCTACTCCATGAACGTGGCAGCCAGTATTGTAGAAATCGGTAAGAAGGCGTTTTAGGAATAAATCGTAAAAGGTAAAAGGGTAAATGCTAAACGGTATATCAGATAGGGTGTTGCTGCTGGATGGTGCCATGGGTACCATGTTGCAGAAGAAGGGTTTCAAGGGCAATTATGATGCCTTGTCGCTGACTCATCCTGAGGCAATTGCCGATGTTCACAGGCAATACCTTGAGGCTGGTGCAGACATAATAGAGACTTGTACGTTCAATGCCCAAGGAATTTCCCAGAAGGAATATGGAATGGCAGATAGAGTGAGGGAAATGAACCTCGCCGCTGCGGGAATTGCTCGGAGGGAGGCAGACAGGATGACGGCCCTTACTCCCGACCAGCCGAGGTTCGTGGCAGGGTCGGTAGGTCCTACCAACCAGTCACTCTCCATATCACCCGATATCGACCGGCCTGAATTCAGAAGCATCGGCTTCGATGCTCTCCGTGATGCCTATACGGAACAGATGGTGGCACTGATAGATGGTGGAGTGGATGCCTTGCTTGTTGAGACTATATTTGATTCGCTAAATGCCCAGGCTGCTCTGGCTGCGGCAAGAAAGGCATTCGAGGTGGCAGGAAGGAAAGTGCCTGTGATGCTCTCCGCAACCGTTGCCGATGCTGCAGGACGACTTCTTTCTGGTCAGACTCTTGAGGCTTTTCTGATTTCTGTGAGCAATGCCGACATATATTCCTTCGGATTGAATTGCGCTTTCGGTGCGGCACAGATGAAACCGTATCTGAAGGCTCTTGCCGGAATCTCTCCGTTCAGGGTAAGTGCATATCCTAATGCAGGCTTGCCAAACGATATGGGTGAATACGAACAGACACCCGTGGAAATGGCAAGAGTGGTGGGTGAGTTCATGGAGGAAGGATTGGTGGATATAGTGGGCGGATGCTGCGGGACAACACCGGAACATATCAGGTGTATAAGGAAGGTGATAGAGCGGAAGATTCCGAGAACCCCGACTAACTTCCTATCCAAAGTGGAGGGATGGCTGTCCGGAAATGACGCATTCCGAAGTGATGGGCATTTCATCAATATTGGGGAGAGGTGCAATGTGGCAGGAAGCAGGAAGTTCCTGAGGCTGATAAACGAGAAGTCATACGATGAGGCTTTGCAGATAGCACGTAAGCAGGTTGACGATGGGGCAATGATACTCGACATCAATATGGATGATGGTATGTTGGATGCCAGGACTGAGATGACCGGTTTCCTCAACCTGATGGGGAGTGACCCGGAGATTGCAAGAATCCCGTGGATGATTGACTCGTCGCAGTTTGATGTCATCGAGGCTGCACTGAAATGTATTCAGGGTAAGCCGATAGTCAATTCGCTATCCTTGAAGGAGGGGGAGAAGGTCTTCCTCGAAAGGGCACGAAAGGTCAGGGAATTGGGCGCTGCACTTGTAGTGATGGCGTTTGACGAAGAGGGACAGGCTACTACTTACGACAGGAAAATCAGTGTGTGCCAGCGTGCCTACGACTTGCTGACGAAGAAAATTGGATTCAATCCCAACGACATAATATTCGACCCGAATGTGCTGACGGTGGCTACCGGCATGAAGGAGCACGAACGATATGCGCTCGACTTCATAGAGGCGACGAGGTGGATTCATGAAAATTTGAAGGGGGCGAAGGTATCAGGAGGAATCAGCAACCTCTCTTTTGCGTTCAGGGGCAACAACTATATCAGGGAAGCAATGCATGCCGTGTTCCTCTATCATGCCATCAGGGCAGGACTTGACATGGCTATCATTAATCCAGCCTCAAAGGTGATGTACCAGGACATCCCTGTTGACTTGCTCGAGGCTCTTGAGGATGTGATTCTCTGTCGGAGGGATGGTACCACTGAAAGGCTTGTGGACATCGCTGCTTCCTTTGCGGATATGAAGACTGGCGATGTGAGATCATCAGCCGATGACGGGAAACCTGAGCGGGAGATGACCGTAGGTGATTGGCTTCAGTTGTCCTTGCAGAAGGGTAGTGAGGAACACCTCAGGGAAGACATAGAAGAGGCTCTGAATACTTATTCCTCGGCTGCTGATATCATAGAGGGACCTCTGATGGATGGGATGAGCAGGGTTGGGGAACTGTTCGGCGAGGGAAAGATGTTTTTGCCTCAGGTCATCAAGACGGCAAGGACGATGAAGAGTGCGATAGAGATTCTGAAACCATATCTGGAGAAATCCGAATTACGTTCCGAGCTCTGCTCGCCTGATGGTCGTAGCACCGGAAGAAATCCGAATTGCGAAGTCAGGAAATCCAAAAGACCGAAATATATTCTCGCCACGGTGAAAGGCGATGTCCACGATATCGGAAAGAACATAGCCGGAGTGGTGCTTGCTTGCAATAACTTCGATGTGGTGGACCTGGGCGTGATGGTTCCGGCTGAGAGAATCGCAGAGACGGCAATTCGGGAGAAGGCTGACTTCATTTGTCTGAGCGGATTGATAACACCGTCGCTTGCCGAGATGTGCAATGTGGCAGGTGAGTTGAAGAAAGCCGGTGTCAGTATACCTTTGTTCATCAGTGGCGCAACAACCTCCGAACTCCATACAGCCACGAAAATAGCTCCTCTTTACGACGGGCCAGTATTCCATCTGAAGGATGCCTCCCAGAATCCAGTCATTGCCATGCAACTGATGGGCAGTGAACGGGATGAACTGATTGCAGAACTGAAAAGAAAGCAGGAAGCCATGCGTAGCGAGACGGCACGGAAACAAAAGTCATTGAATGCTGATGGCTGTCAGTGCTGCCCGCCTTGCTGTGGCTGGAATGTTATGGCAGGACCAACATTCCTAGGAACAAAGAATATTGACATCTCCATCCGTGAAGTCCGTCCGTTCATCAACTGGATATATTTCCATAATCTCTGGAAACTGAAGACAGACGAGCAGAAACAATCCACCCGAAAAGAGGCGGAAGCCATACTCGACGGGATTGAGGACCGGTATGGGATGAAGGCCACAGTTGGATTCTTCAAGGCTCATTCTTCTCAGGAATCCATCTTTGCAGACGGAGTGGAACTGAATGTTCCCCGCCGACTTGCCTCATTTGTGGCACCTAAGGGACATGGTGACCATATCGGTGTGTTTGCCGTAACTGTCTGTAGGGAACTGGCAGAGGCAATGCAGGGTGACATAATGCTCCAGAGCATTGCCGACCGGCTGGCAGAGGCAACGAGTGAATACCTCCACATGAAGGTGAGACGTGAGTTATGGGGTTATGCAAAGGATGAGGACATCACTATTGATGAAATGTATAAAGCCCACTATCAGGGCATCCGCCCTGCAGTAGGCTATTCGTCTTTGCCTGATCAGGGACAGATAAAAAAACTTGCTCAGTTGATTGACTTTGATTCCATTGGCATTGCCATTACCGAAAACGGAGCGATGTACCCCCAGTCATCCGTATGTGGCATCTATATTGCCAATCCCGATGCTGTGTATTTTTGAATTCTCTAATTCCCTAAATCCTCATAAGGAACGATTTGAACTCGTTGAAATCCTTGGAGAGCGGTATGCTCTGCTTGGTGCCTTGCATGAATGCCTGGAGTTTTGCCGGTATTGCAACATCCTTGGAGACAATCTTCTCTACCGTGTCCTTGAACTTTGCAGGATGGGCTGTTTCGCAGAATACTCCGACTTCCCCTTCCATGAGTTGTTCGGAAAGCGCACGATAACCGCAGGCTCCGTGAGGATCACAGAGATAGCCGGTTTCGGTGAAGACACTTCTGATGGTCTCTGCTATCTGCTCATTGCTGTAAGTTGCTCCGCTGATGTCGTCGCAGATGGCTTTGTGGTCCTTTCCGTAGAGTTCGTAAATTCTTGCAAAGTTTGATGGATTGCCGACATCCATTGCATTGGCAATCGTCTGTACGGACGGGCGTGGATTGTATTCGCCAGACTGAAGGTATTCATAGAACACACTGTTGGCGTTGTTGGCTGCAATGAACCGTTTGACTGGAAGTCCCATGCGTTTGCCGAAGAGTGCCGAACAGATGTTTCCGAAGTTGCCGGAAGGAACGCATACCACCAGTTCGTCGGCAAGTCCGAGTTTCTTCATACGTGCGTAGGCATTGAAATAATAGAATGCCTGAGGGAGGAAGCGTGCCACATTGATGCTGTTGGCTGATGTGAGACGCATTCTGTCATTCAGTTCCCTGTCCATGAAGGCATTCTTTACAAGTGCCTGACAGTCATCGAACACACCGTCAATCTCAAGCGCCGTGATGTTCTTGCCAAGGGTGGTGAACTGACACTCCTGGATAGGGGAAACCTTACCTTTCGGATAGAGCACATATACGTGGATGCCGTCGACTCCGAGAAATCCGTTGGCTACGGCACTACCTGTATCTCCGCTCGTGGCAACAAGCACATTGAGGGAACCGTTCGCTTCTGAACCGGAATTCCGGCAGTTGATGAAATACTGTAGCATCCTTGCCATAAACCGTGCTCCTACATCCTTGAAGGCAAGTGTAGGTCCATGGAAGAGTTCGAGGGAATAGATGTTGTCGTTGACCTTCACCACAGGACAGTCGAAACTCAGTGTGTCGTACACGATTTCCTGAAGTGCATCGCCATCTACATCCTCTCCGAAGAAGGCATTGGCTACATTGCAGGCAATGTCCTGAAATGTCATGTCCTGAATGTTGTCGAAGAATGCCTTTGGAAGGATTTTTATTCGTTCTGGCATATAGAGTCCTTTGTCTGGTGCAAGTCCCCTTATCACAGCCTCTTCCAATGTGGCAAGTGAGCAATTTCCGTTAGTTGAGTAGTATTTCATTATTTCGTATTTTCCTTATTTCCTAAATTCCTTATTTCCTGATTTTATAACCATCATACTTTCATAAAGGCATTGATGAACTCGTCGTTCCTGAGAAGCCCGAAGGA
This sequence comes from Bacteroidaceae bacterium, assembly GCA_045628285.1. Classification (GTDB taxonomy): domain Bacteria; phylum Bacteroidota; class Bacteroidia; order Bacteroidales; family Bacteroidaceae; genus Colivivens. Next base: position 6,912 of record JAZQPD010000062.1, read on the forward strand.
ACCTTCCGCGCAGGATAGTTCGTCGAACTTCTGCACGGCATCAGCTTCAATGTCCTTGTTCCAGATTAGGAACGGTACCGGTTCGCCAAGATGGGTGCGTATCTCCACTGGGGTAGGGTGATCGGGCAAGACGGCAATGGTGACGTTTCTGTCCTTGACTGCCTCGTAGATGGGACGTATGATGCGGTCGTCAAGATATTCGATGGTTCTGATTTTCAGTTCCAGATCGCCGTCGTGACCTGCTTCGTCGCTGGCTTCGAGGTGGAGAAATACAAAGTCATCCGTTTCCAGTGCCTCGATGGCAGCCTGTGCCTTGCCTTCATAATTGGTGTCGGCAAGACCTGTTGCCCCTTCCACATCAATGCATCTGAGACCGGCATAATGACCGATACCCCGGATGAGGTCGACTGCCGTGATGACAGCACTTCGTCGTATCTGTGGGAAGGTGACAGTCAGTGGCGTCATCTTTGGCCGGTATCCTGGACTCCAAGGCCAGATGGACAGTCCTTCGGGAAGGATTTCCTGTGACTGGATGATGAGTCGCGAGAGTAGTTCTGCCGTTTCTTTGCCCTCACCTTCCGCTGAGGGAAGGAGTGGTTTCCATTCCTCGTCGGGATGGTCGTGAGGCGGATTGCAGACGATATGCTTGTTTCCACCCTTGATGACGAGAAGATGGCGGTACTGTATGCCTGGTATGAATTTGATTCTGCCGGTACCCAATCTGGCATCAAGCAACTGTATGAGTTCGGCTCCTTCCTGGGTGGAAAGGTGGTTCCCGTGATGATTCAGTATTTTTCCGTTCTTGAGTGCAATGATATTGCAACGGATAGCCATGTCGTCATCTTCCATCTCGTAGCCGATACTGGCGGCTTCTATGGGACCACGGCCTTCGTAGACCTTGTTGAGGTCGTAACCGAGTATTGCAGTGTTGGCTACTTCGCTGCCTGGAGAGTAGCCTTTGGGGACTGTTGCGAGAAGTCCACAGCGACCGTGCTTTGCCAGTAGGTCCATGTAGGGTGTATGGGCATACTGCAGCAAGGTCCTGCCTCCAAGCCTTCCGACAGCGTGGTCGGCCATGCCGTCACCCAGTATGATGATGTGCGAAGATGTCCCCATTCAGATGTTTGCTATGCTCATGATGTCGGCAAAGACACCTGCTGCGGTTACACTTGCACCGGCTCCGTAACCCTGAATAAGCATCGGGTAGTCGTGGTAGCGTTCGGTGGTCAGCATGATGATGTTGTTTGACCCTTCAAGCCCGTAGAACGGATGGCGTTCACCGACCTCCTTCAGTGCGACAGAACACTTGCCATTCTCCATTGAGGCAACGAACCTCCAGCGTTTGTGTTCCCTGTCGAGTTCTTTACGCCTTGCCTCGAAGTCAGCATCAAGGTCTGGGAGGTTTTTCCAGAATTCATCAATACTGCAACTGAAAAACTCGGAAGGAATGAACAGGTCGGCCTTTACGTCTTCTTGGTTGACCTTGTAACCTGCCTCGCGGGAGAGAATTACAATCTTCCTCATCACGTCCTTTCCGCTGAGGTCGATACGAGGGTCAGGTTCGCTGTAACCCTGTTCCTTTGCCATCATAACCGTATGACTGAACGGAATGTCGGCGGAGATTGTGTTGAAGATGAAGTTGAGTGTTCCGCTCAGGACGGCCTCTATCTTCTGTATCTTATCGCCTGAGTTCATCAGGTCGTTGATGGTGTTGATGACAGGAAGTCCTGCACCTACGTTGGTCTCAAAGAGGAATTTTACATTCTTTTGGCGTGCGAGTTGCTTGAGTTGTGCATAGTTTTCGTAGTCGGATGATGCTGCCACCTTGTTGGCTGCCACCACGGATATGCTGTGCTCAAAGAAATCCTTGTAGCTCTTTGCTACATCAGTGCTGGCGGTACAATCCACGAATACCGAATTGAAGATATTCATGCCAATCACCTCTTCTTTCAGACGATTGAGGTCGCACGGTCCGCTTTGTTCAAGAATCTCCCTGTAATGTTCGAGGTCGATGCCTTCGCGAGTGAATACTCCGTGGCGGCTGTTGGCAATTCCCACTATATTGAGTTTGAGGTTCCGTTCTGACTTCAACTTCTCCTGCTGTGCACGAATCTGTTCGATGAGTTTGCTACCCACTGTCCCGATACCGCAAATGAAGAGGTTGAGTTCCTGATATTCTGAGAGGAAGAAACTGTCATGGATTACATTGAGGGATTTTCTAAGGTATGAACTCTCCACTACAAAGGAAATGTTTGTCTCGGATGTACCCTGGGCACATGCAATCACACTGATTCCGTTCCTGCCGAGAGTACCGAACAACTTACCCGCAATACCAGGTGTATGTTTCATGTTCTCACCAACTACGGCTACTGTGGCAAGGTTGGATTCCTGAGTCATAGGGAACATTGCACCCATGGCGATTTCCTTGCTGAATTCCTCGTTGAGGACATTGCAGGCCAGTTGGGCATCTTCGTTCCTCACTCCGATTGATGTACTGTTCTCAGAAGAAGCCTGACTGACGAGGAATACACTGATTTTGTTTTCTGCCAAAGTGGTGAAAATTCGGCGGTTCACACCGATAACACCCACCATCGAGAGACCCGAGACTGTGATGAGGCTTGTATCGTTGATGGACGAGATTCCTTTGATGGCGCGGTCTTCTGGCAGACAGTGCTGAAGAATGACTGTGCCTTTTCCGTCCGGGTTGTATGTGTTCTTTATGATGATAGGTATATTCTTTACGCAGACAGGGTAAATCGTTGGAGGATAGACCACCTGTGCACCGAAGTTACAGAGTTCCATTGCTTCATTATAACTCAGGTGCTCGATTGTGTAGGCTGTGTTGATGACACGCGGATCGGCTGTCATGAATCCGTCCACATCTGTCCATATTTCCAGTGCATTGGCTCCAAGGGCTGCTGCAAGAATGCTGGCAGTATAGTCGGAACCGCCTCTGCCGAGATTGGTAATCTCGCCAGTCATACAATCCCTTGCAATGAATCCTGGCCATACGGCAACATTGAACTGACAGTTGACGAGTTCTTCGTTTTCGTTGATGAGGCTTTCGGTCAGTTCGGCGTTGAGGATGTTGCGGTCGTTTTTCTTCTCGGTCTTGATGAATTCAAGGGAGTCGTACAACTCGGCACCGGAAATAACACTGCGGACGATGTTTGAAGAAATCCTCTCACCATAACTCATTATGGCGTTGAGAGTCTTCTCCGAGAGGTCTTTGATAAGGCATACTCCCTGATAGATGCTCTTCAATTCATCGAACAGACGGTCTACAATCTGAAGTGTTTCATCCTTATGGTCTTGGGATGATATGGCGCTGTTGATGATGTCATGATGGTAGCCAATCAGATTCTGTAGGTCTGCTGCATAACCGGCATCGCCTTTCTCTGCTTTCTTTGAGATTGCGATAAGGTCGTCTGTAGTATCGCCAAGTGCGGAAACTACGACGATAACCCTCTCTTCCTGAGATTCGACAATCTGTTTTATATGATTTAATCCTTCAACGGAGCCGACGGAGCTGCCGCCAAATTTCAATACTTTCATACGTGGGATGTTGTTGGGTTAACTTTTAAGTGCGTTGTCGATGTCTTCGATGATGTCGTCTACGTCCTCAAGTCCGATACTGAGACGGATGAGGTCAGGAGCGACTCCAGCCTCTCTCAGTTGTTCATCAGTAAGTTGGCGGTGAGTGTGTGATGCCGGGTGGAGGATGCAAGTATGGCAATCGGCCACATGAGTCTCAATGGTTATCAGTTTCAGGGCATCCATGAATCGTTCTGCTCTTGCCCTGTCCCCCTTCAGCCCGAATGCCATCACACCGCAGGACCCCTTTGGCAGGTATTTCTTCAGCTTCTCGTGCTCCTCATCATTGTCAAGGTCAGGATAATGTATCCATGCCACATCAGGATTGTTTTGAAGATATTCAGCCACTTTCTTTGCACTCTCGGTATGGCGCTGGAGCCTTACCGGCAATGTCTGAAGCCCAAGTCCAAGATAGAACGCATTCTGAGGACTCTGTATGCATCCGAAGTCTCTCATCAGTTGGCTTGTTGCCTTTGTGATATATGCAGCCTTGCCGAAACGCTGAGTGTAGATAAGCCCGTGGTAAGATGGGTCGGGAGCACATAAACCGGGGAATTTTTCCGCATGGGCATTCCAGTCGAAATTTCCGCTGTCTACGATTGCACCGCCTACGTGTACACCTTGTCCGTCCATGTACTTGGTAGTGGAATGGGTTACGATGTCTGCTCCCCACTCAAATGGGCGGCAGTGAACGGGAGTGGCAAATGTGTTGTCGACGATGAGTGGTACACCATGTTTGTGAGCTATCCTTGCAAAACGTTCAATGTCGAACACACGTACGCCTGGGTTTGAAATGGTTTCTCCGAATACCAGTTTCGTGTTGTCGCGGAACTGAGCCTCTATCTCCTCGTCTGTGGCATCGGGATCGATGAAGGTCACGTCAATGCCCATCTTTTTGAATGTACATCCGAACAGGTTGAATGTACCTCCGTAGATGTCGGCAGCACTTATCATGTGGCATCCGGTTTCGCAGATATTGAAACAAGCAAAGAAGTTCGCGGCCTGTCCAGCACTGGTAAGCATTCCTGCCACACCACCTTCCATGGCGGCAATCCTTGCTGCAACCATGTCGTTGGTCGGATTCTGCAGACGGGTGTAGAAATAACCATCCTCTTCAAGGTCAAAGAGTTTGCCCATCTGTTCACTGTTCTCATATTTGAAAGTTGTACTTTGGATGATAGGCATCTGCCGAGGCTCACCTTTTCCTGGCCTGTAGCCAGCCTGTACGCATAAAGTGTCAATCTTGTTCATTCTACCTTATTAATTAATAAATTGGTGACAAAGGTAGCAATAAAAAATGAAAAACGAATAATGAATAATGAAAATTTTCATCAGTAACTTCATGTGGCAAAAAAATAAGATCCCTGTCAAGGAACCTTATTGTCTTGCTGTACGGATTGCCGATTTATTCTTCCGGCAAATGCTTCTTGTTGTAAATCACATGGTAGATGATTCCACCGATGATAAGAACAAGACTGCCGATTGTGTAAAGATTCTGGTCGAGAAGGTCGCGCATAGGGATTACGAGCATTCCGAGAATCAAAAGCACTGCACCCAGAACTACAAGGGCGATGCCGTAATAGTTTTTAATGTTGTTGCCCATAAGAATTAATATTTATATTTATGATTTACTATTTACTATTTACGATTTCTCATTTTTGTTAGCCGTTAGCTATTAGCCGTTAGCCGTTAGCTTTTTATTTTACTCTTTCACATTGCGGGCCAATAGCCAATGGCCAATGGCTAATGGCTAACAAATAGCCAATGGCCGTTATTCCCAATTCCCCAATAGGGCTTTCGCAAGTGCAAAGTTAGAAAAAAAATTTTGCCACACCAAATATTTTTTCTAACTTTGCATCCGCGTTTTTACGCAAGAGTTTTTTTTAAATAATAATTAAACAGTTAAAGATTTATGAATCAGTACGAAACCGTTTTCATTTTGACTCCCGTTTTATCTGATGAACAGATGAAGGAAGCGGTTGAAAAGTTCAAGGGTCTCCTTGAAGCACAGGGTGCCGAGATTCTCAATGTTGAAAACTGGGGCCTCAAGAAGTTGGCTTACAGCATTGAAAAGAAGTCGACAGGCTTCTACACATTGGTGGAATTCAAGGCTGAACCTACAGTGATTGATGGATTTGAGTTGCAGATGC
>JAZQPD010000063.1:0-2787 GCA_045628285.1 Bacteroidaceae bacterium
GATGTAGAAAGGCTTGTAGCCTGTTGGAGCAGGGGTATCGATTATTTTTTCCGGTGCTTCGTAATGGTAGAGGTTTCCTGCCGCTCTTTCCGGCTTCTCCTTGATGAGATCCTTCACTGACTGGGCACCCAGAGAGAAAGGAATGACGGCCATTGCGGCCGCAATGATCAAAGCTTTTTTCATCATACTGTATCTATTGGTATACTTCTTAACTTACTTGATGCACAAGATAAAGAATTTTAGATAAACCGCGTATTCCATTCCCACTTTTTTCACTTTTGATACAGGACTATTCTGCACAAAGCCCCTGCATTTCAGCTGACATGCTCTTTGCAGGACAGGAATAATTGATATATTTGTCAGGAACTGCACAATTGAAACCGTTATGACCAGAAAGCAATTCAGAAAAGCAACATTCACACTGATGCTGGCGGCACTTTCACTCAATGCCGTGGCAATTGTCCCATCCGATGACAAGAAGATCAAGGATATATCGAATCCTTATTACGGCAAGACGTACTCTGTGATGGGCGATTCAATCGGCACAGATAACGAAGGAGATACGCCGCTGTTCACGATTACGGCCAAGGATGTCGGCAAACCCATGACTACCTGGGTGACCTGGTACGACTATAACAACAGCCGTGAAGATGAACCGAGCGGCACAACCAAGACAATCGGCGGCGTTACCATCACAGAAGACATGGTGGGCACACAGCAGACATTCACTCCAGACAGGTCGGATATCGGCAAGACCCTTGGAACCCCACGATTTGCCTACAACGGAATGGCGGGGGTGGGGATCACGCCGTGGTGGAAACTGCTTGGCGAAGCACTTGGCATGGTGCTCGATGCATCCGCGACCTGGAACGGCAACAGTTACTGCTCCCATGAGGATGACTATGTGCGCAAGATAGGTTACGGCTGGCATCCTTTGCAGATCGCCCGTCTTGCGAACCGCGACGCCGATGGCAACCGCATTGCCCCCGACTATGTATTCCTGTGCCGCGGCACCAACGATGCGACCCATACTCCGTTCGCAAAGATCACTTCGTTCGGCGAAGGAAACGACGAGATTCCCGAGGATGACATCATCAATGGTACAGACTACGGATTCAAGGAAGCATTGGCAAAGACCATCGCATCTATCCAGACCACATACCCCGAAGCAAAGATTGTCCTTTGTACACTGACTCCGTTCCGCAGACTTGGCGACAAGACCTTCCCGATGAACAACACATATCACACGATGCAGGAATACAACAAGGCCATCAAGGACATCGCGGAGTATATGGGCTGCAGTGTCATCGACTTCTCAAAGTGCTGGACATTCTATAACTGCGTCTCGGGAGGATATGTCAATCCCGGCGATTTCACACACCCTACACAAAAGGGACATGAAGTAATGTGCAGCCAGGCTTTGAAAGATCTGCTGTAATCATAAGAGGATACAAAGAGAGACCGGCCCGGAATCCAGGCCGGTCTCTTTCTTGTGCCGGTTGTATTACTCTACAACCTTTACCACTGTATAGGCACTGTATTTCAGGCCCTTGCTGAAGTCGTCCTTGTCGTTCAGGACACCTACACCAACGCGCGATGTACCCACTTTGAGGCCTGTCACAATATACCTGTCGTCCAAGAAGCAAATGCCTTCTTCGGAATTGATTATCTTGATGTCACTGAAAGATATGCCCTCACCAACGGTACCAGGGTGAAGTTGTACAGACTGGCCAACCTTCAGAGTGACTGATTCAGGAGTAATGGTGAGACCCGGTTTCTCTTTGAAACAAGAGGATACGCAGAGTGCCATTGCACATACTGCAAGAAAAACAATAATCTATTTCATGTGTCGTAGTATATAATTGAGCAGAGATATTACAATTTCGGTTCACTATGTATCGGGAACAAGCTGTGAGCCGACTTCTTTGAACCATATGCTATTTGCGGGCCGATTCATGCAAGATACAAACTCTGCTGCGCTCGATAAGATTACGGTCATAAAAGGATGAGATTCGTGGGTGACAACATAGCAATGAATATTTTACGAAGCTGTTTGTATAGTCATAATTAATATGTAATTTTGGATTCACATTCCGAAAATGCATAGAATTATGAAAGAGGTATACATTCACAGAAAGATAGAAGAAACCATTCTTGAAGCATATAAATACTTCTCCGTGATTTCAGTCACTGGTCCAAGGCAATCAGGCAAGAGTACACTCATCAGGCATTTATTTCCTCAGTATGCAATGTATAGCATGAAGGATCTTCATGTAAGGCAGTTTGCCGAGAACGATCCTATAGCATTCTTGAGCCAGCATTCCGAAGGAATGTTCATCGACGAAGTGCAGAAGGTCCCCGTTCTTCTGGAATATATACAGGGAATTGTGGATAAGAACCCTGAGAAACGATTCTTTCTTTCCGGTAGTTCCAATTTCGAGTTGATGAAGGGAATAGTTGAGTCTCTTCCAGGACGTGCTGGTGTCTACGAACTGCTTCCTATGTCATTTGACGAGCTTACAGAGTCACTGAAGGAAAAAGATACCGACCAGCTTATGTTCGGTGGTTTTTATCCAGCAATATGGGCAGGCAAGAATAAGGCTTCCCTGTTCTATCCATCGTATGTGAAGACATACCTTGAAAAGGATGTAAGGGACCTTCTTAACGTGCAGGACCTTATGAAGTTCCTCAAGCTCATGAAACTTGGTGCTGCGCGTGTCGGCTCTCTATTTAAGGCATCCGAGATAGGCTGTGAACTGGGTGCGGTTTCCAAGACGGGCAGCCGAT
>JAZQPD010000064.1:0-9712 GCA_045628285.1 Bacteroidaceae bacterium
TGTACGTCCAAGTCCCTGGTCGGTATCCATTGATGTTGTCACAAGGAAGAAGATGAGCAATATGAATGAGATATCGGCAGTTGAACTGGCGTTCAGTCCTGGAACTTTCTTTTTCTTTCCCATAATTACTCAGTTTTAATGTTTACTTCTGCTTTGATGACAATACGAGGCTGTAGATAACTGCAACGATAGAGAGTACGATGAGAATACCGATTGATATCATGCAGGTATCGGTAAGGATGTTCTCGCTTGGAATGCACCAGTCCTTGTTGTTGATGAGGAGGTGGTCGTTCTGGTTGACGAGACCTACTACAAGACCGATGATGATGGTTACAACAGGAAGTCCCCATGTGTAGAGATATGACTTGTTGAAACCGTATTCCTTAACGTATTTCACGAAACTCCAGATCATGAGTCCAAAACATGCTACACTGAGGATGATGCACCACCAGAGGAGGACATCTGTGAACATAGGATTGTACATGGTTGGGTTTTCTTCCCAAGGATCGTTGAATCCCACGAGGAAGAAGGCAAGTATAACTACCGCACTGATTGCGAATAGTGTATACAATATTTTGTTTGTTGTCTTCTGAATATCCATAGTCTAATTTACTATTTTATTATTTACGATTTACGATTATAATCATTTAATCATTTAACCATTTTGTCATTTGGTTATTTGCTCATTTGATTATCTGACTATTTGATCATTCAGATTACTTCAGATTGTGCTTAGCGATGATGTCGAGAAGATCGATTGTAGATTCTTCCATCTGAGCTGTGATTGATTCAATCTTAGCAAGAATGTAGTTGTAGAATACCTGAAGTGCGAGGGCAACAACGATACCGAAAATAGTTGTCAAGAGGGCAACCTTCATACCGCCGGCAACGACTGTAGGAGAAATGTCACCTGCCTGCTGAATCTCGTCGAATGCCATAACCATACCGATCACAGTTCCCAAGAATCCGAGTGATGGAGCCATTGCGATGAAGAGTGTAATCCATGAGCAACCCTTCTCGAGGTTAGAAGCCTGAACTGCACCGTAGGCAACGATTGCCTTTTCTACTGCGTCAACACCGTCCTTCAGACGAGTAAGACCCTGATAGCAGATGGATGCGATAGGACCACGGGTGTCGCGGCATACGTTCTTTGCCTTTTCTACGTCGTTTGACTGGAGAGCCTTTTCTACATCTTCGAACATCTTGTCTGTCTTAACGTCAGCAAGTGCGAGGTAGATGATTCTTTCAATGCAGAATGCAAGACCGATGATGAGTGCGATAGCAACGAGTGCCATGAAGCCTGCAGAACCTTCGATGAACTTTGTCTTCAAAGTCTTGTACATGCCGATTTCTTCAACTTCTGGTTCTGGAACTACAACTTCTTCCTCTTCAGCAGCTTCTTCTTCAACTGCTGCGGAATCTGCTGCGAGTGAATCAACAGCTTCAGCTGCTGAGTCAACTACTTCTTCTACCTGCTCCTCAGCTGCTTCTGCAACTTCGTCCTGAGCATACACTGATTGAGTCATACCAAATGTGAAGACTCCCATCAAAGCAATAATTGCAAATACTTTTTTCATTGTTTGATTGAATTTAGATTAATAATTTTGTTTGTTTATAATGTTTGTTTCAGTTTTTAGTCGATTAATTGCTGCGGAGAGAGGGGGATTCGAACCCCCGAACCGCTTTGGACGGTTACACGCTTTCCAGGCGTGCCTCTTCAGCCACTCGAGCATCTCTCCTTGAGGCTTGTCCGTCGGCTTTTTATTTTGCCGTTAGCCGTTGGCTGTTAGCCATTGGACTTTCATTTTTTTCCTGTTCATTCTTCGTTAAAAGTGACACTTCACCCATAACAGCAACAAAATTACATAAAATTTTTGGTATTATGCAAAAATATTACAATTTTTATTCGTTTCAAGTGAAATTTCTTCGATTTTGCACCCATAAATGCCCGATAACTTCCTTGCGACCTCCGAAATGAAGGCACTTTCATTCCTTTTTCCTCTGTAGGGAACTGGTGACATGTAAGGGCTGTCAGTTTCGAGAACGATGCGCGACAATGGGACGCTTTCTCTCAGAACTTCGGGCAGGTTCGAGTTCTTGAAGGTAAGTACGCCTCCGATTCCAAGCATGAAGCCTTCGAAGGTCAGGAGTTTTTCGGCTATTTCCTTTGAGGCGGAGAAGCAGTGGAACACGCCGCGAAGGTGGTCTTTCCTGTGACATTCCATGATTTCAATCATCTCGTTGTATGCCTTCCGGGTGTGGAGCATCAGTGGGAGGTTGAACTCTATCGCCCACTGAATCTGCTGTTCGAGTGCGTCGAGCTGTTCGTTGCGGAAGGTGCCGTCCCAGTAGAAGTCAAGACCTATCTCGCCTATGGCTATGAATTTCCTGCATGTATCGGACTTCAGTATCGTGTACATCGCGTCGAGCAGAGTCTGGTAGTCTTCCTTGATTTCTTCCGGATGGAGTCCTATCATGGGGTAGAGGTAGTCTGGGTAATGGTCGCAGACGTCCATCAGGTGCGGAAGCCCTTCAAGGTTGATGGCGGGTACAAATATCTTCTCAACTCCGGCATCTCTGGCTCGCTGAATCACCGCGTCAAGGTCTTCGGTAAATTCTTCACCGTCAATATGTGAGTGGGTATCGATCATTTTAGTTATCAGTTAGAAGTTAACAGTTAACAATGAATGTAAAGTTAACAATGAATGCAAAGGACTCTGAGTTCTGCTTGCCTGAACATAGTGAAGAAACAATGGGCTGGGGAAAACTGCTATTTGTTTCGTTTCAGGAGTTTGTACGCAAAGTCCTTCAGTTCCTGTTTCTTGCTGTCACTGACTTTCACTTGTGCGAGACGTGCCAGTGCCTCGTTGAAGTAGGATTCAATCTTTGCTGTGCATAACGCCCTGATATTGACTGCATCGTAGATTGCAGTGACTGTCCTTATCTTTTCCTCGGGGATGAAGTCCTTTCGTGCTATCCAACTTTCGAGTTCTTCCTTCTCCTTTCCTTTTGCAAGGAGAAGTGCGTTGATGAGCATGAAGGTCTTCTTATTGCAGAGGATGTCGCCTCCGATTTTTTTGCCGAAGACAGCGGGGTCGCCATATACATCGAGCAGGTCGTCCTGGAGTTGGAAAGCGAGTCCCATCTTCTCCCCGAAATCATAGAGGTTGTCGGCATCCTCCTTGCTGGCTCCTGCCAGTTCTGCTCCGATTTTCAGTGCGCAGGCAAGTAGGAGGGAGGTCTTCAGCCTGATCATCTCTATGTATTCTGTCTCTCTTACATCGTTCCTTGTCTCGAAGTCGATGTCGAACTGTTGTCCCTCATGTACTCCGAGTGTGGCTTCGCAGAAAGTCCTGGTCGCGCGTGCCATGTCTTCGGGTGGCACGGAGTGGTTGCTGAGGAAGATGTTGTAGGCAAGTACCAGCATGGTGTCGCCCGAGAGTATGGCGGCATTGTCGTTCCATTTCTTGTGTACGGTAGGGTTGCCCCGTCGCATGTCGGCCTTGTCCATGAGGTCGTCGTGGAGCAGGGTGAAGTTATGGAACACCTCAAGTGCTGTGGCGTTGGGGAGTATGTCCTCAGGGTTGTCCTTATAGAGATTGTATGCCATCATCATCAGTGCCGGACGTATGCGCTTGCCTCCTAAGGAGAGCACATATCTTATCGGGGCATACAAGCCTTCCGGCTGTTCGGCATATTGCAGGTTGACGATGTAGTCGTTTACCTTATTATATATATAGGTGAAGTCCTTCATAGGATGAACGTGGTCTTTGGGTTTAAAAATGCCGCACAATAGGATTATTATGCGGCAGTTTTTGTATGTGTTCTTGTGTTACTATGTCAGGCGGAACATTACAGGCACTGTGTACTTTACTCGTACTGGTTTGCCTCTCTGCTTGCCTGGCTTCCACTTAGGCATTGTCTTGATTACTCGGAGTGCTTCCTTGTCGCAAGATGCATCGAGACTTCTGATGACTAGAGGGTCAACGATTGAACCGTCCTTGTTGACAACGAATTCTACGATGACACGTCCCTGGATGTTGTTTTCCTGTGCGATAGAAGGGTACTTGATGTTCTTGCCGAGGTATGCGAGCAGTGCTTCCATACCGCCTGGGAATTCAGGCATGTCCTCTACTACCTGGAACACTTCCTCTTCGTCGTTCTCTTCCTGAACTACTACTGGTGATGGAGGTCCTTCTGATACATAAACGGCTCCCTGAACTGGTGCAGTAGGACCGGAGATTGCACTTTCTGTTGCTTCTGAAGATTCAATTTCCTCTTCTTCGATTTCTTCGTCGTTCTCAACGATTTCAAGAATTTCTGCCACCTGAGGAACTTCTGCTGGTGGTGGAGGTGCCACTGTAAAGATTGGTTGTGTTACTGGTGGAACTTCCTCTTCATTGAAGGCATAGGGAGTAACGAATGGAGTCTCGGCTTCGGCATATTCACGGGTGGTGAATTCGAAGCATACGAAGAGAGCTGCCAAGGCTGCTACATAACCGAGCAGAAGGCTGGTGCCTTTCTGACCTTCAAGGTCTGCTTTCTTTGATTTTTTAATTTCCATAATATCTTTTTTGTTACTTTAATTCAATACACATCGCAAAAGTAATACTTTTTTTTGAATTAACCTACAATTCACGACTTTTTTTCATAATTTTTTATATAAATGTCTCTCTGAGGGAATGGTATCTCTATGCCGTTATTATTGAGTGTGTCATAGATAACTTCCTTAGCCTTAGCGAGAAAACCGAATTTTTTGTCTACAAGAGCCCATATTATGATGCTGAGGTCGACACTGCTGTCACCGAAGTTACTTACGCGTACTTCAATGTCACGATGCTTGTCGATGACATCCCTTCCGTCCGGAGTCTGTGTGCGTAGTTCGTCGATTGCACTGACGATAATCTCCCGCACTCGCTGTATGTCGGTGCCATATGCCACTCCGACCGTTATGCTCGTGAACTCGTAGTTGTGGTTTCGTGTCAGGTTCTTGAAGTTCTTGCTGAAGAGGGCGGAATTGAGGAATGCCATCACACTTCCGTCGTCGGTTATAATCTGCGTGCTCTGGTAGGTGATGCTCTCCACCTGTCCCCTGATGCCGTCGCATTCGATGTAGTCGCCTACGCGGAGTCGTCCTGTCATCAGCGAGATGCCGTAGAAGAAATTCTCCAGGAGGTCTTTCATGGCAAAACCCATACCAGTTGCAAGACCTGCTGCCGCCACCTTGATGCCTTCTGAAGGCACATCGAGGTAATTGAGCACGAAAAGCACAAAGATGCCCCATACTATTATACCTATTATATTTTTGGAGAGAGTTTCGTTGAGACTGCTACCTATCTCGCGTTCATGGCTGATGCGGATCATCTTGTAGGTCGAGTTGATAAGGTAGTTGAGGTACCTGAAGATGAAGAAGCTGCCTACCACTATGCAGATGCGGAAAAGGGATATGATACCTACACTCGGTACGGTCACTGTTGTCATTATGATTTCGATGAACGCTGCCTGCATCTCGAATATTCCAGCGGCAAGATACACACTGCCAGGGATGGAGAATACTGCCGCAACCGGTACCAGAACTTTGATGGCAAGGTCGTAGAGCCATGTCTTGTTGATGTATTTGCCTTCCTTGACGTGCTGAGCGAAGACATTCCTGTTCTTGTCGCTGATGAGCGCCTTCCTCTCGGAGTTAGTATCCTTTGAGCGCAGGATTCTGTTGAAGAGAGCCCCGCCCTCGTATGATTTGAGCAGGTCGGAGATGCAGTTGATGGTCTCGACACATGCAAGTTGGAATGTCCACCAGATGATGATCTGTACTGCGAGCAATGTCATTCCAAGCCATGCACAGAAGCATGACACTACCATCACCGCCAGCGATATTCCCGAACAGATGATGTCGACGAGCGGAAGAGTCCTGTTCTTCCTGATTGCCGTTGTCTGCCATATGGTGAAAAAGAGTAGGATTGGCGGACATACAAGGTTTATCATGCTGTTTGGAATCAGGATGATTCTGAAGAATATCACTGTCAGTGCCATCCACAGGAACGGCATATAGATTTTCAATCCGTGCTGGAGTTGTCTTGAGGTGAGGCGTATGAGGAGTGAGAGTAGTATTGCCTCTATGAGCCATGCGAAACTTATCATCAGGTCGGCTGCCATGATGAATATGTTCTTCTGGATGAACCCCTTCACTATCATTATTGCAATGGCGAAGAGCAGCACTCCGAATGCAAGCGTGATTGTATGGCTTTTCTTCCTGTAGTCTTCGGGACTGATGATTTGGTGGAACCGGTTTCCGAACTTATGTGCGAATTTAGGCGATATCTTCTTTGCGATGGCAGGAACACATCGGAGAATCAGTTTGCTGAAGATTGCTGCAATGAGAATATAGAATACCATGAACACGCTTACTCCGAGCACTATAGGTCCCCTCCATTCTGATTTGTCGCTCTGGTCGGAACTGAGTGGCTGATATTTTTCGTAGTATTCGTTCTTTACCTGTGCAATTTGGAATGGCAATGTCGCTAAGACATTCAGATAGTTCTTTTCATTGTTCGTGAAGATGCTGGCCTGAAGTTTCTTGTAGCACTCTTGGGCATAGTTGTTCATCTTCTCCACCTTCTGTGTGACTACGCTGTAGTAATAACTGTCTTCTTCAAGTGAGTCAAGGAACTTCCTCATGCTGTCTCTGATTACGATGGCATAGTCCAGACATGCCTTTCTGTCAGCCTGATCCTCTTTGGACAGTACGAAAAGCCCGTTGTCTTCCTCTTCCTCCATTTTCTCGGGCATCCGGCCTTTCATCATCTCTGCAATCGGTTTCAAGGCTTCGGACTGTACCTGTGCCTGGGCTTTTGCCAGTGATGCTGAGTCTGTGATGATGTTCATCGAAATGGAGTCTACTGCCGTCAGTCTGCCTCTCTTCGAGTCCTTGATTGCAGGGGGGAGTGCCTTGAGCGAAATGATGAGGCTGTCGTAGCGTGCTATCTCGTTGAGGAGTTGTCCCTTAATCTTGTCGTATGGTATTGTGTTCTTGCTGAGTTCCCCGTAGAGGTTCGTGGCCTCCTGACATGCGTATGCAATGTCGAAGGTGAAATTGGATTTCTGGGAATAGAGTATCAGACTTATCTGTTCGCTCTGCCTTACGAATCTCATCAGGGCTGCGTGTTGGTCGGCACTTTGCTGCTCATATTGCAACAGTATCACTTTCTGCTTGTTGTAGTTGTGTTCCAGTTCGAGCCGGAGTATACGGAGCGTCTTCGGAAGGTCGTGCTCTTTCAGTACTGCCGATGCTGAAAACCCGAAGCAGATGAATAAGGTTAATATGAAGGTCAGTCTCTTCATTCGACTATTTGCTTTAGTATGTTGTTGATTTTGTCTAAAGTCTTCTGTCCGTATCGGTCATGGTTCTTGTTGTCCTCATAGATTATCTCCACTTCTTTCTCTGCATTGCTTTCGTTGTCTTCTTTCTTGTCGTCCACATAGTTGATGACGGCACTCTTCATTCCCGATTTTGCGTCAGTGAGCAACTCTTTCATGCTTTTGTTCCTGCGGAAGTCTTCAATCTGCTGATGTTTCTTTCCGCACCACCTTCTCATTTGAAGCCACCATTTCACGATATAGTAGACGACGGCTTTGCACCCCCATTTTGTCCATGTCCAGACTGTCTTCAATGCCCACTTTGTCCATGCCCATACCAATCGGGTGGCTTTCTTTGTCCATCTCCATGCCAATCGGAGCCGCGGCTTCATCCATACGGAGAAGACATGAATCCCGTGAATCGTCCATAGAATGGCAATGAGGGTGCAGCGAAGAGTCCATTTGAGGCACTTCACCAGGCACTTACCTATCATCATCAGAATTTCCTTGAACCGATCCATTTCCCTTCTTTGAATTCGCGTCACAAAGTTACGATTAAGTGAGCGAAATACAAAATAAAATGTTGGAAACTTTTATTTTTATTTTTCCTCTTATTTTTCCCTTAGTCCGGTTCTCCAAAATACCAGTCTCCGAATTCCTCTCCGTCAATATATCCGCTGTTCTCACCAAGATTGCTGCCTTGATCCACCACTGACGACAAACAAATCATCTGGTGGACATCAACATCCACTGTCTTCAAATCAGGGCTTACATATTTCTGTTTCATAATTGCCGTCAGTTACTTCATGAGATATTTCTTGCCGTTTCTTATCACGATGCCCTTATAGTTGCCACCCACACGCATACCGTTGATACTGTAGGTTACGTTCCCATCTGTACCCGTGCTGAGTTCCGTGGAGGTAGTAGGGGCTTCCTCTATTCCAGTCTCTTCACCTGCTACGGTGATTCCGAATGCCATGTTCTTTATTTCCATATCATTCCCGTCAATCTGGCTGTCGCGTGATATAATCGACAGGAACCAACGTTGGGCAGACAGCACATCTCCGTCGTTGTTGCTCTTTGCCAGTTTACCACCACTCATGAAGATGTAGTCCTTTGTTGCCAGTTCGGTAATCGGTTCGTATGTTCCCGTGAAGGTGTATTTCCGTTCCACGCTCGAACAGTCGATGCTGTTTGCTTCAGATTTGTATACCTGGCACTTCGTGCAGACTATTGTTTTGAGCTCTGACGATGACTCATTTGCGCGGATAAGATAAGGATGGTTTGCCTTCAGTCTGCCACCATTCACGAATCTCACTTCCAGTTCCACTTTCGTCGTCTTGCCGTTTGCGTCTGTATATTCGTGGAAGTTATTGATGGATGCCACATCGAAACTTTCAGCCCAGTCGTTGTATTCCATAGGGAATGGTACGTACAGGGCCTGCCACTCCGTATTGCCGAATATTCGGCTGTAGGTCAGTCCGTTCTTTACTGTAAAGTCACAGTCGGACTCATACCTTGCCTTGTCGCTGAATTCCAGGCTCTCACCGCAGTTCAGTACATATCTGCCACCCTCTTCGTTCAGCATGTATTTCTTGTCGCCAAGGGTAATATACTTGAACTTACTGATTGTGTTCTTTGCCTCGTCCCTGATCAATATTGCAATCGTTGCATTTCTGGCATCGTCCACATTTTGTGCAAAGCCTGCAAAGTCGAAACTCTGGTTTTCGATGCCGTCAATAAGTGTCTTCACATCCGTCTTTGCCTTCTCCTTTGTCTGTTGCAGTTTGGTATTTTCTGCATCCATGTCAGGCAGAGGGGAATCGCCGAGCATGATGCTGCGGAATTCGCTGATGAGTACTCCATTCACCTGGAGAATGTCTGTGAAATAGTTCTCGAATACGTCGCGCAACGTACCTCCTTCAGGAATCTTCTTACGGAACTCCTCGGGGAACTTCTCCTTGTAGGTTCCGGCGTTGGTGTCACCATCACCTGAGTCGATGGTGCGAAGGCCGGCAGCCGAGAACGAGGTCGTTTCGTAGTCCTTCATCAGGTCTGCCTCGCTCGCTCCGAGAAGCCCTTCGAGCATGAAACACAGGAATCCTGTGCGGTCGGCACCTATGCGGCAATGGATGTCTACGGCAACACCCTTGCGAAGATTGCTGACGATGAACTCGAACTCCTTCTTCAGATTGCTGATGGTGGCCTCTTCGTACATCTTGCCTAAGCCGTTGGCAATAATTTTATTGTACTCAGCCCAGTAGTAATTGTCATCTCTGGCGGCGTTCTGTAGCCAGGGGCGGTTGCCATCCGTGTTGCGAAGGTCTACCTCGGCGCCTATGTTAAGGTTATTCAG
>JAZQPD010000065.1:0-4582 GCA_045628285.1 Bacteroidaceae bacterium
TCGGAGAAAGCGAGAAATACAGCGGCGTAGGTCATTGCGGCGTATATGAACTTGACGGCAAGTGGTACATCATTGCTCATGGCTACGACAAACAGAAGAACGGAGCCAGCAAACTCTTCCTCCGTCAGTTGCGCTGGGACGGAGGTTGGCCTTCCGTCATAGAAGAATAGTAGTCCCCCTAACCTCCTTTGACTCCTAATCAGCCAAACTTCCTGAATAAATGACGTACATGTCATCTGACCTCATATTTATTAACAATAAAAACTATTAATGCTTATGAAGAAAATTTTTACTTTTGCACTAATGACAGGCGTAAGCCTTGGATTGCAGGCTCAGGATTTGCCAACGCCAGTCTTTTCGCTCGACTTCGAAGGAGCTGCTTCAGTAGCAGACTTCGGCGGTGAGCAAGTGGGTGAAGGTGAACTGCGTACTTCCTCCCTGAAGAACTTCGGTACGTACTATCAGAACAAGCCGAGCGAGACATCGAAGACCTCACACGGAAACTACCTTATCGTACCTACGCAGGGATTCATAGAAGCGCAAAAAGAGAATTCCGAACAAGTTACTATCACCCTTTGGGTGAACGGTACCGTGGCAAACGAACATCCTGTTGA
The DNA here is from genome assembly GCA_045628285.1 of Bacteroidaceae bacterium. Classification (GTDB taxonomy): domain Bacteria; phylum Bacteroidota; class Bacteroidia; order Bacteroidales; family Bacteroidaceae; genus Colivivens. Next base: position 615 of record JAZQPD010000065.1, read on the forward strand.
CCACTATTACTCAACGCTTGTATCTGCCTACAACTCAACCAGCAGCTACAAGGCATTTTCATGGCCTATGTTCAGTGCCCGTGCCAGGGGTACACTCCAAATCAACTGTGCCGGATGGAGTGATTTCACGGGTGCGGAACACGTCAACGGAGCAGTCATCGAGAACAACGATTGGATAAAGAACAATGCAGGAGAGAATTTCGATGACAACTGGCATTTCGTGGCAATCGTCATCAACGGTCAGGACTACAAGTTCTACATTGACGGTTCGGTAGTCAACGAATGGGTAACGAACGACACCCAGGGCAGCAACAACTACAAGTTTACTACTGTGATGCAACAACTCGACCAGATTTACCTTGGTGACTGCGGCCCGTTCTTTCAGGACGAAGATCCTGCCTATGCATTCGATGATGTCAACATCTATGCATCAGCTCTCTCTGTCTATGAACTCGAACTCATTCAGAAGGTCAAGATGGGCGATATGGACGAAGACGAACTGCTTGAGGTAGCAAAGTCCAAATTCTACAATGCTGCAGCAGCACTTACAAACTATGCATCTGAAATAGCAGTCAATGGATTCACCACACTTGCAGGCCGTCTGAACGACAGTTCAATCGAACTTGAACCAGAAGACGGAACTATAGACGACTACAACGAGGCAACATCCAAGGCTCAGGAACTGCTGGCAGAAACCAAGGGAATCGTGGAACTCTACAATGAGGTAGCAGCCAGAGCCGAACAGTACGATTTGTTTGCCGATGCCACAAGATATCCAGGCTATCAGGCATTCGTGAAGGTTATCGCAGAAGGACTTGCCAGCATGGCAAATCCGTCCGATACAGCTCCTATAGAACAGTCACGTGCATTGTTTGAGCAGGCAAAGACAGCCTATCTCTTCTCACAGGAACTCCCTGCCGACGGTACGGGTATCAACGTGTCCATGATGATTCAGAATCCTTGGTTCTGCAACCTTGATGCACAACCTACGTTTGACGGAAACACATACACGTTCCCTTACGCCAGCGATCACTCCTATACCGAGAACACCACACCGTCCGATGCCAATCATGGTTCATGGGTCAACGGCAACTCGTTCCCTGTTGACGATGCACGTGTCAACTGGACTGTAGGGCGCATCTGCTGGAACAACTGGCACAACAAGGCAACGGTCGGTACTCTCGACGTCCATCAGGAACTTGCACAGCTCCCTGCAGGATACTATACGGTGACAGCCGACTGGGTTACCAATGCCGCAACAACTACCCAGCATACCTATGCCACGGTGAACGGCGTGACTAAGGTTTCGCCATATCTCGACTATCAGGGATGGGACAGCCAGACTTGGACATCACTCACTACAGACAAGATTCTGGTGGGCGAAGACGGACTTCTCACCATCGGTGCCGAATCATCCACCATTGGACAGTCATACGTTGGTTGGTTCTGTGTCACAAACTTCGTCCTGACTTACTACGGAACGGAAATATCCCTCACCGAGGATCTCAATGCCAAGTTGGCTGAAGCAGGGGAAGCCGTTGCAGGACTCCAGCTTGCTGGTGACATCAATAATGCACGCAGCGAGATACAGAAGATAGTCAGCAGCAGCAGTTCCGACTACGACAAGATAACATCCCTCACCAATCTCATCCAGACAATCGGTAAGTGGGCAGAGGCAGAAGCCGGTTTTGACGTAATCAGCAACATGGCAGAAATGGCTGCCAACGAAACCGACATGGGTATGAAGGCAGTATTCGAGGCTCAGATTGAATCCATGAAGAAGGAATGGGCTGGAGAAGACCTCACCGTCAGCGGATTCCCTGCACTTCAGGATGCATTCAACCAACTCGTGTGCTATGCCGAAATCGTACCTACGGCACGCAAGTGGAACAGCACATTGGTGGAATCACAGCTTGCAGGACTCCTTGCAGGCAGCCGCGATGCAGCGACAGTAAGCACATTGGCAGAAGCTCTCAGGTCGGAACTCAAGGCAGACATACTCAGCAAGGCTTCGGCAGACGAACCGCTCGACATCACCTTTGCCATCAAGAACCACGCATTCCAGACCAACAACAACTGCAGTTGGGAAGGCAGCACTCCTGCAGTAAGCTACAACGAGGCTGAGTTCTACAACACCAACTTCGACATCCATCAGACCATCACCGGACTTCCAGCAGGCAAGTACCGCATCATGGTACAGGGATTCTACCGCAACGGTTCAAACGAAAGTGCACTCGGCAGCTATCCCGACTCCTATACGGCAAATGCCAGGCTGTATGCAGGCGAGGCAATGGCAGGACTGCGCTCATGGGCATCCGACCCATTCATCGGGGAAGACTGCTATGCCGACGACGACTTCACTTCTACATACCTTGAATACTATCCAAACTCAATGGCAGGAGGTTCACTCTACTTTGCCGGCGGACACTACACCGGAAACTATGCTGACGTAGCCATCGAGGAAGGAGCAGACCTCACGGTAGGTATCAGGAAAGAAGCAACGATCAATGCAGACTGGACACTCTTCGACAACTTCAGCCTGTATTACTTAGGTGAAGTACAGCAGGCAGACACGGCATACTATGAGCCTATATGCGGAAACGAGGGACTTGACGATCCATTCTGGACGGAGTTCTCGGACAACTATACGCTGAAGGAAGGCAACACGGCAAACTTCAGTTTCGTCAACCGTTCGGATGCCGTCAACAACTGGGACAACTGGATTCTCGTTGCAGCCAACTCACCACAGGGAACTGACGGCTATGCCGAGTTCTTCGTACTTCGTGCCGACAACTACGGATGGGGCAACTGCTACGACGGTTCACTCCTCACCAACGACTTCAACTGGAACACGTTTGCTTCCGACATGAACGGAGCCTTCGTCGATATGTTCGTCACATACAAGAACGGAACAGTCAGCATGGCAGCAACCATCACCACCCTTGCCGAGATCGCCGGAGAACATGTCACATACAATTACGGCTTTACCGCACACGGAGTCACGGGAGAAGAAATAACGCTCTTCTTCACCGAGGAACACGCACAGCTTATTGACGGACAGCCTACAGGTATGGAACAGTTGCATTCACGCCCTGCACGTCCTGAGGCCGACGGAGCAATCTACAACCTCCACGGACAGCGCATAGCAACTCCGGAAAGGAACACCATTTATATAAAGCACGGAAAGAAATATATGTGGTAGGCCATTGGCGTTTGCGGCTGCGTTTTCGTAAGCGAAGCCTTTGTAAGTCAGAATACTGATAAAGTGAAACGGCGAAGATACTCAGTCTTCGCCGTTTTGTCTGCACCCGTCCAGTTCCTTCAGGATTCGAGGCTCTCTCTTCTGGACGGAGGTCAAAAGCCCATAGATAGACAATCCTGTCACCAATGACATAAACACAAATGTAAAACTGCAGTCAGAATTTTTACGGAGAGTTGTGAGTTTCTCAGATTTTATTTGTACTTTTGCCATGTCAATACAGATTTTTATCTTATTTGTTTCGCAACACTAAGATAAGTGAAAAATCTGACATGACAAAATCTAGGGCAACATTTTGTTGCTCAAGAATTTAAAAATATAGTTAAATCAAAGCGTTGCGGAATTAAGGATAATATGATATAACATTAAAAAAATACAACTATGAAACAAATCAAACAAATATCTCTGCTCTGCCTGCTCTGGCTGGTGAGTATGAGCGCATCGGCTAAAATCGTAGGCGGCAACTGTGGTGAATATGGTGACAATGTGAAATGGAGTCTTGACACTGAAACTGGAGTGCTAGTGATTTCAGGTAAAGGTAAAATGATTTCTTATTCTTCGATGCCGAAGGAGCAGTGGCAATTATATAGTAGTTCCATTCATTCTGTTCAAATCGAATATTGTAGTCAAACAAAGTGGTGCAAAAATGGGTGGAAAATATGCAAAACAGCAAATAAATCAAAAGACCCTTCAAATAAAAAGGACCGCA
>JAZQPD010000066.1:0-2533 GCA_045628285.1 Bacteroidaceae bacterium
GTCACGACCTCGTGATTGAGAAGGCACAGCCGGGACTGAAGTGGATGGACATGCATCTCGATGTGTGCCGTCTGATGGCAGACAGGCTGGAGGACCTCGGACTCATGAAGGGCAAAAGCGAAGATCCCGTTCAGGCTGGTGCCCACGCCATGTTCCTCCAGCACGGACTCGGACACATGATGGGTATGGACGTTCACGACATGGAAGGTCTCGGACAGGTCTATGTAGGTTTCGACGACGAAGTACGTCCGTCCACTCAGTTCGGCACCGACTGCCTGCGCTGCGGACGGCGGATCCAGCCGGGATGGGTACTCACCGACGAACCTGGCATCTACTTCATCCCAGCCCTATTCGAGAAATGGAAGGGAGAAGGAATGCACCGCGACTTCCTCTGCTACGACAAGATTGGGGAATACCTCGACTTCGGCGGCATTCGTCTCGAGGACGATATCCTCATCACCGAAAACGGTTGTCGCGTACTCGGAGAAAAGATTATCCCTTATCATCCCGACGAAGTGGAAGAATTCATCAATTCGTAATTCATAATTATAACAACAATGAAAAAGACTTTAATCATCATCGCGCTTTTCCTCACAAGTGCAGTTGCATTTGCACAGGAAGACAAGAAGGACGACAAACCCGTATTCACTGTCGTCAAGGAGGTTCCAATCACAAGTGTCAAGAATCAAGCCCGTTCCGGCACCTGCTGGAACTATTCCACACTCTCATTCTTCGAGGCTGAAATCCTCAAGAAGTCCGGCAAGACCTACGACCTCTGCGAGATGTTCGTATGCAACAAGAACTACATGGACCGTGCCATCGTGAAGGTTCGCATGCACGGCGATGCACAGTTCTCCGAGGGTGGTTCTGCCTACGACGTACTTGCCGTACTCAAGAACTACGGAATCTGTCCGGAAGAGGCAATGCCGCTTCCAGGAACCATGTACGGCGACACGCTCAACAACTTCAACGAGTTTTTCAAGATTATGAGTCCGTACGTCGATGCAGTGGCAAAGAACACGGCAAAGACCATCACACCAAACTGGAAGAACGGTCTGCAGGGAATCCTCGACGCATATCTCGGCAAGTGTCCTGAGACATTCACATACGAAGGCAAGGAGTACACCCCAAAGACCTTCGCTGCAAGTCTCGGACTTGATTGGAACGACTACGTATCCGTCACCTCCTACACCCATCATCCGTTCTACGAGCAGTTCCCTGTAGAAGTACAGGACAACTGGCGTCAGCCAGGCAGTTGGAACCTCCCAATCGAGGACATTGCCCGCATCATCGACAACGCAATCGAAAATGGCTACACGGTAGCATGGGGCGGCGACGTGTCTGAAGACGGTTTCACCCGTCAGGGCCTTGCCATCCTCTACGACACCGAGACCCCTCAGGACCTCGAAGGTTCCGACATGGCAAAATGGATGAAGATGACTGCTGCTGAAAAGCGTGCAAAGACCATCCAACTTGGTTTCGCAGCAAAGGAAAAGACACCTACACAGGAAATGCGCCAGAAGGAGTTCGACAACTGGGAACTCACCGACGACCACGGAATGCTCATCTACGGTATTGCAAAGGACCAGAACGGCCGCAAGTACTACATGGTGAAGAATTCATGGGGCATTGCCGGCGAATACAAGGGAATATGGTACATGACCGAGAACTTCATCGTGGCAAAACTCATGGACTTCATGGTCAACAAGAATGCCCTTCCTAAGGACATCGCAAAGAAACTCGGTCTGAGATAACCGGCCTGCAGTTCCTGATTTCTACGGGAACAGGCCTCACACCGACACTGTCTGCACTGATGACAACCTCTGCCATCAGTGCTTTTTTTGTGTCGGGATTTCTCGAGTCAAACACAAAGTTGCCAAGGCTGAAGAACACGCTTTCCTCCACATCCTGCACCACATGCGGATGATGACCGATAATCACATCCGCACCGGCATTCCTCAGCATCCGTGCCTCCATCCGTTGATGCCCTGAAGGATGTGGCTGATACTCCACTCCCCAATGCAGCACGACAATCACCCTGTCCAGTCCGTTGTCCCGTTTATAATTCCTGATTGCGCGAGCCAATGTCGGTGCGTCCGTCTCATTCGGAATCATCTCACCCGACTTCTTCGGCAACCAATTCTCCAGATGCAGCATCACGGCATTGAACACCGCAACCCTGACACTTCCCTTATATATTATAATAGGTGTGAGCCGTTCCTCTTCCGTCACTCCACAACCAAGAGGCTGAATCCCCGCCGCCGAAAGAGCCTTCACCGTCGACACCATGCCCTGCAGACCCTGGTCATTCGTGTGGTTGTTGGCAAGGGCAGCATGGGTGATGCCAGCGTCCTTCAAGTCCTCAGCCCATTTCGTATCAGCCCTGAAGATGAACCGCTTCCCGATAGGAGTAGCCACGTCAGTGAGCGGACATTCCAGATTGATGACCGTAGCGTCAGCCTTGCGAAACAAGTCCGACACACCATCGAACAGCCACCCCACCCCATGCCGGTCAATCTGCCAACGCACACCC
>JAZQPD010000067.1:0-50887 GCA_045628285.1 Bacteroidaceae bacterium
CTTGCTTTTCTTTATGTCAACTCTCGTCCTGAACTCCATGAATCTTGATTGTTTTACTTAAGTTTATCTTTTATTCAAAACATTAATGACCGTTAATCTAAACATTAATCAAACATTAATATTATTATTTATGGCTGATGGCAATGTTTTATACATATCATAGGAAAAATATTTATTATATGTCTGATTAATGTTCAGATTAATGTCTGATTAATGTTAAAAAAAATATTTATGCAAATGCTAATGTTAAGTATTTTAAAGTCTGACTGTCTTGATTCCGTCGTAGGTATTGATTCTCATGACTATACTGTCGCAGTCGGTGTAGTCCCTGAGGGACATGCTGAAGTACTTGTCCTCTGTGTACGACTCTGCATCTTTGGCATCCCGTTCGTGTAGGAATGTGAAGTATGCTATTGTCTGTCCCTGTTCGTCCTGCATTATCGTATCTTCTGCAAAGGCGTATTTGTGTCCTCCGTTTCCTGTGGTCATCAATCCGAGATGCATGTTAAGGTAGCCTCCGCTTTTCCACGAACTGACGAACTTCATCGGGTCAGTCGGGGTGGACTTGAACTTCCTTGCAGGGAGCGGATAGTCGGAAAATACTTCCTTGAGCGAGTACACGTTCAGTCTTCCGTTATCACTTACCTGATATGTGCACAAGCATCTCAGGACACTGTCGGCAACATTAGTCACAATGCTGTGATTCAGTTTCCATCTTGTTCCGTCGTCGGTGATTATTGCGACGACATTCTTGTCGTCTCCGGTCTCTATCTCGACAAGGTCGGAGAGTACCGGAGGCACATTTCCTTCGTCATTCTTGTCACATGCCTGCAACAGCAGCATTGTGATTGCGAAGAGGATTGGCATACATAGTAAGAAGCCTCTCGCGAAGGAAGTTCTTGTCTGGGTTGTCGATGTTGATCTTCTTGAGTTGTTGTTCAATGTATTCATTTGAGGTCTTGAGTGCATATTTGTCGGAATTGTCAAGATAGCATAGTGCTTCTTCGTTTATTGGATAGATGCGGTAGTTCTTGTGGATTTCCTCGTCGAGATGTTTTGCCACGATGTCGATGAGTTCTGTCTTTGGAGTGTCAGGGTCGAGTGTGTCCAGCCATTCGTTTATGCAAGGTGCGGCATGATAGTGAACGTGTCCCTTCTTGCCGAATATGCCTGTCTTCATGTTGTTGAGGTCATCCTGCTTGCTCTTCCTGAAATCAGGATTGTCGCGCTTGTTCTGGAATTCCTCTGCCTTCAGGTAGTCGCATGGGTCGTATTCGTAGGAGATGGCGAGCGGGACGATGTTGAGTTCCTTGAGGCTCTCTATCACCGAATTGCTCTTTCCTCCGAGACAGAGCATTTTCAGTACGCTGTCCTGAGTCCTGTCGTTGCTGTCTTTCGCGCGTCCTTCCCGCTGGGCAATCCACACGTTGCTTCTCTTTTCCTGAATGACATAATGGATGTATTCCGACATTTTCTTGGAAGCCATCAGCATCTGACGCATTGTCAGGGATCTCTGTACGATGAACGAACGGTTCACCCTCACGAGGTTCCTTATCCAAGGGTGGATGAGGAGGTTGTCGCCTATGGCAATTTCTACCGTGTCCTGCTTGTGGTCAATGAGCAGAGCACTCAGGAAGGCAGAGTCGATGACTATGTCGCGGTGGTTGGAAATGAAGGTATATCCGGTAGAGAAGTCCAGCGAACTGAAGTCGGCATCGAGTCCGTCGCTTGTAGTGGCAGCAATCTTCATCACGAAATGATAGACGAGCCTCTGCATGAATTCCAGGTTTGTCTTGCATGTACGCATTACGGCTGCGAGTTGTTCGAATGGTGTCTCTGGAATGACCTCTGATATTACCTCCACGAATTTAGGGTCGGAGATGAGCGTATTGAACGCCTCTGGCAATTCTTCCGGCGAGAACGGTCTTATGTCGTCAAAATAATGTATGTCCTGCATCTGATTGTGAATTTATAGAAACCACCTTAAAGCTCCTTAATGTAGTTTTGAGGCAATCACTTCGTCGAGGATGTAACTCATCTCAAGTCCGTCGACCTTTGCCTGCTGTGGGATGAAACTGGTCGGGGTCATTCCCGGCGTGGCGTTGATTTCAAGGAGGTTGATAACGTCTACTGTCGGTACTTCGTTCTCGACGAGGATTCCGTGCTCATGAACCGACTTCGTGATGATGTAGTCGACTCTCATGATTCCGTTTCCTCCGAGAATAGTATAGATGGACTTGGTGAGCGACTTCACTCTGTTTGTGGTCTCAGGGCTGAGTCGTGCAGGAGTGATTTCCTCCACCTGACCGTTGTATTTGGCATCGAAGTCGAAGAACTCGTTCTTGCTGACTACTTCCGTGACTGGCAGCACATGGATTTCTCCGTTGGCCTTGCGGAATACTCCGTTGGCAATTTCCGTACCCTTCAGTTCGGCTTCAATCATCACTTCCCCGCCCTCTGTCCTTGCGAATTCAATGGCCTTCTGGATATCCTCCTTCCTTGCCACGCGGGAAACTCCGAAACTGCTTCCCGAACCGTTCGGCTTGATGAAACAGGGGAGTCCTACTCTCTTGACGACATCATCGTCGGTTATGTTCTGCCCTGCACGCAGGAGTATTGAGTCTGCCACCTTCACTCCGAAACGGCGGAGGTAGTGGTTGTTGGCGAACTTGTCGAACGTGAGTGCAGCAGTAAGCACGCTGCACGTAGAATAAGGTATTCCCAGCAATTCGAAATAGCCTTGGAGGATTCCGTTCTCTCCGGGAGTTCCGTGAATGGTGATGTAGGCAAAGTCGGGATTTATCTTCTCGTCGCCTTTCATGAACGAGAAGTCATGACGGTTCACCGGAGAGAGTGTGCCGTCCTCAAGGATTGCGTTCCACTCCAGACCTCTCGTTTCAATGGTATACACCTCGTACTTGTCCCTGTCGAGCCAGGAACTGATGCCGGCAGCGCTTTTCATCGACACATCATGCTCTGATGAGTCACCGCCAGCAACTATTGCAATGATTTTCTTAGTCATATTATTTTTTATAACATTAATCAAACATTAATCTGAACATTAATCAGACATTAATATTTTTATCAAATGTTCATTTGAAACAGCAGTCTCCAATAATTTATCATAGTCAACATCATATACTGGATTCATTTCTCTATCAATTAAAAAACATTTGTTAGTTTTATCGTCTAATGCCCATCGTTCACAAATCAAATCCTCCTCTCCAAAATTAATTAACAATCCAATAGGCTTGCGCGTCACCCTTAAATAATTGCATAATTGAGCACGATGTGCAGGTATGATACGTGAAACGGATTTAAGTTCAACTATAATGTCATTGTTTACCACAATGTCCATTTTATATTGTTTGCTGAGTTTTTGTCTTTTGTAGAATATATCAACGGGTTCTTCTCTATTGCTTGTTATTCCCCTTGAAGTGAGTTCCACATTAAGTGCTTCTTGATATACAGGTTCAAGCAATCCCCAGTTTAGTTCTCGATGTACGGCCATTGCCGCACCGATTATTTCGTAGACCAATTTTGCATATTGCTTATGTATATTCATTGTTCAAGAATATTAATGTTTGATTAATGTTTTAATTAATGTCTGATTAATGTTTAAAATAAATCACCATTATATTTTCTCCATTTGTCGAGCAGGGCGGTCATGTCGGCTGGGATTTCGGAATCGAACATCATCTCCCTCTTGGTGCGAGGATGAACGAATCCCAATGTTCTGGCATGAAGAGCCTGACGCGGACAGACCTTCATGCAGTTGTCCACAAACTGCTTGTACTTGCTCGAGGTGGTTCCCTTGAGGATTATGTCTCCGCCATATCGCTCGTCGTTGAAGAGCGTGTGACCGATGTGCTTCATGTGAACCCTTATCTGATGGGTCCTGCCCGTCTCGAGCACACATTTCAAAAGTGTGACGTACCCGAACCTCTCTCTGACGTAATAATGTGTGACTGCATGTTTGCCAATCTCCGAATCAGGGTCGAAGACTGCCATCTGCATCCTGTCCTTGGGATTGCGGGCGATATTCCCGATGATCGTCCCCTCGTCGGTATCGAAGTTGCCCCATACGAGGGCGTTGTACTCGCGCTTCGTAGTCTTGTTGAAGAACTGCTTGCCGAGATGGGTCTTTGCATCAGCCGTCTTTGCCACTACCAACAGCCCGCTTGTGTCCTTGTCGATTCTGTGGACGAGTCCTATCTCCGGATTATTGATGTCGAACTGCGGATGGTCCTTCAGGTGCCAGGCAATGGCATTGAGCATCGTCCCGTGCCAGTTTCCGAATCCTGGATGCACCACCATTCCTGCCGGCTTGTTCACCACCATGAGGTCGTCGTCCTCATAGACTACGTCGAGCGGAATTTCCTCAGGCTCAATCTTGTTCTCGTAGTGGGGCCTGTCGAGCATAATCCTGATGACGTCTCCCGGTTTCACCTTGTAGCTTCGCTTCACAGGCTTGTCGTTGCAGACGATGAAACCGGCATCAGCGGCTTTCTGAATCCTGTTGCGGGAGGTGTCCTTCAGGTGGTCGATGAGGAACTTGTCGATTCGCTCCAGTTTCTGCCCCTTGTCGGCAACTATCCTGAAATGCTCATACAGTTGCGCCGACTCCTCGTCTTCATCTTCCGCCTCGGAGTCGATGTATATTTCTTCAAGGTCTGCCATTACAGTGCTATGTCAAATTTGTTCCGCTGAATCTCTGCAGTGTCAGCCATGAATTCCCTGTTGGCCTCATAGAAGGAATCCACGTCGAGCGAGTCGATGAAATCTTCTTCCAAACCGCCCCCACAGACTATTGTCAGCGGCTTTTCCTTGTTCACGTTTTGTCCGGCAAGAATTTCTCTGCTGCCTTGCTTGATGGCAATCACGAGGTCCTTTGGCCGGCCGGCAATCATTACTGGTGCGGTGAGTCTGAATCCCATGTCTTGCAGGATTACCTCTGCCTGGCGCCTTGAACTGTTTCCTGCAAGGTCGGGCAGTTTCACCATTGGGGCACCATGGAGGTTGATGGTGAGGTGGATCAGGTGTCCGCTCTTAACTATTGCTCCGGCCTTCGGGTTCTGGTCGAGTACACAGCCCGGTCTTGTACCTTTCCTGTACACAGAGTCGGTCACCACAGGTTCCAGTCCCGCCTTCTCAAGCAGTCGGATGGCTTTCATGTCATTCTCACCTACCACCATAGGCACATTGATTTTCTCTCCATGATGGGTGTACCCGTCGAGTGTGAAATATATTACGACCGGTATTGCAACCACTATTGAGATAGCGAGAATCACGTTCAGCCAGAAAAGGCATCCGGTCTTACCAGAGAAATATTGTTTCATAATTCAGTCCTAACATTATTTGCAGTTGCAAAATTACACAAAAAAAATGACAATTATCCATCCGATGTTGTTTTATTTTCCAAGTGATGATAAAATTTTACACCGCCAATATGCCACTCCAAGACGCAAGGTTTTACTGCTGACACAATTTGCGACAAGCTTGTATAAGTTTTTAATTCAACTTTCGCTTTGTATATTAAAACATTAATGGCCGTAGTGCCCGAAGAATGTTGAAATAAAATAATGTAAATCAATAGCATACAAACTCGAGAAACTTGAATCAATTGACTTCAAGACACAGCGTTTTACTGGTGACCCAAGGTGGAGTTATGTTTTTTGTAAACTTTTGGGAACAATATGTCAGTTGGACCATCATGCAGACGGTCATTTCGGCTGTTGTTGCTTTCAATTTGTAAAGTGAAATGTTAAAAAGTGAATTTTTATTAAAAGATGTTTCCGTTGTGTTAAAATTTTTTGTATTTTTGCGTGCTTTTATAGATAAATAAGGTGAATGAAGTGCAAATAAGGGAGTTCCGGGATTTCGGGATGCGGGCATGATTTTCACTTTTATCTCAGTTGCTGAGACGGAGGGATGAGAAAGCTTTTCTGAAGGAATAATCAGAGACTAATTTATATTTATTTATTAATTTTTAAAAACTTTAAAGAATGGGAAAAAAATTATGGTTGTTCATTGCTTGCACATTACTCTCTGCAAGTATGGCATTCGCCCAGAAGACAGTAACCGGTAAGGTTATTGAGGCTGCTACGGGTGAACCTGTAATTGGAGCATCTGTAAAAGTTGAAGGCACATCAGTTGGTCAGGCGACCGACCTCAATGGCCAATTCACTATTCAGAATGTTCCTAGTTCAGCTAAGAACCTTGTGGTTTCTTATGTAGGTCTTAAGACAAAGGTTGTTCCTATCAAGAACAATCAGAACATTTTCATGGAGACCCTCTCACAAGCATTGGATCAGGTGTTTGTTGTAGCCTATGGAACTGCAACAAAGGAGACATTTACCGGTGCGGCATCTCACATTGAAGCAGAGGCAATTCAGGACCGTCAGATATCAAATATCACTAATGCCCTCGCAGGTAACGTGGCTGGTGTGACTTCATACAAGTCAAACGGTCAGCCTGGTACAGGTTCTTCTATCTACATCCGCGGATTCGGCTCACTCAATGCAGGAATGAGTCCATTGTATGTGGTCAACGGAGTTCCTTACGATGGTGACATCTCAGCCATCAACCCTCAGGACATCGAACAGATTTCAGTTCAGAAGGACGCTGCCGCTACGGCACTTTATGGTTCACGTGCTGCAAACGGTGTCATCCTCGTTACTACAAAGAAGGGTGTGAAGAATCAGGCAGCAAAGATTACATTCGATGCAAGTCTTGGTAGCAACTCCCGCGAAATCAAGAACTACGATGTCATTTCAAATCCGGCAGAGTTCATGGAGACTTTGTACAAGGCAGAGTTCAACGATGCACGCTACACTCTCGGCTACACTGCTCCATATGCCAATGCATATGCAAACGGAAAGTTCACCAGCGCACTCGGTTATCCTGTCTACACAACTCCTGCAGGCGAGAGCCTCATCGGTCTGGACGGTAGGATTAATCCTAATGCCACTCTCGGATACAATGACGGCACAAACTACTACCTTGCTGACGACTGGGCAGACGAAATGATCAAGAACGGTTTCCGCCAGGAATACAACATCGGAATCAGTGGCGGTACTGACAACATGAACTACTATGTAAGTGCCGGTTACCTCAACGACGATGGTGTCATCAAGCACTCAAGTTTCGAACGTATCACAACCCGTGCCGACATTGACTATCAGCTTAAGAAGTGGTTGAAGATAGGTACCAACCTCGCCTATACAAACAGCATCAGCAACTATCCAGACGATCAGCTTGAAACTACTTCTTCTGTCAATACATTCTATATAGCAAACAACATCGCACCAATTTATCCGCTCTATGTCCGCAACGCAGACGGAACCATTGCTCAGAGCCATGGCCAGCCAGTTTACGACTATGGTGATGGAAAGTACACTCCATATACCCGTAACTGGATGTCAATCAGTAACCCTTTAGGTGACCTTGTAAACCGTAACGAAGCATACAAGATGGATATCTTCAATGCACAGTGGTATGCAACCGTAACTCCATTGCAGGGACTTGACATTACTGCACGCCTTGGCCTTCACATCGACAATACCCGTTACGACTATGCAAGCAGCCCTTATTTCGGACAGGCTGCCAGCTATGGTGGTGAGGCAATGCAGGAACACATCCGCGACTACTCCCTTACCCAGCAGTATCTTGCCAACTACAAGCACCAGTTTGCCGAACTTCACAGTGTCGCCATCCTCGCAGGTTACGAGAGTACAGAGACCAATGAAGAATGGAGCGAAGCATACGGTTCGAATCTCTATAAGGTAGGTGACTACACGGTGAACAATGCAATCGACGAGCGCCGCGGTTATGGTGGCTACGGTGAATCCGCATTCCAGAAGGTTCTCGCTAAGGTTAACTATGACTACGATGAGAAATACTTCGGAAGCATCAGTTGGGTTCGTGAAGGTTGCTCATATTTCCACCCGGACAACCGTTGGGGTAGTTTCTGGTCAGCATCTGCTGCATGGAACCTCGGCAAGGAGCAGTTCCTCGAAAATGTTGGATGGATTGACTTCCTCAAGCTCCGTGCATCATTCGGACAGACAGGTAACGCAAGCATCGGAAATTCATATGCATACTTAGACCAGTACTCTGTAACCGGTGCTGACGGTGTATTCTCTGACGGAACCCTTGCATATAAGGGAAACAAGGAACTCACATGGGAAAAGACAAACGCATTTGACATCGGTTTCGACTTTGAATTCTTCAATGGCAAGCTCTCAGGATCCATCGAATACTTCAACCGCACATCGAAGGACATGCTCTACAACAAGCCTGTTGCTCCATCAAACGGTTATTCATCGATACCAATGAACATCGGTTCAATGCGCAACTACGGTCTTGAAATCGACCTCACATCCAACCTCATCAACCAGTCAAACTTCTTCTGGTCAGTTAGCGCAAATGCTACATTCCTCAAGAACAAGGTTGTTGAACTTGCTCCAGAACTTAAGGGACAGCTCATCAGTGGTGACTATATTTACAATGAAGGTGAATCAAGATATCAGATGTATCTCGTGAAGTATGCAGGTGTAGACAAGACTACAGGTCAGGCTCTCTACTGGGCTAAGCCGAAAGTTACTGTGACAGACCCTGAAACCGGCGAGGAGACTTCCAAGTACGAAGGTGAAGAATATACTACCACAGACTGGACTACAGCAAATGCAAGCAACCGTCAGAGTACAGGCGACATCCTTCCTACAATGACTGGAGGTTTCGGAACTACATTGAAATATCACGGCTTTGACTTTGCTATCCAGTGTTCTTATCAGCTCGGTGGCAAAATATATGACAGTGGCTACCAGAGCCTGATGCACGGTGGTTCAACAAGTGATATCGGTCAGACCTGGCATAAGGATATTGCTGGTGCATGGACTCCGGAAAACAGCAATACAGACATCCCTCGCCTTTGTGTTTCCGACAAATATACAAATTCAAAGAGTGACCGTTGGCTGATTTCTTCCAACTATCTCTCACTCAACAACATTACTCTCGGATACACTATTCCACAGACACTTACCCGCACATTTGATGTTGAGTCTATCCGTCTGTTCGCTTCAGCTGACAATGTTGCAATTCTTTCAGCACGCAAGGGACTTGACCCACGCATGAGCGTTACCAGTGTAACAACATCTGTTTATACAGCACTGCGTTCTATTTCATTCGGTGTAAAAGTTGCGTTTTAATTATTAAATAAGGTAAATATATGAAATTAATTAATAAATTATCAGTTTTGGCACTCGCAAGCGTTGCTCTTGTAGGGTGTGCCGACTTGGATACTGAACCGCTGGGTAGCACGGTAACCGATGACCAGAAAGCTGGCGTCGTAGAAGACAACCCTGAGATGGTTAAGGCAAGCGTAGTAGGTATTACTACTCAGTTCAGCGTTTACATGAAGACCTACAGCAACCATAATGACTTCGGTTATCCTTCCGTCATGCTGTTCACTGATACACGCGGAATGGATTTGGTTGCAGAAAACATAGGTTACAACTGGTTCTCCGGCGGTCTGGATTTCACTGACAGACCATTCAATTCATCCTATACAAGAATGATTTGGAGTACTCTATACAACCAGATTTATGCAGCAAATGCAGTGGCAAAGACCATGAACATCACTCCTGAGACTCTCGCAGAGAAGTCAGATGTCTCAAAGTTCTATGGAGCTCAAGCTCTTGCCATTCGTGCATTCGACTACTTCAATCTTGCACAGCTCTATCAGTTCACATACGTAGGCAATGAGGAACAGCCATGTGTTCCGCTGATTACCGACGAAAATGCTGACGAAGTTGCTTCAAATGGTAGCAAGCGTACTTCTGTAAAGGACGTTTATGCCCAGATTCTCAGCGACCTTAATCTTGCTGACCAGTGCCTCAAGGACAATCCTGTCAAGCGCGAGGACAAGCGCTATGTCAATCGTGCTGCCGTTCTCGGCCTCCGTGCTCGCGTAGAACTCGTAATGAACAACTGGGAAGCTGCAAAGAACGATGCACAGGAAGCACTGACAGAATGTGCCAAGGAAGGTATTGCAATTGCTGGCATCGAAGATGTAAACCATCCTACATTCAAGGACTCAAATGAGAAGAACTGGATTTGGGCTATCGTAATTGCAGAAAGCGACCGTGTCGTTACTTCAGGTATCGTAAACTGGCCAAGCCACATGGGTTCTCTCAACTACGGCTATGCATCAGTAGGTGCTTGGCGTATGATCAATCAGAAACTCTATAATTCCATGAATCCTTCCGACGTTCGTAAGGGATGGTTCCTTGACGGCAACTGCCAGTCAGCCAACCTGAGCGCAGAACAGCAGGCATACATAACCAGTGCAGGCTGCACACCTTACACTCAGGTGAAGTTTGCTCCATATAAGGATGAAATATACACTTCAACAAATGCAAACGACATTCCGCTGATGCGTATTGAGGAACTTTACCTCATCAAGGCAGAGGCAGAGGCAATGGCAGGCAACCCTGCTCAGGGTGTTGCAACCCTGAAGGCTTACATGTCATACCGTGACCCTAGTTACGCTTTCGAGGCTAAGGAAGGCGGCTATACTGCCAATGGCGTTCAGAACGAAGTATGGAACCAGCGCCGTATCGAACTTTGGGGCGAAGGTCTGTCATGGTTCGACATCATGCGCCTGAAGAAGGGTGTTGACCGCCGTGGAGCAGGATTCGAGCCAAACCTTGTGTTTAATCTCGCAGCAAACGACGCAAACCTCATCTTCCAGATACCAAAGGCAGAAATCGAAGGAAACCCTGCCTTGACAGATGCAGACAATAATCCAGCTGCAACAACTCCAGTTCCAGTTCCTGAAAATTAATCAGTAATTTCAAAAAAGAATTAATATGAAAAATTATAAATCATTAATTATAGCAGGTATTGCAGTAGTTGGCATCGCTTTTGCTTCCTGTAGCAAGGATGGCTATTGGGATGCTGCAAGTCAGGATGGCGAAACAAGCTATGCATTCAATGCTGTCAATACTACAATCTCCTATGGTCCGGAAGAGGCTGTAGAAGATGTAGCAATTACTATCACACGTAGTAACCCAACTGGCGATTTTACCTTGCCAGTTAATGCACAGTTCAACTCAGATCTCCTCACATGTCCGGAATCAGTAGAATTCAAGGATGGCGAGGCAACAGCTGACTATATTATTGTACCAAAGGCAGACAAGTTCGGAATAGGTACAAGCGCAACGGCAATACTTACACTCGACTCCATCTATCACTCTGAATTTGGCAGCAACAAAATTACTGTCAAGATAAGTAAGATTTACAACTGGCACAATGTTGGTACATGTACTTATACCGACGACTTCATGACTACATTCTATAGTGTTGACAACGAACCATATGGTGTTATGCTTCAGGAATGTGATCAGGTTCCAGGTTACTACCGTCTTGTAAATGCCTATGGAAAGGCATTTCCATACAATGAAGACGGCGACTGGGACGCTTCCAAGGACTGGTATATGGAAGTCCATGCTGAAAACCCTGATAAGGTTTGGATACCTCTTACCGATTCCGGTATGGACTGGGGATACGGCAATGTCAACATGACAAGCTACATTGGTTATCTTGTTGCGAATGGCAAAGACATCAATGACCTTATGTCGTCGCCAGACTATGCTTCAAAGTTTGGTGTTCTTGAAAAGGTTGACGGAACACCTTACAGAATCACATTCCCATACGAGCAGTCATTGCTTATAAATATGCCAGGATATTCAGCCAGTTGGTATTATGCAAATAGTAACGGTGCGTTCGAAATATTGTTCCCTGGATTTACAAAGGCAGACTATTCTCTCACTGTAAGTTACGACGGAAGGATGTATAATCCAAAGGATGAAATGAGTATCCTGTCGACAATTACACTCGGTGCAGATGTTGCTTCTGCCGGAGTCCTGATTTGTCCGGAAGGTGCTGAAAACGAATGTGTACAGACTATTCTTGCAGGAGGTGAGGAAGTCACTACAGTCTCAGCATCAGGTCAGGTAGCCCTTGCCATGCCTTATGAAGAATCCGGCAAGTATAGCATCGTAGCCGTTGGATTCGATGCCGAAGGCGAAGCACAGGTTGCAGGCAATGCCGTATTCAAATATACCAATTCCGCAGAACCTGCCGAAACATTCACTCCAGTTTATGTAGGTACATACACCTATAGCCAGTTTTGGGAAGGCGAGGACGAAGGTCTGGTTCTTTCAATGTCCGACGATACTCCAGGCAAGTACCGTATCTCAAATGTATTCTATGGAGTTGACTTCGATTTCATCTTGAATGGTGATGGAACCATTTCATTCGAGGAACAGTCAACAGGCTATGTACATGCAAGCTATGGAGAAGTATTTGTACGCGATATGTATCAGGTAGCACCAACCGACTTTGATCCAAGTTTCTTTAACAATGGTACATTCAACTTCTCAATAGGCTATGCAGTATCTGCCGGCTATTTCGGCTACGGAGTTGAGACATTCACCCTCACAGGCGAGTATGCATCTGGCGTGAAGGATACAAGAAGTTATCTTGCATCACCTTGGAAGAACACTCCAAAGTGCTCTGCCAAGAATCTTCCAGCTCATATCATGAAGAATGCCAAAAGCATCAAGCCCGCATTGATTAAGTAATTCAATACAATTATATTTGGAAAGAGAGTGCATCTGTATGATACACTCTCTTTTTTATATATTATGTTTTGTCAAATGAAAAAATTGCACTATCTTTGCACTAATAATTGAAATTCTAAATTATTATATCAATATGAGAAAATTATTGTTGTTGTTTGCCTGCATTATGGCAACGGGACTTCAGGCAAAGGTAATTACAGTCAACGAAGCAAAACTTAAGATCAGGCATCTTGCACCGGCTGTTGAGCTGGCATATACTGCCGAGACTAGGAAATCTGCGGATTTATATATATTCAACAAGACAGACCGGCACGGCTTTGTAGTAGTTGCTGCCGACGATGTTGTCGGAGACTGCATCTTGGGCTTCTCCGATGAGAAGAATTTCGACAGGAATAATATCCCTGACAATCTGAGGTGGTGGCTCGATGAATACCAGAAGCAGATTTCATGGGCAAGAGAGAACAACATCAACATGACATCATCCAGAAAGGGTGACTATTCAGACGAGGAGGTCATAGTTCCTCCGCTGCTGGGCAATACCCTATGGGCCCAAGGGGAACCATTCAACACTTTATGCCCCGTTGGTGTTCCGTCAGGTTGTGTCGCTACAGCGATGGCACAGATTATGTATTATCACAAGTGGCCTCTGAAGGGTCAGGGACAACATACCAATAAGAACTATAGGGCTCAGACGGTTGATTTCTCCCAGTCAGTGTATGACTGGGGAAACATGCTGGACTCCTATCTTGGCACATACACTGAAGTTCAGGCCAATGCAGTTGCAGTGCTGATGCGCGACTGTGGATGTGCGGTAGATATGATGTATGCATCCGGCGGGAGTGGTGCCTACGATGCGGATGTACCAGGGGCAATGGTTTCCTATTTTGATTACAGCCAGGACATAAAGCTGCATTGGCGAGATGAAGTCGATCTCGTTGGAGTTCAGGGATGGGATGATATTATCACATGTGAACTCGATGCACGCCGGCCAGTATATTATAGTGGTCAGGACACAAAAGAAGGTGGCCATGCCTTTGTGTGCGACGGATACGAGTATTATCTGGGAGCGACCTATTTCCATTTCAATTTCGGTTGGGGTGGTGATGGCAATGGATATTTCAAGTCATCTGCCGTCAAACCAAGAAGCTATAAGTTCAATACCCGCCAGGCAATCATCACCGGAATTCATGCCAACAACAAGGTGAAGTCAGGCAATTTGTACTACAACTTGCTCAACGACGAAAAGGTGTCAGTTACTTTCCCTGAAGACCTTTCTGAGTACAGCGGCGACATCGTCATTCCATCGGAAACAAGTATCAACGGCAAGACATACAAAGTCATCAGTATCGGAGCGTATGCCTTTGCCGAATGTGCAGGAATTACAAGCATTACGATTCCAGAAAGTATCAATAAACTCAGTTCCAACGCTTTCTTTGGACTTCCGGCTCTTCGGAATGTGTACGTCAGTTGGACTGAAATGAATTATGAGAGATATGATGTTTTTGGTGAAGATGTTTATTCCAATGCAGTCCTCAATGTGCCTGATGGCACTATGGACATATATTCATACACTATACCTTGGATGCTGTTTAACACCATAAGCGATGACACAAAGTCTTTGGAATATGCTGACCGGCAACCATTCGAGACAGGAATAGGCAATTACCACTATAAGGCTAATCCGTTAATCTTTGGTATTGATAAGGGATTGACTGTAAAGAGCCGTGCGATGAAAAACGATGAGAACATACATCAGGTTATAGTGGAGAACTGGGGGTTTGGTATGCCATTAGTTATAATGCTGAACAAAGCCGACAATACATGCAGAGTACCTATTCAGTACATCGATTTTTCTGATTCGAAATTGGGACCTGTATATATTACGGACATACCTTCCTATTATGACGAAGACACCTATGAAGAATATCCATGCACTTATAATCCTGAAACGGGTACTTTCACACTTAATGTAGCATATATCGTACCGGAATATGTCGACGAGGATGGCAATTCAGGATATTATGTCGGCATCGGAGTAGAACTATTAAAGATGAATGGTTTCAAGGACTTTACGCTGAATGTCTCAGGCTCAGACGTCAAGGAGCAAGCGGATGGTACAGGATTAGTGACATTCTCAGTATCCTCAGGTTCAGATATCCGTTCACACAGATACGCAATATTTGACTATGCAATGGATGATGACGAAGCAAATGCAATAGCGCAGCAGATGGCGAATGGTGAGGTGGAATCAAAATCACAGTCATTGTTCCCGCAGTATAAGGTGACACTGCCAGCACCTGGTTCATATACTTTCATCGCCATCGGATTTGATGTCGATAAGGAGTATCAGAACTATGCCTATTCAGTTGTTGACTTCGGCGACACGGGTATTGGAGATGTTACTGCATCCCACACCGCCGATACCGTCAACTTCAACCTCCAGGGCCAGCAGGTCGATGGCGGCTACAAGGGCATCGTCATCCGAAACGGCAGGAAGGTGCTCAGGCGATAATGGATTATAAAGACGGCTATGGGCATATACATAAACAAAGGCAACGAGGGTTTCAGGCAGGCACTCAATGGTGAGTACGTCGACAAAACCGGTATGATAGAAATCATCAACAGGACGCTCAATACAGAGCGCCGTCATACGTGTGTGACCCGTTGCCGCCGCTTTGGCAAGTCGATGGCGGTGAGGATGCTGTGTGCCTACTATGACAAGTCATGTGACAGCCGTCAGATGTTCGACGGTCTGGCGGCACAAGGCTGCAGTACATTTGAACAACATCTGAACAAATATCCGGTCATCTATCTCGACATCACCGATTTCATCACACGCTACGGACATAAGGAAGATATCGTGAAGGACATCCAGCGTAATGTCATGGATGAGCTTGTTGAAGTATATTCGGACGTTCACAGCAAGGAGGACGATGATCTGATGGAGCTGCTCATCAGAATACAACAACACACTGGCGAGAAGTTCATCATGCTCATTGACGAGTGGGATGCCATCTGTCGTGAGTTCTCCAGCAGTCCAGCCGTCATGGAAGAATACGTGAACCTTCTGCGTCGCATGTTCAAGGGGGGAAGTTCCGCAGAAGTCTTTGCAGGTGCATATCTGACTGGCATCTTACCTATAAAAAAATTCAGGACACAGTCGGCTCTCAATAACTTTGAAGAATATTCGATGGTAAAGCCTGGCAAACTGGCTTCGTTCTTCGGCTTTACACCCAAGGAGGTTGAGGAACTGGCAGAAGGGGAGGAAGTCAGTGCTGATGAGCTCAGGACATGGTATGATGGGTATCATATAGGTACAGAACCGTCAATCTACAATCCGTTTTCCGTAATACGTGCCATTGCCAATGGTGAGTGTGACAGCTACTGGTCATCAACCAGCGCATACGATTCCGTAGTGACTTATATAAAGATGAATTTCGACGGGCTTAAGGATGACATTATCAGGATGCTAGCAGGAGGACGTTGCAGGGTAAATACGACTAAGTTCCAGAACGACCTTTCCATTATCAACAGCAAGGACGATGTCCTCACAGTCCTGATTCATCTTGGCTACCTCTCCTATGACAGGAGTAGGGGTGAATGCTACATACCCAACAAGGAGGTACGCATTGAGATGACCAATGCCGTAGAGGATACCGGCTGGAAACATCTCACGGATGCACTTTCTGCATCGGAGAAACTTCTTGAAGACACCCTCGAAGGCAATGAGGAGGCAGTAGCGCGGGGCATCGGACTTGCTCATGATGCCAACACAAGCATTCTTTCCTATAACGATGAAAACTCCCTTGCCTGCGTACTCACCATTGCGTACTACCATGCAATGAACGACTACATTATTCATAGGGAACTCGCCACTGGCAAAGGATTCGCCGACCTTGTGTTCATTCCCCGCCGCCATGTGGACAAACCTGCTATGGTCATGGAACTGAAAGTCAATCACTCTTCTGCTACCGCCATCGACCAGATAAAGCGGAAGAAATACCCTGCCAAGGTCCTGGAGTATTTAAATTCACTCTCCTGCAGTGAGAACCGAGGTGAGACTTATGCCCTACTCCTCGCAGGCATCAGCTATGACCGCGAGACGAAGACACACTCTTGCAAGATAGAGAAGTTTGTCATATAAACTGGAAAAAGCAGTCAAGATTGGCTGCTTTTCCCAATTTTTTTGTGGATGTGAAAAATATTTTATATCTTTGCGGAAACTAATTATACACTTTATTAATATTTAATATTCAAGCTTATGAAAAAACTCCTTACTCTCATTGCGGCTATGGGTATGACCGTAGCCATGAGTGCTCAGGACCTGCCGAAGGCTGTCTTCATGCTCGACTTTGAGGGCGTGACAAGTGCGGAGGCTATCGGAGCGGAACAGGTTGGCGACGGAGAATTCCGTGTCAGTGAGAATGCCAACTTCGGTACTTACTATCAGAACAAGCCAAACGGCACAGAGAAGACCTCCCACGTCAACTACCTCATCGTGCCTTCACAGGGCTTCATCAATGCTCAGGCACAAAATGCCCAGCAGGTATCCATCTGTCTGTGGGTGAACGGTACGGTTGCAAACGCCATCGGTGTCGACCATTACTATTCAACACTGATTGCAGCCTACAACTCAGGCAGCAGCTACAAGACGTTTTCATGGCCTATGTTCAGTGCCCGTGCCAGAGGTACGTTGCAGATCAACTGTAATGGCTGGAGCGACTTCGTGGCAACTGAGAGTGCTACCGGCACCGTAGTTGAAAACAACGACTGGATTAAGAACAACGTCGGCGAGAACTTCGACGACAACTGGCACTTCGTTGCCATCGTCATCGACGGTCAGAACTACAAGTACTACATCGACAATGTCATCGTAAACGAATGGAACACCAATAGTACGGACGGTAGTCTCAACTATCAGTTCACAACAGTGATGAACCAGCTCGACCAGATTTATCTCGGCGACTGCGGTCCGTTCTGGCAGGACGAGGATCCAGCCTACGCCTACGACGACATTGCCATCTATCCTGCAGCACTCTCCACTGACGACATCCAGCTCATCATGGACGTGAAGCAGGGCAAGCTTACACCAGAGGTACTCCTTGCCGTTGCAAAGAACAAGTATCAGGTGGCATTCGACGACCTCACAGCCTATGCAGGACAGATAGGAGAGGATGGCTACACTACATTCGGTCAGGCTCTTGACGACTATGCAATGGAATATACTGTTGAGGAAGAAACCGTTGAGGCTTACAACAAGGGCGCAAACGATATGACTGCAAAACTTGCTGAGGCACAGGCTGTCGTAAAGCAGTGTGAGGCATTCAAGGCAGAATGCGCTGCGATCGAGGCATTTGCCAATGCTACCCAGTACCCAGGCTACGAGGCTTTCATAAGTGCCCTGAATGTTGCAATTCCTGACTATTCAGCCCTCACATCCGCAGAACCTGTTGCTGAAGGCAAGACAAAGCTTGCAGAGGCTAAGACTGCATACCTCTTCTCCCAGGAACTTCCTGCCGACGGCTCAGGTATAGTAGTTACAAAGATGATTCAGCATCCTTGGTTCGTGGACGAGGCAATGGAACCGACTCTTGACGAGAACGGTCTGGCAACATATCCTACCGACAATCCTGGTGCTCACCTCAATGGTGGCGGATGGGAGAATACAAGCACTGTTCCCGGATCAGACTGCACTATGTACTACACTCAGGGACGTACCACATGGAACAACTTCCACTCATCCACACTTGTAGGCGGAATCCTTGACATCCATCAGACAATCGGAAGCCTCAAGCCTGGTTACTATACGGTAAGTGCCGACATGGTAAGCAGTTCCGGTGCTACTGACAATCATGTATATGCTCAGACAGCCAATGCCTTACGGGTTTCTCCTGTTTTCTCTGGCAATGGTTGGGATGCCGTAGAGACGGGTGTCGGCAAGTGGGAGACACTCACATCCGACAAGATATTCGTTGGAGATGACGGTGAGCTGTTCATCGGTGCTGCATCTACAACCAACGGAGTAGCGTATGCAGGCTGGTACTGCGTCACCAATTTCGTACTTAAATACTACGGAACAGACGTTGACCTGAATACGGAACTTGCAGCCAAGATTGAACAGGCAAACAGCACTATTGCCGACATGCAGCTCGGAGGCGACATAGCCAAGGCAAATGAACAGCTGAAGGCAGTCCTCGAAAGCAATATGACCGACTATGACAAGATTTCGCAGATTTCTTCCTACATAACCGACGAATGGAACAAGTGGATTGCAGCGGAGACAAGCTTCACTTCGCTCGACGATTTCACGATGTTTGCCGAGGCTGAGGAAGACGCTGAACTCCAGGAAATAGAACTTGCAGTAATCAAGAGTCTGAATGCAACCTTCTCTACAATAACTTACGACCAGCTTCCTGAAATTACCAACACATACAAGGAATTCGTAATCTATTCCTCCATCGTGAAAAATGCCAGAGCATGGGGCAAGACTGAAAAACTCAGTGAACAGTTTGCTGCACTGAAGGGCAACTTCACTCTGGCAGACTTGCAGGGCTACGACGACGAACTCATCAGTCTCATGAAGGCTGACATCGCATCAAAGGGTGCCTCCAAGGAAAATCCAGTCGACATCTCATTCCTCATCAAGAATGCTTCGTTCCGCACAAACGACGGCTATATGTGGGAAGGCGATGCTCCTGCAGTATCATTCAACGAGGCTGAGTTCTTCAACAAGAACTTCAATATCCATCAGACATTTGCCGACATGCCTAAGGGTCAGTACCGCCTTGTTGCAAAGGGATTCTACCGTGACGGAGCAAACGATGTGGCACTGCCTAACTATCCTGCAAACACAGTCTACAATGCAAAACTCTACATCAACGATGCAGTAGGCAACCTCCGCGCATGGGCTTCCGACTCTCTCGCAGTAGAAGACGGCGGCAACCCTTACAGCGATGACGACTACACTGAGTCATTCATGGCATACTACCCTAACTCAATGGCTACCGGAGCACAGTACTTTGCAGACGGCCATTATGCAGGCAACTTTGTGGAATACACAATGGATGAAAACGGCGACATCACCCTCGGACTCAAGAAGGAGGCAACCATTACAAACGACTGGACACTCTTCACCGACTTCGAACTCTACTATCTTGGCGGAGCAGATCCTTCACAAACCGACGACTATCTCGTCACTTGCGGTGAGGAAGGCAATGTAAGCTATGGCTTCTGGCAGGAATTCTCCGACTACTACACCCTCAAGCAAGGCAACACGGCACACTTCCAGTTCACAAACTACAGCGACATGGTCAACAACTGGGACAACTGGTTGCTCGTGGCAGCCAACGGTGAGAGAGGAAGCGAAGGCTATGCTGAGTTCCTCGTACTCCGTGCCGACAACTACGGATGGGGCAACTGCTATGCCTCTGGTACACTCGTATGCGACTACAACTGGGATACATTCAAACAGGACATGAACGGTGCAGCTGTAGATATTAACGTCACCTACAAGAACGGTAAGATTGACATGGTTGCAACTACCGTCACAGCAGACGACACCAAAATCTACAACTACTCTGCAACAGGTTTCACAGGCATCACTGGTGAGGAGGTAACCCTCTTCTTCTCCGTGGAAATGGCCAACCTCCAGGGCAGATACGCAACAGGAATCGACGACATTCCTTCAGTAATTATTGAAAACAAGGTCACTTACAACCTTGCAGGCCAGCAGGTTGATGACGGCTACAAGGGCATCGTCATCCAAAACGGCAAGAAGATGCTGAAGAAGTAACTCCCCAAATACCTAACAACAAACACTGCGGTGGCAAATCACATTGTCACCGCAGTGTTTTTAGGCATAGAATCAAATTCTCCATTACCAGAACAATTCCATCAGAAAGAGTAAGTTTTCTATTGCTTTGAAGATTAGAAGATGCAGCCATCCTCAGGAATTTTGGCACGTTTTATACACATTATATAATATATAGGCATATAGGTGACATTGCCCTTTGTATATACTTCCCGCTCATTGTGAAGCACGATGCCCGATGAGATATTGTACTCCTTGTCTGCAAGAAAACGGTCAAGTGCCTTATGCGAAGTATAGTTCTTGCCAGATTTTACCTCAATAGGCAATACTGTCATTCCAGCTACATTGTTTACAAGATAGTCAACCTCGCCCTTCTTCGCGTTGTCATAATAGAAGAGGTCATGTCCATGTGCCCTCAACTCCTGAGCAACCACGCTCTCATAGACCGAACCGAGGTTTATGCTTCGTTCGTCCTTCATCACAGGAGCGATATTATACTCGTACAATCGTCCAGTAAGCAGACCCACATCGTTCAGATACAGTTTCAGTAGGTTCTTGTGAACCGACTCTGACAGGGGATATTTTGGATTGGAGATGGCATGTGCTTCAAGGGCGATGCCAGAGGATATAAGGTATTCAAACTCTTCTGCATACCATTCGAACCTGTCGCCTTTCTTGTCACGGATGTCCTTTGCCACAATACGCTTCTTCTTGTTCTCCATCTGAGATACAACCATGTCATAGATACGGCGTATGAGGAGTTTCTTGCTTGACTCCGTCTCGTATTTGGCAGCATCTTCCTTGTAAAGGTTGCGGATGGACTCCTGTACCTCTCGAACTCGGACGATGTTGTGAGTTTCCAGATAAGTATTGACAACATCAGGAAAACCACCCACCAACAGATACTTCTTGAACTCACCCAACAGATTCTCATGTTGTGTCTCACTGAGTGAAACCTGTCGTCTGTAGCAATCACGCACATAATCAAGGGCTTCTCTGCCCCAACCTTCTGCCATCAGCCATTCTTCAAAGTCAAGCTGATACATCTGCTTGCGGATAATGCTGCCAATAGGTATTGAAGCCGTATTGCGAAATGCAATGCCAAGCAAACTACCACTGGCTATGTAGGTGAACTTACCTTCCTCTCGCAGGAATTTCAGCATGGTAAGATACTGAGGATAATGCTGTATCTCGTCAAGGAAGACAAGTGTGTCTGACTTGTCGCCCAATTTTCCACCTGCAATCATGCTTAGGGTCATATAGAACTCGTCCAATCCGTGCAAGTCACGGAATAGGCCATCAGTTTCGTCATCCTTGACAAAATTCACCTCGACGAAGTTCTTGTAAAGTCTATTGCCTATCTCGCGAATAATGTAGGATTTGCCTATCTGTCGGGCTCCCTCCACTACCATTACTTCGTCATTACCAGAGCGAAGATGTGCCTCAATATCTGTACTGATTTTTCTGTAAAGCATAGTTGAATTACACTTTTTATTCGTTTTTATGCTTGCAAAATTACACTTTTTTCTTGATAAATGTATCGGAAAATTACACTTTTTCTTGTTTTTTTTACTATAATTTGTACCGGATTCATTAAGTGGACACGAAAAAAGCACCTCGGCATGCTTAAAAACCATTTTGGCATTGCTCTCAGCTTGGCATCGGCTCGTATCAATCGCTCGCTGCGCTCGTGCAAGATACTCACGCTCGGAAATATCGTGCAAACCGTTCCGAGCTTGTCTCGCCTGATGGTCGAAGCACCGG
Organism: Bacteroidaceae bacterium; assembly: GCA_045628285.1. Classification (GTDB taxonomy): domain Bacteria; phylum Bacteroidota; class Bacteroidia; order Bacteroidales; family Bacteroidaceae; genus Colivivens. The sequence continues at coordinate 22,222 of JAZQPD010000067.1, forward strand.
AAGAAAGCAGAACTATGCTTGCATAAGTTATGCTGAGGTGCAGCCGATATTGCAGGTACTGAAATAAAAATAAATTCCTATTTATTTTGTATTTCTCTCGCTTATTCGTATCTTTGCAAAAGTAATTGGAAATTCACGGAATGACGATATACACTGACATGTTCCTTACGTTTGCGAAGATCGGTGCATTCACTCTTGGTGGTGGATATGCCATGATTCCATTGCTGGAAAAGGAGGTTGTTGACAAGAAGAGTTGGTTGAGCAAGGAGGAGTTCATGGATGTGCTGGCTATTGCCCAAAGTACTCCCGGACTGTTTGCCATCAATATGGCTTCGCATATCGGCAATAAGCTGAAGGGCGTGTGGGGCGGAGTGGTCGGCAGTTTTGGCGTAGCTCTTCCGAGTATCGTGGTAATTCTGATGATAGCAATGTTCTTCCAGACATTCAAGGACAACCCTTGGGTCGAGAAGTTCTTCATGGGTGTGCGTCCAGCAGTCGTCGCACTTATAGTTGCTCCGTGTATCGGAATGGCAAGGACGGCGAAGTTGACTCTGACAACGGCATGGATTCCCATTGTGGCGTGTGTGCTGATTGCTCTCTTTGGGGTGAGTCCTATATGGATTGTGTGTGCTGCACTTATCGGTGGGTATGTACTGAGCACAACTCGGAGTGAAAAGTGATGGTTCCCTTCGACAAGCTCAGGATAAACTAAGCTCAGCAACCAAGTGAAAAGTGAAAAGTCAACGACTAATGGCTAATGGCTAACGGCAAAATATAAAACAGACGGTGTAATGATATTCTGGCAGTTGTTTCTGACATTCAGTAAGATTGGCATCTTCAACTTCGGTGGGGGATATGCAATGCTTTCGCTCATCCACAATGAGGTGGTGGAGAAGCAGGGATGGTTGTCGGCTTCTGAGTTTACAGACATCGTGGCAATCTCCCAAAGCACACCGGGCCCTATCGGAATAAACTGTGCCACCTACACGGGATACACTGCCGTGCTTAATTCGGGAATGCCTCAGTGGGCTGCTGTCATGGGTGCCATACTGGCATCGTTGAGTGTGCTGTGGCTACCGTTTCTCCTTATGCTCATCATTTCGAAGATGCTTCTGAGAGCTGTTTCGGCAGAGAATGGAGGACGTGGTAATGTGGACAGCCTGTTCCGGTTTCTCCGTCCTGCCGTGGTGGGACTGGTGGCTGCCGCTGCCATATTGCTGATGAACAGGGACAACTTCGGGTCGGTCTCGGATTCTCCGTTCCAGTTCTTCGTGAGTGTGATGATTTTCATTCTGGCCTTTGTAGGTACTCGTCTGTACAGGATCCATCCTATATGGATGATGATTCTCTGCGGAGTGGCAGGAGTGATGATATACTGAGCGGAACTCAGAGTGAAAAGAGCAAAATCAAAGATAAACTTGAAATCTGGAGTATGAAACAAAATCATTTATTCTAAAAATAACTAATTATCTATCGCGTATGAAAACAAATTATGAAATTCGCTATGCTGCTCACCCACAGGATGCAAAGAGCTATGACACTACCCGTCTGCGCCATGATTTCCTGATTGAGAAGGTGTTTGCAGCTGATGAGGTTAACCTCGTGTACAGCATGTATGACCGCATGGTCGTTGGTGGTGCCATGCCTGTAAGTGAAGAATTGAAACTTGAGGCTATCGACCCATTGAAGGCTCAGTATTTCACTACCCGCAGGGAAATCGGTATCTTCAATGTCGGCGGTGCAGGAAAGGTTAAGGTAGGCGACGAGACTTTCGATCTCGGCTATAAGGAGGCTCTCTATATCGGTCGTGGCGACAGGGATGTGGTCTTCACATCCGACGATGCTGCAAAACCAGCCAAGTTCTATATCAACTCCACTACTGCCCACAAGGAATATCCTTGCAGGAAAATCACTAAGGCCGATGCCGTAGTGGCTCACATGGGTAGTCTTGAGATGAGTAATGAGAGGAATATCAACAAGATGGTGGTAAATCAGGTCCTCCCTACTTGCCAGTTGCAGATGGGTATGACAGAACTGGCACCGGGAAGTGTATGGAACACAATGCCTGCTCATGTTCACTCACGCCGTATGGAAGCTTATTTCTATTTCGAGGTTCCTGAGGATCAGGCTGTATGTCACTTCATGGGCGAGGTGGAAGAAACCCGCCATATCTGGATGAAGGGCGACCAGGCTGTTCTCTCACCGGAGTGGTCAATCCATTCTGCTGCAGCAACCCACAACTACACATTCATCTGGGGTATGGGTGGTGAGAATCTCGATTATGGCGATCAGGACTTTTCAAAAATTACAGACTTAAAATAACGAAAACATTATGACTAATCTTTTTTCACTTGAGGGTAAGAATGCGTGGATTACTGGCGCATCTTACGGAATCGGCTTCAACATTGCAAAGGCCTTCGTTGCTGCCGGAATTAAGAACATCATCTTCAACGACATCAACGATGCAGCTCTCCAGCGTGGTCTTGACAACTACAGGGAGGCAGGAATCACAAATGTGAAAGGCTATGTATGTGACGTGACAAAGGAAGATGACGTCAAGGCTCTCGTGGAGACTATCCACAAGGAAGTGGGTCAGATTGACATCCTCGTGAACAACGCCGGAATCATCAAGCGCATCCCTATGCACGAGATGAAACGTACAGAGTTCCAGCAGGTAATCGATGTAGACCTTGTTGCCCCTTATATCGTCAGCAGCGCAGTCCTGCCTGAGATGATGGAACGTCGGGAGGGTAAGATTATCAACATCTGCAGTATGATGTCGGAACTCGGACGCGAGACCGTATCGGCTTATGCTGCCGCCAAGGGCGGATTGAAGATGCTCACAAGGAACATCTGCTCTGAGTATGGAGAATACAACATCCAGTGCAACGGCATAGGTCCTGGTTACATCGCAACTCCTCAGACTGCTCCTCTCCGCGAGAAACAGCCGGACGGAAGCCGTCACCCGTTCGATTCGTTTATCTGTGCGAAGACTCCTGCCGGTCGCTGGCTCGATCCTTCTGAACTTGGCGGTCCTGCAGTATTCCTTGCTTCCCATGCAAGCGATGCAGTGAACGGACATGTACTTTATGTCGACGGAGGCATTCTTGCCTATATCGGAAAACAGCCATGATGCAGTCAACGATGAATGGTAAGTTACAAATCGTAAGTTATAGATTGATAAATCATTGACAGTAATGAGAAAATACATATTTGTCTTTCTGTTTTCTGCTTTCTGCTATTCACTTTCCACCCATTCTGCACTTGCTCAGAGTGTGACGGTCACTGTGAAGAACTCACTCAAGACTCCCCGTTACGGTGAGATGATAGAGGTCAATGTTGCTGACCTGAAGTCGAAACTCAACGACAAGTTCGGGTTCATTGTCACCGATGTTGACGGAAATGAACTGCCAAGTCAGGTTACTTACGACGGCAAGTTGATTTTCCAGGTCGGCGTACCTGCAAAGGGTGCGTCAAAGTTCTTCGTAAAGGGTGGCACTGCCCGTCCTTACGAGCCCCGTGTCTTCGGCCGTCATTTTCCAGAAAGAGTCGATGACATTGCATGGGAGAACGACCGTGTGGCATTCCGCACCTATGGTCCTGCTCTCCAGAAGAACAACGAGAAGGCTTATGGGTTCGATATATGGAACAAGCGCACAAGCAAGCTGGTGGTTGAGGACCGCTATGCCGGCGAACTGGATGCAAATGTCACTGCTGTGACTAAGAAACTGCGTGACATGGGCAAGGGTGATCTCGCCGACGATGTGTACAATGCAGTGAGTTACCATGTTGACCATGGAAATGGAATGGACTGCTACAAGGTCGGTTCCACTCTCGGAAGCGGAGCTCCTGCCCTGCTGGCCCAGGGTGAGAAGATTGTATATCCTTGGTGCTGGAAAGAGTTCGAGATTCTCGACAAGGGTCCTATTCGCTTCACCGTGAAACTGGTTTACAATCCGGAGACCGTCGACGGAAAGCAGGTGACGGAAACCCGTATTGTAAGTCTGGATGCAGGTAGCCACATGAACAAGTGTGTTGTCAGCTATGCCGGTCTGGCTGCTGCCAACCCTGTCTGTGCAGGCATCGTTGTCCATAAGGAAAATCCTACGGCATACGTCATGAATGCAGCCAAAGGCTATATGGGCTATGAGGACTTGGGTGATCCCAACCAATATAAGGAGAAGTACCGTGCCGTACAGAACAAGGACTTCGGCCACATCTATGTGGGTGCCGTGTTCCTGGGCAATGTTGCCGATATGAAGTATAAGGAAGAGGCAGGTCTCCCTGGAGCAAACGGCCATCTCCTCGGAATAGCAAGTACCGATTCAGCCACTCCGTTCACATACTATTTCGGTTCAGGCTGGAGCAGGAATGCAGAGACTGACATCACTTCCCTTGCAAAGTGGGAGGAATATCTCGATGCCTTTGCCCAGCATGTCAGGAATCCCCTAAAGGTGACTGTGAAGTAAAGAACCGTTTTATAATAAGGAAGGAGTCATGACTGTGGCTTCTTCCTTGCTTTTTCGTAGCACTCCCGGCAGAGAGGCTCATATTCGTTCATCTCTCCGAGCAGTACACGTTTGTCATTGTCGACGAGCCGGTGCGATATATACGCCTGAGCACCACACCTCACACAGATGGCATGCACCTTCGTGACATCATCGGCAATGGCCATCAGCGACGGCATCGGACCGAACGGGACTCCCTTGAAATCCATGTCGAGTCCTGCTGCAATCACTCTCACACCCTTCTCTGCCAGTTCGTTGCAGACAGCAGGCAGGTTGTTGTCGAAGAACTGAGCCTCGTCGATTCCAATCACGTCGCATTCAGAACCGAGGAGGAGGATGCTACTGGAGTTGTCAACGGGAGTTGAGTTGATTGCCTGACCTTCGTGTGTCACTACGTCTTCTTCTGAATAGCGCACATCGATTGACGGCTTGAAGATTTCAACATTCTGGTGAGCGAACTTGGCACGCTTCATACGCCGGATGAGTTCCTCAGTCTTGCCTGAGAACATGGAACCGCATATTACCTCAATGCGCCCCTGACGAGTTTTTTCACCATTGTTATAGAATATGTCTGACATAACTGTTTGTTTTTCTTTATTCAAGTTTTTCAGTGAGCCTCCAGCCAGTTCTTTCCCCATCCACAGTCGGCAACGAGGGGTACCTGCATCCTGAAGGCATTCTGCATTTCCTCCACTACAAGGTGTTCCATAGCATCCTTCTCTTCCGGAAAGACACTGAAATTGAGTTCATCGTGAACCTGGAGAATCATCTTTGAGCGCAAGCCTTCGTGCCGCATCCTACGATCAATATTGATCATTGCCACCTTTATTATGTCTGCAGCCGTTCCCTGAATCGGTGCATTTATGGCATTCCGTTCGGCATAGCCCCTTACTACCGCATTGCGGCTGTTGATGTCGGGGAGGTAGCATCTGCGGCCAAAGAGAGTCTCAGTGTACATATTGTCGCGGGCAAGGTCGATGGATTTGTCCATGTACTCCTTCACCTTGGAATAAGTGGAAAAATATCCGTCGATGAGTTCCTTTGCTTCCGAGCGCGGTACCTGCATTCTCTCTGCCAGTCCGAAGGTACTGATGCCGTAGATGATTCCGAAGTTTGCGGTCTTCGCCTTCCGCCGTTCGTCGGGTGTGACTTCGGAGATAGGTTTCTTGAATATCTTCGCAGCAGTGGCGGCATGGATGTCGTGGCCTTCGCGGAAGGCTTCTATGAGGTTCTCGTCCCCACTGAGATGTGCCATGATCCGCAGTTCTATCTGAGAATAGTCGGCTGAGAAGAAGAGGCATCCCTCGTCCGGAATGAACGCCTTGCGCACTTCCCTGCCGTTGTCGTCGCGGATTGGTATGTTCTGCAGATTGGGATTGCTACTGCTTAGCCGGCCGGTGGAAGTGACAGCCTGATTGAAGGTGGTGTGGATATGCCCTGTCTTCGGATTGATCAGTTTCGGAAGGGCATCTATATACGTCGACAGCAGTTTCTTGTAGCCACGGTAGTCGAGGATCTTGTCGATGACAGGGTGCTTCCCCTTCAGGTTCTGCAACACTTCCTCTGAAGTCACGTACTGGCCGGTCTTCGTCTTCTTGGCCTTGTCCACTATCCTGAGCTTATCGAAAAGGACTTCTCCCACCTGTCGTGGCGAAGAGATATTGAACTGTCCACCGGCAAGTTCATAGATTTCCTTCTCTATGCCGTCCATCCTTGATGCGAAATCGCGGGAAGTCTCGGCAAGAGATGCTGTATCAATTCTCACTCCGTTCATTTCCATTCGTGCAAGGACAGGTGCAAGAGGCATCTCCACGTTTGCAAAGAGGTCGTACAGACCTTCCTTCTTCAGTTCCTCCGTAAGTCTATTCTTTTCATCGGCAGAAGGGCGGGTCCACATGCTGTGGATGGATGAATTGAGGACATAGTTGGCGAGCATGATGTCGAACATCGGTGCTTCAGTGTCGATGCCCTTTCCGTCATGTTCCACGATGAATTTCTTGATGTCGTAACCAATTGTCGTTCCGTTGGCTACGACCAGTTCATTGTCGCTATGGTGTTTTTTATCCTCATTCTTGGCAGTGCTTGCTTCAGCAGATGCAAACAGGTCAAGCTGACCATCTGCTACCTCGTTCCTCACCTTTCTGGTCTCGCTCTTTCTTTCAGTCTGGGGTGCGGAAAGGGTGACATTCCTTCTGTTCATCAGTCCATAGAATTCCAGTTCCGTGAACAGGGAATGGAGTTCTCCGTTGTCAGTATCTTTCCTTCTCAGAGCATCGAAGTCAAGGTCTATCGGTACATCTACGGTGATGGTTGCCAGCCATTTCGATGTCCTTATCTGTTCCTTGCTGTTCTCTACCTTCGCCCTGAGCGCCCCCTTGAGTTGGTCTGTATGGTCAAGCATATTCTCGATGCTGCCAAACTGCTGGATGAGCTGGATGGCAGTCTTCGGACCGACTCCCGGACAGCCAGGGATATTATCGGCACTGTCGCCCATCAGCCCGAGCATGTCGATGACCTGAAGCGGGTCGTTTAGCCCATACTTCTCGCAAATCTCTCTCGGGCCAAGGCGTTCGAAGTCGTTGCTTCCGTGCTGAGGCTTGAACAGAAGGACGTTCTCCTTCACCAACTGACCGTAGTCCTTATCGAGAGTCATCATGTAGGTCATCAGGTCCTTGTGCCCGGATGCCTTGTGCGAGAGTGTCCCGATGACATCGTCTGCCTCGAAACCATCCACCTCGAGCACAGGGATTCTGTATGCAGTCAGGATTTTCTTGATGTAAGGCACGGCAAGCCTGATGCCCTCTGGGGTTTCATCCCTCTGGGCTTTGTACTCAGGGTAGGCAATATGGCGGAACGTAGGTCCTTGGGGGTCGAAGGCTACACCTATATAGTCGGGCTGTTCCTTTCTCAGTACTTCCTCAAGTGAATTGACGAATCCGAAGATGGCTGATGTATTCATGCCCTTGCTGTTGATGCGTGGAGCCTTTATCAGGGCATAGTAAGCCCTGAATATCAGTGCATAGGCATCAAGAAGAATCAGTTTTTGCATAATGGGATGAGTTGCTGCTAAAGTCTTTATGACAGGTTCTGTTTTATTTCACTTTCCACACTCTCAAGCAGATACAGTCGGGAGCAAAACTTGGCATGCAGACGAAGATGGCATTGTTAAGCCAGTCGTATTTGCTGTCGCCGGGAGCCTCGAACTTAGGTGCTGTGCGGAAATAGAATCCACCCTGTCCTCCCTCGTTTGATGTATGGATAAGCCCACAGTTTCGTATGTGGATGTACACTCCGTCATCCGTCTTGATGGAATAGATGGCTTCAACCTCTGTACGGCCCTTCTTCTGATCTACCAACTGATAATCGGCACCGCCACTCAGAATCTCGCCCTTCATCTTCGGACCCTCGAATGTCCCGCCAAGGATTGGGATCACCGTCCTCATTCCGTGGGCAGTCTGCCCTACGGTATAGGCAGCACCGCATTTCACCCTCAATTCACATACATATTCAAGTTCGGGACCTCTTGGAGTCTCTGCAGTCTGAGCATTCATCGTAAAAGTATATCCAGCCATCAAGACAGCAATCACAATACAAAATAAGGATTTTTTCATAACATTTTAATTTTAGTAAGATGAGTAATGAATTGTTTTTGGAATGCAAAAATACGAAATTGTATTTAATCGGCAAAGATTTTTCACAAGAAAGTTTTCGTTATCGTTTTAGTGGCTTCAAGACACAGGGTTTTGCACGCAGATACACTCAAGGTTGAACTGAGACACACTCAAGGTTGAGTCCACCTCGGCTCAACATCGGTTCCGTCACCGCCCAAGACCGCGCAGAACCTCAAACCAAGCGACACTGGAATGGGGTGAATCTTTCGTGAATTTCTTGGAGCCTTAATGCATATAGTTTTCAATAAATTTGTTGGTGTCGGTAATTTTGCCTAAATTTACACACTGAAATTTACGATTAACCAGTTTGGAAAGATGAAAAAGTTGAAATTTCGTAAGCTGTACATTGACTTCACCCTTGTAGTGGTGCTGATTGGTACGTTGGTCTTTGCCACTGGTTTCGGATTGTGTCTGTACATGTCGCGTACCAATACGGAGAAGATGATGGAGAAGGCCGTGCAGGACAACCTGAACCTGCTATACACATATATCGACGGTCAGCTCAACTCGGTGGAGAACATGATGTATTCTTTCTGCTGGGCAGACAATAAGGATTACGCCGTCTGTGCTCCGTTCAGCGAGTTGCAGGAATATAGCATTTCGGACTTGTTCGAATCAGTACTGAATATCGACTCTCTGATAAGTGGAGTTGCCGTTGCCTTGGCTCCTCCCTACAGGGGACATCAGCCACATAAATATGGTTATGCACTGTATTGTGCCAACAATAAGAGCAGGAAGGTTGAAATCCTGAATATCGGTGATTTATACGACTATACACAAAAACCATGGTATCATATACCGATGACAACCAAAAAGGTGTTCTGGACGAAACCATTTTTCGAAACGAGCAAGCACGACCTTGTCACCAGTTTCAGCCTGCCTCTGGTGGAAGCCGACCGTACCTCCATGGTCGGAGTCCTTGTGGTTGACATCTCCATGGAACGGTTCCAGAATATGTGTTCGAAGATATTGCCGTACAGGAATTCGAAGACAGTAATCATCGACGAGGACTACCGGTTTATCTGCCATCCAGACTCCACCAAACTGATGAAGGACATTGATGATGAAAGCGGTAAAGGGTATTATGCCGAACTGAAGAGGCAGATTGCAATTTGCGATAGTGGAGTGGTTACGCTGTCGGACGGCGGGTCGGAGTCGTTGCTTTATTATGAGAAGGTTCCCCGTACCGGGTGGACAATCGGGATTGAATGTCCAGAGGATGAGATATTCAGAGAATCGAATGCTCTCGGACACCACATGCTCGTGATTGCCATCATAAGCATCATCCTCATGACTGTCTGTTTCCATTATCTCTACAAGAGGCTCGTGAGGGCAACGACCTACAATGCCGACATTCAGAGTGACCTGAATATTGCCACCAAGGTGCAGATGAGTATCCTGCCGAAGGGCCAGCCTGCCCTGATGGAGAGGAAAGACATAGATTTGCATGGATTCCTGAAGACTGCAATGTCAGTCGGTGGAGACCTGTATGACTACATGGTGCGCGACGACAAGCTCTTCTTCTGCATAGGTGACGTATCGGGCAAGGGAGTCCCTGCCTCGCTGTTTATGTTTGCCATTACCACCTTCTTCCATAGTCTGGCAAGGACGACGAACAGCACGACCGGGATTGTGTCGGCACTCAATGAGGCTATAGCTTCCAACAATAAGGACCTGACCTTCTGCACCCTCTTCGTCGGAATCCTCGACCTGAAGACGGGAATTCTGGAATATTGCAATGCAGGACACGACGGGCCTGTGGTTGTCTCTACAGACGGGGATGGCAGGAAATCCGCCAGATTCCTTGAAGTGGAGAGCAACATAGCCACCGGAATCCTTGGTGGATACCATTATCGTGAACAGAGGTGCAGACTGCAGCCGGGTGACATCATCTTCCTCTTCACGGATGGAGTGACTGAAGCAAAGAATGCAGACGGAAAACTCTTCGGACTTGATGCCACATTGCAAGCTGTGAGGGATGTATGTGGCGCGGATACCTCTATTGCCGACAAGGTGAACGGCATCTATGAGGACATATTGAAGCATACGGCGGGGGTGGAACAGAGTGACGATATCACCATGCTCATGGTGAGGTACAACGGGAAGTCGGTCACTCTTGAAAACGATGTGGACAAACTGCCGGAATTGACGGAGTTCGTGAAGGAAATATGCAACGGGCTTTCGGTCAGTGATGACTGTAGAAGTAGCATACTGGTGGCTGCGGACGAAATCGGTTCCAACATCGCCATGTACGCTTATCCCGATGGCGAGGACAATACCTTTACCGTAAGGTTCAGGAAGGAGGGAGACGAACTTGTCTTTACATTCGAGGATTCAGGAGTGCCGTTTGACCCAACCATAGAGCATGAGGTCGACACTGAGTCTTCGTGTGCAGAACGTTCTATAGGCGGACTGGGAATTTTCCTGACCCAACAACTGATGGATAGGATAGAGTACAGGCGCGAAGCCGGCAAGAACATACTTACTGTGGCAAAAGTTTTTGCCACGGAGTGAAAAGTGAAGAGTGAAAAATATTAACCCTCAAATACATTTGAATTATGAAACTGACAATTATTGAGAAAGAGAACGTGATAGAAAGTAAAATAGTAGGTGCATTCGACACAGCCGCAACGAAGACTGTAGACATGCAGCCTCTGCTTGACAATGCCGACAAGAAAATCGTATTTGACTGCTCTGAAATGGAGTTCATCACGTCTGCAGGTCTGCGGCTTTTGCTTGCTCTGAGCAAGGAATGTCTGAACAAAGGCGGCAGTATCGTGCTCAAAGGTGTGGCTCCTGCAGTCATGAGAGTATTCCAAGTTGCCGGATTCACGCAGTTCTTTACTTTCGAATAAAAATTTACGGCTAATTCACGGAACCTCGAGCTCTGCTCAGTTTATGTTGAGTTTATCGAGGTACCTGAACATATCGAAGAAACAATATTACTATTCTTCACTTACGCAGAGTATTTCTTCATCGCTGTAATGTGGACAATTTGTTGAAGGTGCAAACACATTGAGTTCTTTGTTTTTTGCATCTATGTTGCGCATCAACTGAGCCTTTACAGCCTTTACAGCCTGTTCGCAGTCCTGCGTTTCCTCTGGACGGAATGTATTGATTTCGTTGAACAACCTGATGAGTGACCTGCCAACAGCCCATGCAAGATTGACAGGTACGGCATTGCCTATCTGCTTGTATTGCTCGTTTATCGTACCTTGGAATTTCCAGTCATCGGGGAATGTCTGGATTCGTGCATACTCCCGGACTGTGAGTGGTCGTGTCTCTGTTGGATGACATCGTTCAGTCTGCTTCTGGCATGGAGAGCATGTGAGCGTCAGAGATGGTTCGTCTAATGACAGTCTCCGGGCCATTCCGGTCTTTCCTCCACCTAATAGCCAACTGCCTCCCATGTATTCTTTTGCAATTTCGGTAGGGAGGTCTCGCCAATCACCGCCTTGGGGAACCAACTCCAATACTTGTCTCTTCTTCTCAGGATATTTATTTCCTGCTGAAGTAGGAACATCTGTGTCATAAATCACGCTTTTATATAGGGCATCACGCAGTGTCATGATACGCCCGTATGGCGATGGCCATCGGAATTTGACATGCTTTGCGAAATCATTACGTATTGCTATGAGAATCAAGCGTTCTCTCTTTTGAGGAACTTGATACATTATAGCTTTGAGTACATGTGGTTCTACGAGTGTGTAACCAAGATCAATGATTGCATTCTTGATTGTCTCAAATGTGCGGCTTTCATCGTGAGAAGTAAGTCCCTTGACATTTTCGCCCAGAAATACTTTAGGCTGTATCTCACGAACGGCTCGGCATAATTCAAAGAATAACGTACCTCGTGTGTCCTCAAATCCACCTTGCTTGCCTGCGTAAGAAAATGCTTGGCACGGGAATCCGCCTGAAACGAAGTCCACTTTACCACGCAATGGCGTGAAATCAATACTTCGCACATCACCTTCAATGACATTCCATTCAGGATGGTTTGCACGCAAAGTCTTACATGCCGACTTATCGAATTCATTCAACATGACATGTGAAAATCCTGCCATTGACAGTCCCAGTGCCAATCCACCGCCTCCGGCAAACAACTCAACGGAAGTGAACTGTCGCTGCGGGGTTACGCCAAATTCGTCATTCCAATGATTGTTGACCATATCACGGATTTCAGAGATGTCTTGCAAGTCTTCCATATTGAATCCAGTGGTTCCGGATTCATTCTTTACTGTTGGATAGACTTGCTTTCTGCTCCAAGCCTGAACAGCTGCCAACGATGTGCCTGTTATTGCAGCAAGATTGCTTTCAGATATGAACATTATAATCCTCCCTTTGCTTTGATTTCATCTGCAAGTTCTTCTATCTTGCGCATGATTAACTCACTGCCATCAATACCTTCTTCTTCAACAACCTCACCAAATGCTTTTGCAAGCTTGTTGTAGAAAGTCTTGTCGCCAGTAAGGTGTTCCCAAAATTCTACACCACAATAAACCGGATAACTTGCGCGGATAGTCTTGTAGTTTGCTGACATATCTTTACCATAGAGAATGCCTACGACCATATCGTCCATCTGCAATGGAATGCGATCGAGGCGTGCCTTACCAATGAGTTTCTTGAAATGTCCCATAATCGTGATGACATCGTCCTTGTTTATTGTCTGCGGTCCTGCCTTGCATTGGCAATACTTCTTGCGACCATCAAGCGCATCTACAAATTCAATGTCTATTCCATCGATACCTGATGCACAGCCTGTAATTTCTGACAATTAGGAAATGAATATCTGAATATTTTGTCCGAAACTTGTATTGATGCTGGTTCCTAAGATTCGTGGGTAAAGCAGAGCTTTTGCCAATGATTCAGGTTCAGTATTACCACATAGGAATGATGCCAGGTAGTTTATCAAGAATGGATTAACATTGAAGTCCTTCAAATGCAAATTGTTAATGTTTTTCAAATGACTTGGAATGATTATCTTACGGAAATAGTCCTTTCCACTTGCAATGATGCTTTGCTTCTGCTCTTTGTTCATATTGATATTGTCTTTTTAATCTTTCTTGCAAAGATAATAAAAAAAATAGAAATCAATAATAATTTTTCCTTTTTTCTCCCTTCTACCTTCTCACTACATTTTCGTTTCCTTCGAGGAGGCAGATTGGGTTGGTAAGGGTGTTGAGGGTATTGGGGGCACCAGTAATACCCCGTGTTTTGAAGTCAACTGACCTCGTGGCGCAATTCAATAATATTCTTAACATCTCGCAGAGGACAACTTGGGCTTGCAGCCCCATATTGCATTGATGTCTGCTGACTGTAAGTCTTTTCTAGTCTTCCATCAGCATCCCTCACTGCAATATTGCGTACTTTGCAGGTACTCCAAGTTGTCTCGCAGAGAAGCAGAGTATCGCAGAGACTTGTACTACAGGCTTTTGCAATAGTCGGTTACAATCCGCATGGCTTTTGCGATACTTTGCTTTCTCTACGAGAAATTTTAACCTCTTGACTTAGTCATGCAAACACAGGATTTTGCAGGTGAGCCGGGTATTGGCATAGTTTTTTTCTGTCTTCTTTGGTGTAGATATTGGGAATTTTTATTTAAATTTGCAGACTGATTGATGTGTAATTCGAGAATTTGTAAAAATATTAGAAATATGGACAATAAAACTTCACCGATTACATACGCTCAGCAGGGTGTGTACATCGACTGTATCCTTGACCCTGAAAACCTTCGTTACAACAATCCGCAGTCCGTATCCATTCCGGCAGGCATCCCGGCAGAGGCAGTCTGCGATGCTGTACGGAAGGTCTTTGAGTGTCATCCGGCACTCTTCTCCCACTTCGAGGACAGAGGCGGCTGTGCAACTCAGGTCTATACACCTGAGTGCCATGCCGAGGTCAGGATAACAAAGACTGAGGACAAGGATGTGGATGCCCTCAAGGCAGCCTTCATTAGAGTCTTCGACCTCGGGCAGGAACCTCTCTACAGGGCAGAGGTACTCGATGCTCCGTCGGGAGTGACGCTTCTTGTTGACTTCCATCACCTCGTGTACGACGGCGCGTCGCTGAACATTCTGATGAACGAAATCTGTGCAGCTCTCGAGGGCAAGGAGCCAACAGCGGAAGTCACATCCTATGCCGACTTTGCAGAAGCCCAGCATGCAGACAAGACAACCCATGGATTCGACAAGCCCACCAACCATAAATCCTATTACGACGGGCTGCTTGATGGCATCACGTCGACACAGATACCGTCCGACCTCAATGGCGGAGAAGGTATCCACAGGGAACATGTGCAGTTTGTAAGTACGCCCGACGTGATGGCGAAGGCAAAGTCGCTCGATACGGCACCGTCAGCACTGTTCATGGCGGCAGCATTCTATACACTCAGTCGCTACACGAACACGAAGGAACTCTGCATGACCACCATCAGCAACGGCCGTCAGAACCCGATGACCAAGGGCATCGTGGGAATGTTCGTGAATACCTTGCCACTTGTAAGTAAGATAGGTGACACCAGCGTATGCGAGTACATCCACGGTGTGCGCAGTATGTTCCAGGATGTCCGTCAGCATGAGGAATATCCTTTTGCAACCCTCGTCAACGACTACGGCATCGAGCAGCATGTCCGTTTCACATATCAGTACGGTACTTTTGGCAATACATTCCACGTAAACGGAGAGGACATGAAGGCAGAAGCCATGCGTGCCAACAGCCATACGTTCCCGTTTACCATCACGATAAGCAATATTGACGACAAGCCAGCCATCGTCATCAACTACGACACAGCAAAGTATTCCGCAGACCTCGTAAACCGTTTTGCCGAGTCGATGGATGCTGTAGTATCGCATTTCCTTGAGGAGCCCGATGGCAAACTGCTTTCAGTATCCATTATGAGCGAGCGTCAGCATGCCGAACTGGCAAATATGCGCCAGACGTGCATCGACCATTCTGCAGTCCGTTTCCCACTATTCCACAAAAGCCTTGAGTACTGGGCAGAACAGACACCAGACGCAACTGTCATCATTGCCTGCAACGAGACACTGACTTACCGTCAGTTCAACGGGAAGGCAAATGTCCTCGCACATGCCTTGATGAATAAGGGAGTGGTACGTGGTGACCGCATCTGTCTGTTGCTGCCTCGCAAGAGCTGGCATCTCATAGCCATGTTCGGTGTGATGAAGACTGGTGCAGCCTACATCCCTTGCGACCCGGAATATCCGGCAGAGCGCATCAGGCTCATCACCGACGACAGCCATGCCCGCTATGTGATTACCACCAAGGACAAGATGGGCGACTATGGTGCCAGGGCACTTGACGTGGAGGTGTTGTTGAATGATGATTCGGCAGGCTCACCAACCAACTATAGCAACCCTGATGTGGAGGTTTCGCCGGATGACCTTGCATACCTTATCTATACCTCAGGTTCCACAGGCCGTCCGAAGGGCGTGATGCTTCGCCACATAGGCATCTGCAACTACCTCACCGACCACGAGGAGAACCGGCATTTCCATGCACTGGTGAATAACTGCAAGACCATGCTCTGCATCACTACGGTCAGTTTCGACCTCTCGCTCAAGGAAATCGGCTCATCTCTCTACAACGGCATGACACTCGTGTTTGCCAACGAAGACCAGGTCAACGACCCGCAGGCATTGGCCAATCTGATGACTGCAACGAACGTGGATGGTTTCAGTGGCACCCCTTCACGCCTGAAGATGTTCCTTGACCTTCCAGACTTCCAGAACGCATTGGCAAGATGCAAGTTCATCGTGCTTGGCGGAGAGAAATATCCTCCGACACTTCTGCCTCAGATAAAGGCACTTGCTCCTGGTGCACGCCTGTTCAACACATACGGACCGACGGAAATCAGTGTCAGCTGTAACGGCAAGGAACTGACACACGCCGACCACATCACTATCGGCCGTCCGTTGCTGAACGTAAAGGAATATGTGGTTGACGACGACCTTAATGAACTGCCTGTAGGTGTGACAGGAGAGTTGCTCATCGGTGGTCTGGGTGTTTCAGCCGGATACAACGATCTGCCAGAAAAGACGGCAGAGGCATTCATAGACTATAATGGAGAGTGTTGCTACAAGTCGGGAGACTATGCCTACTGGAACGCAGAAGGCGACGTAGTCATCCTTGGCCGTAAGGACCACCAGATAAAGCTCAACGGACTGAGAATCGAACTCGGAGAAGTGGAGACAGTGCTCAACCGCCAGCCACAAGTGAAGGAAGGCGTGGTGATGATTAGAAATGTGGAAGGTCACGACCACCTTGTGGCATATTATGTCCCTGCCACGTCAGATGCAGAGGCTGACCTCGTTGGCACATTGAAGGAACAGATGGGCAAGAGTCTCACTCACTATATGGTTCCTGCCATCTTCGTCAGGATGGATAAGATGCCAATCTCTCCAAACGGCAAGACCGACCTCAAGGCTCTGCCACAACCGGTCATCGAACTCTCGGAAACCGAGAAGGTCATGCCGACGACAGCCGACGAGCAGTCCCTCTACGACATCGTTGCGGAAATCGTAGGCAATGGCAACTTCGGAATCACGACCAACCTTGTCGGTGTAGGACTGACTTCCCTGCTTGCCATACGGCTTTCAGTGTTCGTGAATGGCAGGATGAACGCATCACTTTCCGTACGTGACATACTGAAATATCCAACCATCAAGGAACTGGCCACCAAGCTGCAGCGCACAGACCATGGTGCAATGAAGCATGCTGCAAATCAGTCGGCACCGCTTTCGTTCTCCCAACTTGGCATTTATTCCGAATGCATCAGTTCTCCAGATGACATCCAATACAACATACCGGTATGTATCCGTCTGCCTCAGGGCATCACGACAACAGAGGCTAAGGCTGCCTTGGAGAAGGTGTTGGCTGCACATCCATTCGTCTACAATCATTTCCAGGACGACGACAATGGCGATGCATACCAGTGTCTGATGGAGAACAAGTCGGCAGAGATTCCCATAGTCACTATGACCGGGCAGGAACTGGAACAGGAAAAGAAATCCTTTGTACGTCCGTTCGCATTGAAGGAAAGCCCGCTCTTCCGTCTGAAAGTTGTGGACTGTGATTCTTCCGTATATGTCATGTCCGACTTCCACCATCTCGTCATGGACGGAGGCTCGTACGACATATTCTACCGGCAGTTGTGTCAGGCTCTTGACGGAAAGGAACTGGAAACAGAGCAGTACGACTACTACCAGTTCGTTGCCGACCAGAAGATTGACGCGGCTACAGAGCAGTTCTTTGCCGAACAGTTGGGCCAGATTGAGGAGGCATCAGCATTGCTGCCCGACAGATATGATGGTGACGACAGCCATCGTCAGGCTGAAGTGACAGTTCCTACAGACTTGCAGGCTGCTCAGGCCAAGTGCAAGCAACTGAACATCACTCCTGCAGCACTGTATCTTGCAGCAACTGCGATTGCTGTCAGCAAATATACCGCTGAGGAGACCGTAGGCATCTGCACAGTCTCGAATGGCAGAGGTAACCTGCAGATAGCAAACACATTCGGAATGTTTGTGAACACACTGCCATTAGTGAGCAATGCCGATACAAGCCTGACTGTAGATGACTATCTGAGGAAAACTGCCGGTACGTTTGTCGACACCTTGGCAAATGAAGATTATCCATACGGCAAGGTGGTTGAAAACTTCGGCTACATTGCCAGCATATTGTATGCCTACCAGGTAGGTGTCCTCAACAAATACAGTTGCAGCAAGGGTGAACTGACTATTCAGAAACTTGAACTCCAGAAAGCCAAGTTTCCAGTTTCCGTGCTGATTGAGGGCAGTGTGGAGCAAGGTGGTGTCATCAGGATTCAGTATGACGAAAGCCTTTTCACCCCCGACATGATGAAGGGCTTTGCCGCTGCCGTTCAGCATATAGCAGCCGACTTGATTGTGACTGAAAGGATGAGCGATGTCAGCGTATGCACCGACGAGATGATTTCACTCCTTGACTCCTTCAATGTGAACCGACTTGCAGTTTCAGCCGAAGAAGATGCCGGTGAGACCGTGCTGTCGCTCTTCCAAAGAACAGCCCTACAGTATCCGGACAACATCGCAGCCGTATTCAAGGACAGGAAATATACATATAGGGAACTTGACGAACTGACAGATAAGATTGGTGGAGATATATACAATAAGGTAAAGGACTGTGGCAAGGCAGAACCTGTAGTGTCCATACTCATTCCGAGAAACGAATATATCTTCATCCTTCCTCTTGCAGCCATGAAGGCAGGATGTGCTTATCAGCCGCTCGACCCAAGTTATCCGCAGGAACGACTGAACTTTATGGTGAAGGATGCCGATGCAGCACTGCTCATTGCCGACCCCGGACTGAAGGATATCATCAGCGGATACGAGGGCGAGGTAGTGCTCACCAGTGACCTGGAACATTCAAACTCCTTTCCTTTGAGGGAAGGGCAGGGGTTAGGCCAGCCTCTCACTCCTCAGAGCCTCTTCATTCTCCTCTATACATCAGGTTCGACGGGTGTGCCAAAGGGAGTTATGCTCGAGCACCAGAATCTCATGGCATTCATCAAGTGGTATCGTCGTTATTATAACCTGAAACCTGAACATAATGTGGCAGCGTATGCTTCGTTTGGTTTCGATGCCAACATGATGGACCTCTATCCCGCATTGACCACAGGTGCTACGGTCTATGTCGTTGCCGAAGAACTCCGACTCGACCTCGTGGCTCTCAATGACTATTTCGAGGCAAATGCCATCACGCATAGTTTCATCACCACTCAGGTGGGAGTCCAGTTCCTCCAGAACACCGACAACCGCTCTCTCAAGCACCTCAGTGTAGGTGGCGAGAAACTGGTCAGTGTGGATTCTCCGAAGAATTACTCGTTGCACAATGGCTATGGTCCTACGGAATGTACAATCTTCACGACCACCATGCCTGTAATGAAGAAGGAATCCAATATCCCTATCGGCAAACCTACAGACCTGCTGGATTGTTTCGTGATGGACAAGCATCTTCACCGACTTCCTGTAGGTGCAGCCGGTGAACTGGTTGTCGCTGGCAAACAGGTAGGTCGTGGTTATCTGAACCGCCCCGACAAGACAGCCGAGGCATTCTTCACACTCAATGGTGAGCGTGCATACCACACTGGTGACATCGTACGTTACCGTCAGGACGGAAACATCGAGTTCGTAGGCCGTAAGGACGGTCAGGTGAAGATTCGTGGTTTCCGCATCGAACTGAAGGAAGTGGAAGCCGTAATCCGTGACTTCGCAAGTATTAGGGACGTAACCGTTCAGGCATTCGACGACCCTAACGGAGGCAAGTTCATAGCCGCATACATTGTCAGCGATGAGGCTGTCGACATAGATGCATTGAATCAGTTCATCCTCGACCAGAAACCACCTTACATGGTACCTGCAGTGACCATGCAGATAGAGAAGATTCCGCTCAATGTGAACCAGAAGGTCGACAAAAAGTCCCTGCCGAAACCAGAACCAAAGACAAGGACTGGCAGCGGTGATGCACCTGCGGCTCCACTCAACGCATTGGAAACTCAGCTCAAGGCCATCATAGCCTCTGTGACTGGCACCGAGGACTTCACGATAACAGATGTACTTGGATACATAGGCCTCACATCAATCTCAAGCATCAAACTTGCAACACTCATCTACAAGAAGTTTGGTGTGCAAGTCAATGCAAAGACCCTTGCAAGGGCTGGTTCCCTGCAGAGCATTGAGAATGAAATCCTTGAGGTGTGGATGAACGGTAACGGAAACGAAAACGAAAACAAAAACGAAAACGACGGAAACTCATCGGCATCAGCTCCTCTGACGTATCCGCAGACTGGTGTGTATCTCGACTGCATGAAGAATCCGGGCACTACTCTCTACAATGTGCCAGTCAGGTTCACATTCGCCAAGAATATCACTGTCAAGGAACTTCAGGATGCTATCAGAGCAACAGTGGACAACCACCAGAGTTTTCGACTCACGTTTGCAACTGTCGATGGTGAGATACGTCAGATTCTCAACAACGACATTCCTGTGGAAGTTCCTGTAAGCAAACTGTCCGACAGCGAATCAGATGCTTACGAGCACGACTTCGTACGTCCGTTCAATCTCGCCCAGGGACCGTTGTTCCGCTTTGAAATCGTGGAGACTGAGAACCGCTTGCATCTCTTCATTGACATCCATCACCTTGTCACCGACGGAGGTTCCATTGATTTGATCATACGCGAAATCACGGCACGCCTCAATGGCGAAGAGACGGAGAAGGAAGACTACCCATACATACAGTTTGCCACCAGCCAGAAGGCAGCTGAAGGTAGTAAGGAATACATGGCAGCGAAAGCATTCTTTGATTCCCGCCTTGCTTGCTGTGAAGGAGCAAGTGAGATTACAGCCGACCTGCCAAAGAACGACTCTGCAAACCATACCCTCGGACGGAGTGTTTGCCCGATTGATATAGCTCCTGTAGAGACATTGGCAAGGCAACTCGGAGTGACACCGATGAGCGTGTGCCTTGCTGCGACATACTACACCGTGAGCCGATTCGTCAACAGCAGGCAAGTCTATCTCGGCACCATTTCCAACGGTCGGAGCAACTTGCGTACATACAACACTACGGGTATGTTCGTCAACACTCTTGCACTGAGCGGTGAGATTAAGGAACAAACCGTCAGCGACTTCATCACGGAGACTGCCCAGAACTTCACCGACACCATCACCCACGAGCAATATCCGTTCGCACAGATTGCTGCCGACTACGGATTCAAGCCAGAAATCGTGTTTGAGTATCAG
Organism: Bacteroidaceae bacterium; assembly: GCA_045628285.1. Classification (GTDB taxonomy): domain Bacteria; phylum Bacteroidota; class Bacteroidia; order Bacteroidales; family Bacteroidaceae; genus Colivivens. The sequence continues at coordinate 43,198 of JAZQPD010000067.1, forward strand.
GTAGGAGTCCTCGAAAATCATATTGTGCGTGGTGAGCAGACAGCATTGAAGGGACTCACACTCGATCTTGCCAAGTTCAAGATGAAAATCAGTATCGAAGGAGCTCCTGATGGAGGACACCAGGTGCGAATCGGATATGACGAAGCATCCTATTCACCAGAACTTGCAGCAAGTTTTGCTGAATCAGTATGTGCCGTCATCAGCCATTTTGCAGGTAGTCCTCAGGCACTTGTCAAAACTGTATCTATCATGAGCCAGGCTCAGGCACAGCAAGTCGGTAAACTCCATAACATTGCTACTGCCCCAGTCACGAGCCAGCTTTTTTACGAACCAATCGAAAAGTTTGCCGAGATACAGCCCGACAAGACCGCACTCATTGCTGTTGACCGCACACTCACATATCGTGAGTTCAATGCAGAAGCCAATCGTGTGGCTCATGCACTCATGGCTCGCGGCGTGAAGAAAGGCGACCGCGTCGTTGTCCTCCTGCCGCGTACCAGTGCCGTGATGCTCACTATTTTCGGTATCAGCAAGACCGGTGCTGCCTACATCCCTTGTGACCCTGAATATCCTGCTGACCGCATCAGTCTCATCACCGAAGATTCCGAAGCGGCATACGTGGTCACCACCAAGGACAAGATGGGCGACTATGGTGACAAGGCACTCGATGTGGAGGAGTTGCTGAGCCCTTCCCTTCCGGGAGGGGATGGGGTAGGCTCCAATCCTAATGTTGACGTATCACCAGATGACCTCGTATATCTCATCTACACATCAGGTTCAACAGGCCGCCCTAAGGGGGTAATGCTTCGCCATGAAGGCATCTGCAACTATCTGCAGTGCCATCCAGGCAATCGTCACATCTATGCCATGGCAACGGAAGGCAGTTGTCTGTTGTGCGTTACCACGCTCTCGTTCGACATGTCGCTCAAGGAATATGGCATGGCACTCTTCAACGGGCTCACACTCGTGCTCAGCGATGAAAACCAGAGCAATAACCCTGTAGAACTGGCTAACCTCTTCAAGCAGACAAGTGCCGACATATTCAATGCCACACCGTCGCGCCTGCTCAACTACATGGAACTCCCAGAGTTCTGTAATGCACTGCGCCAATGCAAGTGCGTGCTGAGCGGAGGTGAGGCATACAGCGACAAACTTCTTGCACGCCTGCACAAGCTGGGTATAAAGCACATCTTCAATACCTATGGTCCTACGGAAATCACCGTATCGTCCAACTGTGCTGAACTGACGAATACCGACCAGATTACGATTGGTCAGCCATTGCTCAACTACACCGAGTTCGTAGTCGACACAGATGGCAACGAACTCCCTGTCGGTGTGGTCGGGGAACTCTACATCGGTGGTGTCGGTGTGGCAAAGGGCTACAACAACCTCGACAAGCAGACCAGTGAACGCTTCGTGGACTACAAGGGCATACGCTGCTATCGTTCAGGCGACTATGCACGCTGGACTCCTGACGGACGTGTCGTAGTTCTCGGACGTATGGACAATCAGATAAAGCTTCGTGGTCTTCGCATCGAACTTGGAGAAGTGGAGGCTGCCATCTGCAAGGTAGAGGGTGTCAAGCAAGCCGTGGTCATGGTGAGGAAGATTGATGATGTGGAACATCTCACTGCCTACTACACAGCCGACCGTCGTATCGAAATCGAGGATATGAAAGCCCAAATCGGAACCACACTCACTCGCTACATGGTGCCTACTGCATATCTCCAGATGGATACATTCCCGCTCACGCCTAACGGCAAGACTGACATCAAGCATCTTCCAATGCCTCAATTGGCAAAGGTGGGTGGTGACTATGTTGCACCAAAGAACAAGGTGGAGGAAGATTTCTGCCATATCTTCGAAGGCATCCTCAATCTCGAGAAGGTGAGTGCCGAGGATTCATTCTTCGACATTGGCGGTACGTCGCTCACCGTCACACGGGTAATCATTGAAGCAAAGAACCGTGGATACGAGGTGGCATACGCAAGCGTATTCAGTCATCCATCTCCGTGCAAACTTGCAGAATTCCTCGGCTCCACAACCACCGAGACCGATCCTGATGCCGACATCAGGGACTTTGACTACGAGCCAATACGTCGGCAACTGGAGCGCAACACATTGGATGCCTTCCGCAATGGAGAGCATCGTCCTTTAGGCAATGTCCTGCTTACTGGTGCTACAGGATTCCTCGGCATACATGTGTTCCGCGAAATCATTGAGAACTATCCTGATTCAAAGATATGGTGCCTGCTCCGTGGAAAAGGTGGGGTATCTGCCGAACAGAACTTCCAGAACATGCTCTATTTCTATTTCGAAACGGCATGGCAGGAACTCTTCGGCAAGCGGATATTCGTCATCGAAGGAGATGTGACCGACAGGATTGAAGCTCCTGACGACATCCAGACCGTCATCAACTGTGCCGCCATAGTGAAGCACTTCTCTGAAGGGACAGAAATCGAAGACATCAACGTAGGCGGGTGCGTCAACTGCGTGGACTGGTGTCTGGAACACAATGCACGAATGATTCAGGTCAGCACGATGAGTGTCGGAGGATCAAGCGTGAACGGGTATCCGGCCATTACTAAACTCACGGAACAGATGCTCTACGAAGGCCAGCGCATCCACAACCAGTACATCCATTCCAAGATTAAGGGTGAACGCTATGTACTTGATGCAATAGCCAGAAAAGGACTCGATGGCAAGATTATGCGAGTGGGAACCCTCTCTGCCCGTAATAGCGACGGTGAATATCAGTTGAATTTCAGTACCAACTCCTTCGTTGGCCGTCTGCGCCTGTACGGAATGCTGGGAGCCTTCCCTTATTCAAGCTACGAATACAAGGTGGAATTCTCGCCTATCGACGAGGTTGCCAAAGCCATAGCACTCCTCTCGCAGACACCGTCCGACTGCACCGTGTTCCATCCGTTCAACGACCATTTCCGCTATCTTGGCGATGTGGTCAAGGCTTGGGCATCACTGGGACATGACGTACGGTATGTAGAAGACTCAGAGTACCACCGTCTCATTCAGGAGGCAGAGAAGGACGAGAAGTTCCAGAAAGCACTGTCAGCACTGATCGCATACAACAGCAAGACGACCAGCGATGTCATACGTCCTCTGGAGAAGAACAACTCCTACACCATGCAGGTACTGCTGAGAATGGGATTCCGCTGGTCAATGACGGAATCGAGTTACATCGATCAGTTCTTCAGGATTATGTACGAATTCAGATATTACAGTCTGTAGAGGATATTAGGCCATTGGCTATTAGACCTTAGCCATTGGTCCGCAATGTGAAAGAGTAAAATAAAAAGCTAACGGCTAATGCCTAATAGCTAACAGCCAAATAATAACGGCCAATGTCTAACGGCTAACGGCTCAAAAAATTAGGAATTATGAAGAAATTTTTTGTATTTTTTATTGCCGTGCTCTCCTGCGGGTGCATGATGGCTCAGAGAAATGTCGTTTCGCTGAACGACGGGTGGCTGTTTCGGATAGGCCACAATGATATTGCAGGTGCTATGAAGGCATCGGAGTCAGACGGATGGAGCCGGGTGGATGTTCCGCACGACTTCCAGATTGAACAGCCGTGGGTAGCTCCGGATGCTTCTGAAAGAGCCGACAACAGTGATGCCGGAGCGAATATAAAGAGTCGCCTGTCGTCGAGAGGATTCAAGGAGATGGGCGAAGGATGGTATGTCAGGTCGTTCACTCCGTCGGACGACATGAAGGGCAAGAGGCTCCTGCTTGATTTCGAGGGTATTATGTACGTTGCCGACGTATATGTGAACGGCAAGAAGGTAGGAGGGACCGACTACGGATATGTGGGGTTCGAGATTGACGTGACGGGGGAACTGGTGATGGACCGTCCCAACACGATTGTCGTCAGGGCAGACACCGGGGAACCAAAGATGTCAAGATGGTACACGGGTGGAGGACTGTTTCGCAATGTCAGTCTGGTGGCAATTGATCCGCAGATGAGTTTCGTGCGCCATCCGCTGAGTATCGTGACTTCCGAAAACCGCAAGGTCGACATCACGGCAGAGGTGCGGATTGCCACGAAAGACGACCAGGCACAGCTGCGTGTGACTCTCACCGACCCCCAGGGTGGAGTGGTGAGCAGCGATGTCTATTCCCTCAAGCGCAACAGGAACTATCGTTCGCAGGAACTGAAGATACCGACCATCGACATCAGCGATGCAAAACTATGGGACTGCGAACATCCGAACCTCTATGAGGCAAAGGTGGAACTGCTCCGCACCGACGGCAGTGTGGCCGACATCGTCACGAAGCAGTTCGGAATCCGCACCATCGACATCAACCCACGGCAGGGACTCCTCCTCAACGGCAGGAAAGTCCTTCTGAAAGGCTATGCCAACCACCACACCCTCGGTGCCCTCGGCGCTGCTGCCTATCCGAGAGCCATCGAGAAGAGGATAAAGCTGATGAAGGAGTTCGGCATGAACCACATCAGGACATCGCACAACCCATATTCCGAGGAATTCCTCAACCTGTGCGACAAGTACGGCATACTCGTGGTCGACGAACTCTACGACAAGTGGAACGACCAGTACGTAGGAGGCGGCAGGGCACATTTCGCCGACCTGTGGATGGGCCATGTGGAGGAATGGATAAGGAGAGACAGATGCCATCCATGCGTCGTGATGTGGAGTCTGGGAAATGAGCTGCAGTCCTACAACGACATGCCTTTCAACGACTTCGGAGTGACACAGTACAAGCTCATGAAGGCTGTGGTCAACAGGTACGACAGCACGAGGAAAGTGACCGTAGCCATGCATCCGCGTTACAGGAACTGGGAGACCACCGACCTGCCTTGCGACCTTGCCATGGTGACCGACGTACAGGCATACAATTATAGATATATGTACTTCCCCGGCGACGGCGAGAAATTCCCGTGGATGACCTTCTACCAGAGTGAGGCAGCCGTGTCAGCCATGGGCGAGAACTACTTCTCCATGGACCTCTCCAAGGTCATCGGACTTGCCTACTGGGGAGCCATCGACTATCTCGGCGAGTCACAGGGCTGGCCGGCAAAGGGATGGGTGCAGGGAGTGTTCGACATAGCCCTCGAACCCAAGCCGAAAGCCTACTACATGAAGTCATTCTTCACCGACCAACCACTCGTGCACATTGCAGTCACCGAGACCCGTGGCAACCAGATGTGGAACGGCGTGCAGACAGGCAACGACGGCCAGTCCGACCACTGGAACCGCAAGGCTGGCGACCGTCTGGAAGTGACCACCTACACCAATGCCGACGAAGTCGAGCTGCTTGTTAACGGCAAGAGCCTCGGAGTGAAGAAGAACGACAAGGGCAGCGCAAAGATGAGAAACCAGATACGATGGAGCGACGTAGAGTATGCCGACGGAAATATCGTGGCCATAGCCAGGAACGGCGGTAAGGAAGTTGCCCGCCACCGGATCGAGACCACCGGCAAGGCCGTACGTCTGGTGATACAGTCCGACAACCCCGACTGGAAGGCCGATGGCGAAGACCTCCAGCACCTGAGAGTCATCGCCGTCGACAGCAAGGGTCGCAGGGTGATGGATGCAGTAGGCGAGGTGAAAGTCCAAGTCACCTCCGGCGATGCCCGGCTGGTGGCAATGAGCAGCGGCAACCAGTATTCCGACGAACTCAACGTCGTTGACAGCAGGAAACTCTTCAACGGTTCCGTCCTCGCCATCCTCCGTGCAGGCACCACAGCCTCCAGTGTCACCCTGACCGCCTCGTGCCAGGGCCTGAAGAGCGGAAAGATTGAGCTGGCAACTCACCCCGCAAAATGAGCAAAGGAGAGGAAGTAAAGAAGGTAGAGCGCAGATTGGCATCTGACAAGAAAAAGGTGCTGCCGAAGAAATAATCGAGATCAAGAAATATGGCGTTAGTATGTATATCGCGATTTTCATTTTTATAGGTCTGTACATACTGTATCTCATTTTGTTCTATTGTGTAAAACTATGGATTCGAAATAAGGTGCAGAAGGGGGATCCGTCAAAACGCGGAGAAGAGTCTTGTGAAGAACATCTATCTGTAGAACAATACAATGGAGATGAATATGAATGGGAACCTGTTTATAACTTGGAGCATCATGGGTTGAAAGTTTTCAACATTCCCTTTGTCCCTGAAGAAAATGAAGTCTTCTATATCGAAAACGAGTATGATGAAGAAGCGAACCTGTTCATACAGGAAAATATGGACCTCATAAAAGAAATTCTGGCAACCAGAGGACTTACGTTCGTGTATCTGCCGTCCATCAGTATATCCAGAGAGATGGCCGAGTCAATGGTTGCATACTATACTGCTGGTGTAAATGACCAAGGTATAACCAATGAAGACTACAAGAATGGTCTCAGAAGTGATTTTTTGTTAGATTATATGTTTCATCCAGAAAATCGTCAGAAAATCACACATGGCTTTGCGTGGTACAATACGTGTATGTTATTATGTGACTTCAAGAAGTTGATTTATGTATTTGACTACATCTCCTTTGATGGAGCAGAAGCCAGAAAACACCCGAGGGAAGTCTTGGAGGATATGCTACCCGAATTGTGTTCTGACGGTATCTGGAGGAATGGATTGTACTGCGAACGAAAAGTAGAGAGTCATGGAACTGCAGATGACAATTTCGACGAGGAGACAAAAAAAATTCTAACTGAAATTCAAGAGCGGCTAAACAGCGTTAGGCTCAAGGGGGTCAGCGAGGCAATAATTGCGCAGTACGTTCAGCCTTGTCCTAAATTAAGCAGAATATCCATCAGCAAGGACTTTAACATCAAGCTTATTGACTATGATACAGAAATCGTAATGGAACCTATCGTAAAGGCCGTCTTCATACTCTTCCTTCGTCATGAAGAAGGTATATACTTTAAGGAACTGGCAGACTATCAGACGGAACTGGAAATTATCTATAGGGCAATAAAAGCTAAGAACAACGACATAGATTATCAAATGAACTCTGGTTTCACACCTCAGATAAGCGATAACATCAAGAACCTTGCCAATCCTTTAAGCAACTCTATCAATGAGAAATGTACCCGAATAAAGGAAGCTTTTATAATCCATTTCCACGACAGCACAGCCTCTAATTATTATGTCGATGGCTTCCGGGCTTCAAAAAAGACAATCTCTATTCCGCGAGAACTTGTTATATGGGAGGAGTGACTATGAAATATGCAACTGCAGAACGTATATACAAGACCATGCAAAAGGTGGAGGAGTATAATTTTTACATACTCATTGCCATCCCATTTTTTGTAATATATCCTTTCTGGGCATTATATGATGGCTATAAATACCTTGTTCACAAATCTAGGGGAGATGTGCGTGACCCAGATTTCGGCGAGTGGACAACTAAAGAAAAAATAGAGCAGGAAAAACTTAAGGTCAAAATGAGTAACAGGGAAATACCTTTAGCTGTCCGAAATCACATACACCCCCGGAAGGATGATTGTTTTTATTTCTTCGAGAAGAGGAATGTGAAAATCCCAACCGATAAGTTAGTGTATGTTGAAAGTGAATACAATGATACATCTATGACACCATAGACACGATATAAAAGATATTTGACATTCCACAAGGCTTGCGGAAATCTATCCTGCATCGTTTATGAAAATTTTCCATATCTTTGCAAAGGATACAGAAATTATAGCAAGCATTATGCAACAATATC
>JAZQPD010000068.1:0-6208 GCA_045628285.1 Bacteroidaceae bacterium
GTTCCCCGTAAGCGATGAAGAAATTGAAGCCTGCGGGTATAAATACAACTCATCCCTCAACCCTGCCTTCATCCCGGGACGATACATGCATCTCACCACGCCACGCACATATTTCATGAAAGGCAAGGTCATGCAGATTCCGGCATCCGTCACTCCATATTTCAGGATTCCGCTTTTCTGGCTGTCCCTCCATAATTTCCCCGAATGGCTCTACCATTCCCTCGTACGGCTCGTCCTCGACCACGACGGCTATTTCGACACTTATTTCCATCCCTGGGAGTTCTTCGAACTGAAGGAACATCCGGAATTCAAGATGCCGTTCATCATCAGGAATCATTCCGGTCTGCAGATGCAACAACGTCTCGACCGTCTGATAAAGATGCTCAGGAATCGTGGTGAAGAATTCGTCACCTATAATGAATTCAGGGAAAGGAATTATGAATTATAAAAATCATGAATTATAGAAATCATGCGACTTGCATTAGTACTGCCTTGCTATAACGAAGAAGAAGTGCTCGACTTGTCTGTCAGAAGACTTGGCGAGTTGTTTTCCGACCTTATCGGGAAAGGAAAGGTTTCCGATGACAGTTTTGCCCTTTTCGTCAATGACGGAAGTAGGGACTCCACATGGGAGGTCATCACCCGTCTGCACAACGAGTATCCCTTCGTCAAGGGACTGAACCTCGCCCACAATGTAGGTCACCAGTATGCCATCATGGCAGGTATGATGAAGGCAAAGGATATGAGCGATGCCGTTGTGACAATAGATGCTGACCTGCAGGACGAACTGGGTTGCATTGAGAAGATGGTTGATGCTTATGCAGAGGGATATGACGTAGTCTACGGAGTAAAAGTACAACGGAGTGCCGATCCTTGGCTAAAAAGGATGTCTGCACAGATGTTCTATAAGCTCCAGGAGAAGATGGGAGTAAATATGGTCTACAATCACGCCGACTTCCGTTTCCTGAGCAAAAGGGTACTTGAAGCCCTGTCGAAATACCCTGAGAGGAATCTCTATCTCAGGGGACTCATCCCTCAGATAGGATTCCCGTCAACTACTGTGGACGACCACCTGAGCGAGCGTCAGGCTGGAGTGTCGAAATACACACTCGGCAAGATGCTCAACCTGGCACTCGACGGCATTACGTCATTCTCCGTAAAACCGCTCTACTACGTCACCCTTACGGGTATCATCTTCATATTCGTCAGCATACTGATTGCCATTTACGTAGTCTACTCACTCATATCCGGAACTGCTGAACACGGATGGGCATCACTCATCCTTTCAGTCTGGTTTGTAGGAGGAGTCATTCTCATCGCATTGGGCGTGGTCGGTACCTACATAGGAAAGATTTACAGGGAGACGAAACAGCGTCCTCACTACAACGAGCAGGAGTTTTTGGATTAGGAATTATGAAGATTTCCAGGGAGGAAATAGGGCGAATAGTTCGTTTTGGCATTGTAGGAACGGTTTCCACTCTCATTCACTACGGAGTGTACCTGCTACTGCTCAGATGGCTAAATCCGAGTATCTCATACACCGGAGGCTACATAGTCGGATTCTGTTTCAACTATGTCCTCACCACCTATTTCACATTCCGTGCCAAGTCGTCAATAAAAAATGCAGCCGGTTTTTCAGCCAGCCACATTATAAATTATTTCCTTGAACTCGGAGTCCTGAATCTCTTCCTCTGGTTCGGAATGGGCAACCGGCTGGCAGGAATAGTCACCTTGGTGGCTGTGGTTCCAATCAACTTCCTTATCCTGCGTTCCGTCTACCTCTGGAAACGGTAGACATTCATAATCTGTCCCACAACTTTCTTATCCGAAACGTACAGAGGTCCGAAGAACTCATATCCTTCCTTCTCGAAATCAGGGAACCGAAGGACGAAGTCATCCTCGCCAATCAGCAGGAGCCCCTCCTGAGGTTCCGACTTCAGGAAATTCCCAATCGTATTGTGGAGATAGAAATTCAGTTCGAAATAATGCACGGGGTCGCCAAGAGCCTGTTCACCTATCTCAATATATTCATAATAGGTGAGAGGGAAGCCTGAATGCCCTGATGTCTTCAACTGCAGTTCCCGCAGATCCTCAGCAATGTATTTCACCGACTTCACGTTCAGTGCAGGATTCTTGTATGCCCCATCCACGGCAAGATTGATGGCGAGAGCCATTGCAAGCGGGAAGTACACCTCGAACTTCGCCCTTCCACCATCAGCCTTCAATTTATTAGTCGAACTGCCTCTGAGCCAGACGAAGTAATATCCGCACACGAAAGTAGAAATGAGAATCAGCAGCATTTCCCACCAACTGCTTATGTCGCCTATTGCGTTTACAATAGCAATGGTCTCTGCTGCATGACTGCCGGAAAACCACGATTCAGGAATCAGCCGCATCTTGAAGAGTACGAATGCCACGAATGTTAGGATTCCGGCACCAGCCAGCACACAGTTGTACACCCTTACCGACTTCTTCCCATTCTCTGCAAGCCACCACATGAACTGAGCAATGAAATATGCAATGAACGGATAGGCAGGCATCACATACACACTCCTCTTGCTCTGAGGTATACTGTAGAACACTACGATGATTACCACACAGACAATGGAGAAGAGAGTGGTATCAGTACGTTCGGCAAGCCACTTGCCCCAACTACAGCCATTCCCCTTCAGCCTATGACCTTCACCCTTCAGGCTGAACAACCCGAAAACCAGCAGCAATGTGAACGGAACGAATCCGTATGTCAGAGTGAGCATGGTGAACCACCACGGTTCCACACACGACTCATAACCCATAGAGTGGGTCATTCGCCCTATGTTCTCCTCATACATCAAATCCCAGAACTCCTGTCCTCCCTGCTGATAGGCTGCAAAATACCACAATGCAGGCAATACAAACGAGAGCACAGCCGATGCAAATATCTTCAGGCTGGCAAAAAAGAATGTCCTCGACTTCCGTTCCGTCCTGTCCAGACATGATTTCAACAGCAGGAATCCACCTATTACTATACATGGAATGATAAACCCTACCGGTCCCTTCGTCATCGTACCCAGACTCATCAGCAGCGTTGCAATCAGCGGAATGCCCTTCATTCCACGTTCATACCATCTGTAGAACATGAAGATTGCTCCTGCGGTCAGTGCAGTCAGTACCATATCCACACGGCAGTTGGCACCAGCCCTGTGCAGTTCCATGCAGAGAAGCACTATCAAGGCGGTGACGAGTCCGATGTCCCTTCCCTTCCTACGTGCAAAGAATACGAATGTGCTCAGCACGAGAGCTGTCAGGGCTATTGCAGAGGGAAATCTGGATGTAAACTCATTCACTCCGCCCACCACGGCAGAAACTGCGGCCACGCACCAATGGAAGAACATCGGTTTGTAAGGCATCTCTCCACCGTTGTTGCGTGGAAGGATCCAGTTTCCCGTATCGAGCATCGACATCGACACCACAGCCTCTCTCGGTTCGCCCTTGGTATTGAACTCAGCAAGTCCGAGAAACGGAATCAACGCCAGCACGCACACTGCAAACAGGAACCAGAATATCTGTTTATTTGTCATAATTGCCATTGTGAATCATTCTTCCCATGTCAAGGGAAGAGCAGGTAAATCAATTACTTGAACAACTCTCTCAGGAATCTGTAATACAGCAGATGCCTCCAGGTCACGAGATCGTGGGCACCACCTCCACCGACAAAGTAGTCATGTTTCACACCCAGTTTGTCGAGTTGTTCATGCAGGCGTTCGTGACGACCGAGAAAACCAGTCTCGTAAGTTCCTCCACCAACGAAGAAATAGTCAATCCTGTCGTTTATGTCCTTATCCTTCAAGGCTGGAGTCTCGTCAATCTCTATGGCAGCACTCAGCAGACCTATCGAGCCGAACACATCGAGATTTCTCAAACCTACATACTGCGACATCCTTCCGCCCATCGACAGACCGCAAACGGCACGCGAGTGACGGTCGGCCTTCACGCTGTAGTTCTTCTCCACAAACGGAATCACACATTCCTTCAGTTCCCTTTCGATAAGAGGAAATGCCAGTTCGGTGTGCTTCGGATGATTGCGTGTCACCATCTGGTCGTTAGGGAACACCACTATCATCTCCTTTGCCAGTCCGTCGTGAATCATATTGTCGAGAATCCAGTTGGCACGTCCGTGCATCACCCACGTCTCGGTCAGGTCACCCGAACCGCCCATGAGGTAGAGCACAGGGTATTTCTTCTTGGGGTTGTAGTTTGCTGGGGTATAAACCATCATATCCCTCAGGCCGTTGGTAACCGACGACATGTAGTAGTGGGTCGTAATGCTTCCGTGAGGCACATCCGGTTTCGGGTCGTACCATGCCGGTTCGTCGCCATGAACGAAAAGCATACTGAATGCTGGCATTGCTGCATGGCCTGTGAATGTGTTGTTCGGATCCACATTCTGTACTCCGTCGATAATCACATAGTAGAAATAGATTTCCGGACGTAGCGGACCGAGTTTCAGAGTCCATATACCGTCATCGCCTTTCGTGAATGGTACTTGCTTCCTTGCCTCGCTGCCCACAAACATCGAGCCAGTCAGTTTCACCTCCTTGGCATTAGGAGCCTTCACACGGAAAATCACCGTATGGTCATCATTCACCTCAGGAGAAATGACCTGACTGCTGAACGGAGTGATGTCCTCAGTGTTCTTCTGAGGGTCAAACTGAACATTCACATGCGACTGCTGAGCCATCAGCATTCCGCAACCAGCACATACCAGTGCCAGAAAAACAAAAATTCTTTTCATATCTTATATTATATATTTTCTTTATGTTTCCTTACCTCGCCGTCTGGAGTTTGCATTGCCTTTATTTGAATAGTTTCTGTGCGAATGTGTTGAGGTAGAGACGCCAGTTGGCCCAGACATGACCGCCGTCGGACTTGAAGAATGTGTGTTCAAGACCGCAATCAGTCATGGTCTTGTCGAGGGCGACAGAGTTGTTCCAGAGGAAATCACTGGTTCCGCAGCAGAGGAAATACAGTTTCACGCCAGCCTTCTTCAGAGCCTTGGTCTGTTCTGGAGTGGAACTGCCGGCTGCCGAGAGCGGACAAATCCAGTCGAACATCTCGGGATAGAGGTTGGTGGCTGTAATCGTATGGCCTCCACCCATTGAAAGACCTGCAATGGCACGCGATTCGGGTTTGGCGATGACTCTGAAGTTCTTCTCGACGAACGGTACAATCTCGCTGCAGAGACTCTTCACGTAAGCATCCTGAAAGGCAGGGTCGCGCCGGTCGATTTGCTTTTCCGGGAGTCCGAAAGTCTGTGATGCCTGCTGACCAGGATTGCCGTTTGGCATAACGACTATCATTGGTTTTGCAAGACCTTTCTCTATGAGGTTGTCGAGAATCTGTGCGGCACGTCCCATTGATACCCACGCCTCCTCATCGCCTCCTGCACCGTGGAGCAGATAGAGGACGGGGTAACTCTGCTTGTTGGTCTCATATCCGTAAGGGGTGTAGACGGTCAGACGACGGTTGATTCCGAGAATCTTGCTGTCGTACCACTTGTATTGTACAGTTCCGCGCTTACCGGCCTCGGTGTAGTTCTCGCTTCTCTCGCCAGGAATGAGAACCATATTGAGATAGCGAGTGCCGTCGCGCTGGACCATGAAGTTCTGCGGGTCGTTGACAGAGACACCGTCAACCACGAAGTTGTAAGTGTAGATTTCAGGCATCGGAGTATCGAGAGTGATTTCCCAAATGCCGTTCTGACCTTTTTTCATAGGGATTCCAGAGGCATCGCGGCCTTCCATCCAGTTGCCTTGAAGACTGACCTGGGTAGCGTAGTTGGCGCTAAGACGGAAAGTCATCTTTCCCTCCTTCACTTCCGGAGAAACGATACGCTGCCGGCCTCCGCGATTGAAATTGTTGAGTTCCTGTGCCCAAGCACCGCAGAACATGAGGGTGCATGCTACAAATATTGCAATTTTTCTCATAATTATGTTATTCAAGTTTCTCAAGTTTGTATGCTATTGATTTACATTATTTTATTTCAACATTCTTCGGGCACTACGGCCACTCAGGCGAGCAGAGCTCCGAGTTATCAGACATTAATTTAAACATTAATCGGGACATTAATAATCATTGACTATGATTTGATATAAACATGCCATCAGCCCTTAATAATATTAATGTCTGATTAATGTTTAGATAACTCCGAGCTTGCTCGCCTGAGTGG
>JAZQPD010000069.1:0-8429 GCA_045628285.1 Bacteroidaceae bacterium
CATAGGAATGCGGGTATCTGAATGACATCAGCCACCTGCCCTACAGGTTCTGCCTGATAAGCCTCATGTATGTCCGTGAGAATCTTTAGCCCATACTTGCTCTTGATGTCAGCAAGCATCTGCAGACCTTTCTCAAGTCCAGGTCCACGATATGATGATATTGAAGTACGGTTGGCCTTGTCAAACGAAGCCTTGAATATTATGTCGAGTCCATATTTCTTGTTAAGTCTCACAAGTTCCTCTGCCACAGTCTCGAGGACGTCCATTGTCTCAATGACACATGGACCGGCAATGAATATAGGTCTTTTCATAATAGGTTTGTTCATAATCATGTGTTCTCCCTCAATTCAAAACTCCATACTATCCTTCTTCACCAACTCCACGTCCTGAGAGAAATTCCAGTGTATGTGCCATGATTTCTACCACCCGATGATTGATACCTTTCTTGTCGTCGTATGTACGCGACTGTATCTTTCCTTCCACAAACAGTTTGTCGCCTTTGTGTACATAGCTCTCTATCAGTTCTGCCTGTTTGTTCCAGAATATCACATTATGCCATTCCGTACGTTCCGGCACCTGCGTGCCATTCTGAAGTGTGTATGCCCGTTCCTTTGTACCAAGACTGACGGACGCGACGCACATTCCCGTATCAAGCCATCTGATGACAGGTTCCTGACCGACATATCCAACTAATGTAACACGATTTACAGACATTGATTTATTTACTATTTACGATTTACTATTTACGATTTATTTACGATTTCTTCGGGCACTGCGGCCACTCAGACGAGCAGAGCTCGGAGTCCTATTTATTTACGATTTACCATTGATACTCTTCACTTTCACTATTCACTCCGAGCGAAGCGAGGTTTGCTGTTTTGTTGAGCAGATAGAAATCTGCCAGCACCAATGCCGTCATGGCTTCTACGATTGGCACTGCCCTGCCGACAGGGCTTGAGTCATGGCGTCCCATGTGTTCGCGCGGGAGTGTGGCTATCGGCTTGAATGCCACTCTGAAGTAGATGTCCTCACCATTGCTTATTCCGCCTTGTATCCCTCCACTATGATTGGTGACGGTTGATATCCGTCCGTCCTTTTCGGTGAAGTAGTCGTTGTGTTCCGAACCCCGCATTGCGGATGCCCTGAATCCTTCGCCATATTCAAATCCCTTTACGGCATTGATGGATAGCATTGCTGCCGAGAGCGCGGCATGGAGTTTGCCGAAGACGGGCTCACCTAATCCCACAGGGCATCCCGTGACCGTGCATCTGATGACACCGCCAAATGTATCACCGTCAGCGCGAGCTTCACTGACCTCCCTTTCCCATTCCTCGACATTCTCGATTTCAGCATGAATCTGTATGTTCAGCGATTTCAGTATCATGCTCGCAAAGGCTCCGCCTACCACCCTACAGGCTGTCTCGCGTGCAGACGAACGTCCCCCACCCCGATAATCACGGATTCCATACTTCTCCTGATAAGTGAAGTCGGCATGTGATGGACGGAATGTATCCTTCATGGCAGCATAGTCCTGGCTACGGGCATCCTTGTTGCGGATAATGAAACCTATCGGAGTGCCCAGCGACTTTCCTTCGAATACTCCTGAGAGTATCTCTACCTTGTCGTCCTCATTGCGCTGGGTGGAGAAGTCATTCTGCCCCGGACGCCGTCTGTCAAGTTCCTGCTGTACGAACTCGAGGTCGACGTCAACACCTGCCGGCATGCCGTCAATGATACCGCCAATGGCAGGACCATGACTTTCCCCAAATGTGGTGAGTCTGAATATGTTGCCGAACGTATTCATCCAATTAATGACAATGTCCGCACCCGCAATGGTGTCCATGCTCTTCATGACAATCGTGGTTGTGTCCGCATCCACATTCGTCATCACAGTCACCTCCGCAGTCATGACCGCAGCATCCACATCCACAACCGTCTCCGCTCAGCATCTCTGCCATTCCGTTCACCTCATCGTTGGTTGCAGGACGATGGGTCACTACGGTTCCTACGAAATGAAGGTCCTGTCCGGCACGAGGATGATTGAGGTCAATAGTGACGGCATCGTCCTTTATTTCTATGACTGTACCGTTGAACTGATGGCCGTCGGCCGACTTCAAAGGAATGATGCTGCCTTCGTAGATGTGTTCCGAATCAAAGCAGCCGTCAACCTCAAAGGTCTTCTTGGGTACGTCAAACATCATTTTGTCCTCGAATTCGCCGTATGCCTCGCTGCATGGAATCACAAAATCAAACTTGTCGCCACTCTTCAGCGGGTTGATCGCTTTCTCAAATGCAGGCAGCACACACCCCATATTGCTGATGAAGAGGAAAGGATGTTCCTCGTTGCATTCTTCTACAAGGTCTTCCCTGATGTCCTCTTTCTCGTCCGTAACATAGAGTTTGTACGCTACGGTGATATAATTATTTTCCATATAAATTATGTTTACTTCTCATCTACACCTTGCCCTAACTTGTTCGCAGTGCGATTTGCTTGTGGTCAGTCGTGGTTGGACAAGGGTCAACCCGACTGGGCAAGCTTCTCGAAGTCGCACTGCAAAGATACGAAAAAGTTTGGAGTTTTTATGACTGCTTAAGGATTTTTTTGTATTTTTGCAATGAAAATGTATGTAATCATGAAATATATTATTGTCGCATGTGTCATAATGACATTAATCGGATGTACAAGTAAATCCGGCAAACTGGCTGTTGAATCTGGCTCAAAGCCGAAGGTGGAAAAGGTTGAAACTGTTCGTAGGGCTATTCCGTTCAGCGGCGAATTTTCTCAGATCACCAATATGGGGAGCATCAGCATCGTATTCACTCCCGGTCCCTGCAGGATTGAAGTGGAAGGTCCTAAGCATCTTGTAGAAATGACGAATGTCTCAGTCGACAGTGGTGTACTCATGCTCAGCATGTCGAACGAACGCAATCAGGATATCCAGGTCTATCAGGGCAAGAGGGATATCGTTGCCTACATATCCTGTCCGGAATTGAGGACCATTGCAGTATGCGGTTCCGGTGATTTCCGTGCAGAAGGAAAGATTCATACCGACGACATGCATATTGGCTCGCTCAGTTCAGGAACCATATCCATTGACAGCATCGAATGCAGCAGCCTCAAGTTTGAAGTCAATTCCACCGGTGAAAGCACGGTCGGCAACCTGAAGGTGGAGAATGGATTCACCCTCATCTCATCTGGTCGTGGCAAGTTCAGTTCGGACGATGTCAGTGTAGGTGGTGAACTTATCATGGACGACATTGTCGGAAGCACCCTTTCGTGCAAGGGCAGTACGTCCATTCTCACCATCAACAACGGTGGTGACGGTCTGTGCGAGTTCATCGGTGCATACAGAACGAAGAACGTCTATCAAGGCGAAAAAGCGCAGGTAGTTGTCAGGCAGTTCTGACAGACTATCTGCACTTTATGACTTATCGTGTAATCCGGAATTTTCAGAATCTCAGTCCGAGTGTAGCCATAATCTGGCTCCTGCTGTTCTTGATTTCAGTCGGAGGAAGCATCTGGTCATCGAATGCATAGAAGTCACCCTTCTGTGTGTTGTACTGATATGCCATGTCGATGTATCCTCCCTTGAAACGG
This sequence comes from Bacteroidaceae bacterium, assembly GCA_045628285.1. Taxonomy (GTDB): domain Bacteria; phylum Bacteroidota; class Bacteroidia; order Bacteroidales; family Bacteroidaceae; genus Colivivens. Next base: position 3,599 of record JAZQPD010000069.1, read on the forward strand.
TATCCGAGTCCGAATGTGAAGCGGTGTGTGTCCTTCCAGTTCGTGTAGTCAGTCTCCGTCATCACGCCGTCATACGCAAGGATATTGTATCCCTTGGACTTCATTGGTGCTGAGAGGAAATTGTAACCGCAACGGATGCTGATTGCATCAGCCGGTTTCACTTCCATGCCGACCTTCAGCGTATGCTGTCCCTGAAGGACTTCATTCATCATGTTGTTTTCATAATCGAAATAATTGCCGGTGCCACCGCCCTTGAAACTGTAATGGTTTGCCGACAGATCCTGATATTCATATTCTGCACCTACTGCGAAATAATTTCCGACTGTCGTTCCAACGCTCGCGCCAAACCTCCAAGGCGTACGCAGTCTGTACTGGTATGGATCGAAATCCTTTCTTGTTACAAAGTAGTCGTTGAGATAGAGTTCACTACCATTGATGTCCTCCAGGGTGTACCATGTCGGAGTATGTACATACACTCCGAATCTGAACGGACTGTCCTCAATCGGACGGATGATTGTTCCCAGTTTGACGCTCAATCCATTACCCTTTGTATCGTAGTAGTTGGTAAAGTCGAAATAACTGTTGTCAATACCCAGTTCCTCGTACATGGAGTTTCTGCGCGACTCAATATCGTACACACTGATTGCAGCACCGATGAAGTACCGGTTCTCAAGATTGATGGAGAAGTTCATGTCGACCGACATGTTTGAGCCCCATGACGATCTCTGATAGTGAGCGGCCTTTGCACCCGTACCCTCATAGCCGGCGAGATGGAACATCTCATCCTCTCCAAGTTCGTACACTTCGCTGAGAATACCGGCCTTCTCCAGTTCTCCGTCTTCGTTGAAGTACGGCGCACTCATGTCGGCAAGGGCACCCTGCCAGTCGTCATAATAAAAGGCTTCATTTGCAAGTCCTGCAATTTGGTTTGTCTGCGAGAATACTCCGTTCAAACCGTACACGTCTGTATCTACATTCCCGAAGAAATTCTTGTGTTTGTTGATGTTCAGGCCAAAAGTCATGCCTTGTACATTTATGTCTTCTGTTGGCAGTGCCACCACAAGACCAGCCTGATCAAAGGATGCCTTCGATTTGCTCTCGCCAAGCACTCCGCTTGTTCCACTGATGACGGCACTTGCCGTGATGGAGAACTCACTCTTGCGAAACATTCCGGTTCCTGCAGGGTTTGTGGTCATGGTGCTGATGTCGCCTCCCAATGCACTGAGAGCGCCACCCATACCTACATATCTTGCCGTTCCGTTGAGGTCGCCGGTTGAGAAATTCGCTGCCTCGTAAGGATTCTGGGCATGAAGTGCCATACATCCAACCGACATCATCCCTATAAAAAATATCTTCTTGCTCATAATATTCTCAATTTTCTAATTCCTAATTTCCAAATTTCTAACTCATTCCATCATCTGCGTCCGCCGCCTCTGCTTGCACCTCCACCGGAGATTCCGCTACTTCCGCGACTCATTGATGCACCGCCACCCATGCTGCCGCGCGACATTGAACCCGACGACACACTGCTCGAGCTGGAGCGCGATGGAGTATAAGTGCTGGTATTTGTCCTCGACTGAGTGGACTGGGTAGACTGGGTGGAATAGCGGTTTGTAGTCGTACGGCTGGAGTTTGTATTCGAGTTGGTAGTGGTTCTTCGTACCTGGTTTGAATTCACATCATTGCGGTTGACGGTCACTCGCGAGTTCTGGTTCGTAGTCACTGTGCGTCCGTCGTTCGTGCTGTATCGGCTGCTGCTCGGACGAGTATAACTGTTACGCTCTTGATTTATGCTGTTTCCACGCTCGAGTATGTTCGTACGCGACTGGGCTGAGAGACCTCTGCTATTTGAGGAAGCCCTACCGAGTGACCCTCTTGAGGTTCCGTTGGTACCTGCAAGGGCATTCGTGCGGACAGCTGAGGAAGCACTGCCATATCTGTTGGCAGTTCTGAACGTGCCTCTGTTCAATGAGTTGCTGTAACGGAGATTGCCACCAGGACCATAGAAATGAGGTCCTACCCATACCGGTCCATATACAGGTCCCCATCCTGCGCCCCAAGGACGCCAAGGGCTTGCATATCCCCATATCGGACCATACCAGCAACTCCAAGGTCCCCATGTGCAGCCATATCCCCAGCCCCAGTTCCAGTAGAACGGGTCATAGTAGAACGGATCGTAGAGATAGTCGTATATACCATTCACATACACCAGGTCCCAGTAGTAGGGACTGCTTACTATGATGCGTGTTGGAGAATGGAAGCGGAGGATTCTGCGTGAGTAGAGGTAGTCATTCTCTTCGTCGTTGATGTCGTAGACAGTATCCACCTCTTCCTCCTGAACAGGCACGTTGTCATAACTGTAGCGGCGGTTGTATTCATCATCGCTGCGTGCATTGGAGTTGTAGACTTCAATCTTAGGGGCTCTGTCTGAGATGATGGTAGTGACCGACTTGCTCTGCGTGCGTACAGGGGCATTTGTCTTGGCCGTCTTCTTTGAAGAAGTGAAATACATGTCATCGTCATCCTGAGCCATGACATTTGAAGTCAGGACAGAATTCGGAGCGACAAGAGTTCCGAAGAACAGTGTTCCGATGAGTGATAAGCGATACATAAAATTCTTTCTCATATATGTTTCATTTTAGTTGATATACACTTTTATGTTGACCTAACTTGTTCGCAGTGCGATTTGCTTGTGGTCAGTCGTGGCTGGAGTCAGTCAGCCCGACTGGGCAAGCTCCTCGAAATCGTACTGCAAAGTTAGTACCGAACAGTCAATAAAAAAGGGGAAAATTCCCTAAAACGGTTAGGGATTTCCCTATTTCGTAAAAAAGCGGAGAGGATGTTGATGATGAAACTCCGAGTGAAATAAGATTTGAGTGCCCGAATACCTTTGTAATCCACCGACACAAGGTTACCCCTTACGGAGCGTGGCCCGCCATTAATATCCGGAACAGTCTCGGTTTTCATATAAATTTTGATGAGTATCCCAATCGTACCTCCCCGCCAAATCCTTTCTTTTTTAATCCATAATTCCCTAATTCCTAAATTCCCTAATTCCTAAATTCCCTAATTCCATCCCCCCCTCAGTCTTCGCCTCCTTCCACAGTTCATCCATTTCACTGAGCGAAAGTTCCTTCAGCAATTTTCCCCGCTGTTTTGCAGCGTTCTCAATATAGTTGAACCGTCTGATGAATTTCTGGTTCGTACGTTCCAGTGCGTTGTCGGGGTTGATCTTGTACAGACGTGCAGCATTGATGAGACTGAAGAGCACGTCGCCGAATTCCTCCTCCGCCTCCTTGCTGTCGGCAGCCTGTTCGAATTCATGGATCTCCTCCTTCACCTTCTCCCACACATCTTCCCTATTCTCCCAGTCGAAACCTACGTTGCTGGCTTTCTCCTGAATCCTGTCGGCCTTGATGATCGACGGCAGACTGACAGGAACTCCTGAAAGTACGCTCTTGTTGCCGTCCTTTTCCTTTTGCTTTATCTGCTCCCAGTTCTTGAGAACCTGGTCGGACGTAAGACCGGCATTCGCCTGCTGACCCTGTGGAGGATACACATGAGGATGACGGAAAATCAGTTTGTCGCACAATTGGTTACACACGTCGGCCATGTCGAACTGTCCCTTCTCGTCTGCAATTTTGGCATAGAAACACACATGGAGCAGTACATCACCCAGTTCCTTCTTTATGTTCGGCACATCGTCCTGCAGGAGTGCATCACAGAGTTCGTAAGTCTCCTCGATGGTGTTCGGTCGCAGACTCTCGTTCGTCTGTTTTCTATCCCAGGGACATTCTACTCTCAGCTTGTCCAGCACGTCAAGCAAACGTCCGAACGCCTTCAACTTGTCTTCCCTTGTATTTGACATCTCAATAGATTCTTCAATCAAACAATTTATTCATAAACTCATTCAGGTCATCGTCGAGTCCTGCCATGAGTTCATTGCTGAACATCACATTCTCGTAGTCCACCATGTAGAGATCCTCAATCACTTCCTTGTCCTCGTCCACAAGTACGAAAGAGAACGGACGCATCACATTGACACAGGTGAACAGTCCATCGTCATCAAGCAGTTTCAACTGGGTGCGGATGTGTGATTTGATGTCATCCATCAGACTGTCTTCATCCTCATCCTTATGGTCTGCCCACTCCCCGACTGTAACTGACGCCAGACAGTTGTCATCGTCATCGCTTACAGTCATATCGCCGGAGTCGATGGTCACCTGAACATAGAAGTCGGTTATTGATTCACCGTCCCTGTTACTGTATTCTCCTATTGCTTTCTTCAAGGCATTACGGATTTCACTTTGCGACTGAGAATTGATATCCATAGCAGTTCTATTTTGTTTCACTCGCAAAAGTACAAAAAAAAATCAAAAGAGAACACAAAACCTACTATTATTTTCATTTTTTCCCAAAATGGAGCAACTCAGCATACACTAAGCAGAGCCCGGAGTTCAATTTATTGAGCCGTTGGCTTTTGTTGGCCATTAGCCGTTAGCTTTTATTTTACTCTTTCACATTGCGAGCCAATGGCTAACGGCTAATAGCCTTATTAATACTTTTCACTCTTCACTTTTCACTCTGAGCTTTGCTCAGTTTATTACTGACGTTGACATCAATTTGTACTGAGTCATGAGTCATTTTGTAGTGGGACGTAAGGCATTTTGTAGTGGGGCGTAGCCCTACGTCCCACTACAAAATGGGGTGCGCCCACTACAAATCTGCCTGCTCCTTGGAATCATATCTGCATTCAGCCAATATGAAATCCCCTGTACATACCTTAAAGGAATCGTCCGTAGACGTAACAGTGAAGCCGTCCGAGTCGTAG
>JAZQPD010000070.1:0-39630 GCA_045628285.1 Bacteroidaceae bacterium
TACAAACTATGTGCACGAAATAGTAAAAATAACGCATAATGCCGATTCTCTCATCATGCTTTTGCAAAAGTGCAAAAGTTAAATTGACATTTTAACTTTTGAACTTAAGCTTATGCCTCTTATACAAAATGTACCTAAACAAAAAAAGGAGTCCATAAGGACTCCATGTGTTGTGCGGAGAGAGAGGGATTCGAACCCCCGGTACCTTGCAGTACGCCGGTTTTCAAGACCGGTGCATTCGACCACTCTGCCATCTCTCCAAAGCATGAGTGAATGAGTGGTTTCACTCTGCCGTCTTGTACGCCCTCAGGGGCACGAACCCTGGACACATTGATTAAGAGTCAATTGCTCTACCAACTGAGCTAAGGACGCATCGTTTTTGTTTTGGCGCTCCAGGATGGGCTTGAACCAACGACCCCATGATTAACAGTCATGTGCTCTAACCAACTGAGCTACTGAAGCATTGTTGTATTCTTTCGTGAAGAGGAGGAGACTCGAACTCCCACGTCCTGAGGACACTACCCCCTCAAAGTAGCGCGTCTACCATTCCGCCACCTCTCCAGAGAGAACTATTTAATTTTTACATAAAGTGCGGTTAGAACTGATCTTTAGTTTAAGTAGAGCCTCTTGTCGGATTCGAACCAACGACCCCGAGATTACAAATCACGTGCTCTGGCCAACTGAGCTAAAGAGGCATTTTCTCCACGCACAAATCGCCTAAATGTGCAAAACGACTGCAAAGTTAGACAAATTATTTAATATGCGAAAGTTTTTTACAACTTTTTTACACACCTCTTTGTTTTTCTTTGTAACGGGTCACTTGATTTTCGAGAGCAAGGAGTGTCTGAGTAACCGCCTCTTCAAAGGTGTCACACACCTTTTCTGCAAAGAGTTTCTCCTTTGGGAGAACTACTGTTATACTCGCTTCCTTGTTACCATTTGTTGCAGGTTTCTCAACCTTCAGCCTAACTTCAACTTCTGTTATTTCGTCACAGAGCTTGCTAAGTTTATTTGCTTTCTTCTCTACGAATTCAACCAATTTGTCGGTTGCTTCAAACTTGATTGCATTTACTTTAACTTCCATAACTTTCAGTTTTTAAGATGGTACATTATTCTCGTTACCTCTGGGATGTGCCTGCCTATAAGCGCTCTTAAGTTCTTCAAAAGACAGATGGGTGTAAACTTCTGTCGTATGCAAGTCTGCATGTCCCAATAACTTCTGGATCGATACCAGATCTGCATGATTATTCAACAGAGCTGTTGCGAAACTATGCCTGAGTACATGAGGCGACTTTTTATGCAGCGATGTCACCTTCGATAGGTTTTCCCTGACAATCTTGCAAAGATGGCTGACGGGAAGTGCATTGCCTTTTGCATCGACAAGAAACCTGACTGACCCAACCGTCACACTATTGTCTCTTGAACTCATATAAGTTCTCATGCAATTTTCCAGTTCCTCACCGAAAGGAATAAGCCGCTGCTTGTTCCTCTTGCCCGTTACCTTAATCTGACGTGCACCAAAATCTATGTCCCTATCCTCAAGAGAGAGCAGTTCTGATCTCCGCATACCAGTCATATAAAGCATCATCATGACTGTTTTTTGAAGTTGGCCCTCGAACGTATTCGGAAAATCGGAATCAAGTAATTGATCCATTTCTTTTTCCTTAACGAAAGTAGGAAGAATCTTTTGTTTCTTAGGACCCTCTATACGGAGCATAGGATTTTCCGTCTTCACGCCTACCCGCTTAAGATAGTGGAAATATGTTCTCAATGCGCTGAGTCGTGCATTGACGGAACTATTGCTCAAATGCTGTTCATCTACGAGATAAATAACCCACTCCCGGACTACATCACTCGTGATGTTTTGCCATGTCAACTCTTCTCCGAGGCTTTTAAAGAAATCCTCAAACTGGCGTAAACCTACTCCATAACTTAAAATGGTATGGTCAGACTTGTTACGCTCAGACTTCAGGTATTCCAAAAAATCCTCGCAAGCAGACATTACTGTTCCTCTTCCTGATGAAGTTTGTTTACATAAACAGCATGCTGCATCTTGATGCGTTTCAACACTGAAGGCTTGTCAAACTGCTTACGTGTTCTAACTTCTTTAATGACACCAGTCTTTTCTGACTTTCTCTTAAACTTCTTGAGAGCTCTCTCAAGGTTTTCTCCATCCTTTACAGGTACAATAATCATGAATTTTTCTTATTTTTTGATTAAACATATTATTTCAGCCTGCAAAATTACAGCAAATAAATTGAACTGCCAAATAAAATTACAAAAAAATGATTTTGTAACTCAATTTTAGACTCTAACGTTCATTCTAAAGAGAAGATAAAGGTAAAAACACAAAAAATGGACATCACCGGTTCATTGGTCTTGACCAGCCTCTTCACCATACCAATCTTTATACATTATATAATGTCTGGCTATTCCCTGATTCAGTTCCTTGGAGGTTTCCGGATCTACTTTCTTTATGAATTTGGCAGGAACGCCACCCCACAACTCTCCGTCCCCTATCTGCGTATTCGACAGGACCAACGCCCCGGCAGCTACAATGGCACCCTCACCGACTACGGCATGATCAAGTACGGTTGCTCCCATGCCTATCAGGGCACAGTCCTTGATAGTACAACCATGCAGCGTAACATTATGTCCTATCGTCACATCATTTCCAATTTCCATAGCCGCCTTATGGTATAAGGTGTGGAGACAGCTGCCATCCTGAATATTTACCCTGTCACCAATCCTTATGTAATTGACATCCCCCCTGACAACCGCGTTGAACCACACCGTGCACTGGTCGCCCATGACGACGTCACCCACAATAGTTGCATTTTCACTGAAATAGCAATCTTCACCCCATTTAGGTGTCTTGCCACACACCGTCTTTATCAAAGCCATATAGTTACATTTACGTATTACGAGTTATCCAATACTTTCACACACACCTCTGAGCCATTCGCTATGTTCATCGTCAAGATGAGGAGCAAGAGAATCAAACACATACTGTTGGTAGGAATTAAACCAGCATATTTCGTCCTTATCGAGCATGTCCACAATTATTGGACTCGTGAATATCGGACAAAGGGTCAGCGGTTCGAACTTGTAATATGGTCCGAAAGTTATTCCCTTCTTATCTTCCACCACCAGCATGGTGTTCTCATGTCGCACACCATGACTTCCTTCTATATATATACCTGGTTCGTCGGTTATCGTCATGGAAGGATAGAGTGGCTGAGGCATGTAGTTCATCCTGAACTGATGAGGGCCCTCATGGCAATTCAGGTAACTACCTACGCCGTGACCGGTTCCGTGAAGGAAGTTTATTCCATATTCCCACATCGGAGCACGAGACAACACATCCAGTTGGCTTCCGTAAGTACCTCTTGGGAAATGTACCCTGGCAAGATTTATCCACCCCTTCAGCACGAGTGTATAGTCACGTCTCATTTCATCAGTCAATGGTCCAAGGGGAATAGTCCTGGTCATGTCTGTCGTTCCGTCACGATACTGGCTGCCTACGTCACAGAGCAGAAGACCTTTTGGCAGAACAGGAATATCAGTTTCGTCTGTAGGTTCATAATGTACGATTGCGCCATGATATCCATATCCCATGATATTTGCAAAACTATCTCCCATGAACAAAGGCTGTTCCGCACGCAGATCATAAAGTTTCCTAACCAGCGACATCTCAGTCTGGCCGCCCGCCTCTACAGCAGGCACGACCCACTTCAGCCACTTCACCATTGCGATTCCGTCTTTCAGCATAGCCGAGCGGTAACCCTTTATCTCCGTATCGTTTTTCATGATTTTCATCGTTGATACCGGACATTCCCTGCGCACCGGATGTTTCAGCAAGGAGAAACAGGCAAAGTTAGTTTTTTCAGGTTGGGCCCATACAGGAACGTCCAAAGTTTTCAGGTCTTCGGCTATGGAGTCATAATCCTTCACACACACCCCTTCAGCACTGAGATAGTCCATAACATCAACTGTCACCTTTACTTTATTGACATACAAAGTTGATGTATTCGGAGTTACCAATAAATAGCTGACAAATACTGGATTGTATTCAATATCATCACCTCTGAGATTAAGCGTCCAGCAAACCTCATCGAGCATGGACACAAGCAACCCATCACCATTCAACTGTTCTCTTATCCTATTTATTTTGGACGATGCCGGTTCTCCGGAATATTCTATGCCTTGAATAATGATTGGAGAGGATGGCAACTCTGGCCGGTCATCCCATATTTCAGCGTAAGGATCACTTGCATGCTTTATATTGATTCCAAAAGGCTTTAACTGGGACTGCATATCTTCTACTGCAGCAACAGTATTCACCCATCCGTCAATGCCGACGGCATCACCAGCACTTAATTCTCGGGCAAGCCATTGTTCTATAGTCGGAGTCTCTTCCAGCTTATCCTTCATCAGTACAAATTCCGAACCTTTAATTTGTTCGGCTGCCTGCAAGAAATAACGTGAATCAGTCCATAGTGCAGCCTTGTCAAGAGTTACTACAGCAGTACCCGCACTGCCATTAAAACCACTTATCCATCCTCTTGATTCCCAATGTTTCGGAACATATTCGCCTGAATGGGGATCTGTACTTGGAGTTATGTAAGCATTCACTCCATTTCTTTTCATAAAGTCACGCAAAAGAGCCAATTTATCCATAATCTTAAAGCATTGATTTTGGTCACTTATTTAGAACAATTTCCGAGCAATTTTGAGTTCAATTACGGGGAATACCTTAAAGCACTTTACAACATCGATACATGCCTTTGTTTTAGTATCCTCATAGCAATTTATGTTATGGGTCATTTCCGTGCCATCATGAGTATACACTCGGGGGACACCTCCCCAGAATGCCACCCCACAATCAAACGATATTGTATACCTGTTATCATCGGGATCAATCAATCCTCCATATCCGAAACCAATGTAAGGTTTGAACGAATTTGCCTTTATTTTAGCCTTCACCATACCATTGCCATCAGGTTCGACTATGTAGAGATCTCCCTTTTGATGTAAGAGCGTCCCGTTTTCATCACATATATCATGTTTATAGCAACCAAGCGGTACACCCATACGGCCATACTCCACAATCCTCTCTGCGATGTCAGTTTCAAGCCTGATACTTTTGCCTTGCCAAGTGATGATCGGTTCAAAATTCAAACATTTTTCATAAATGTTGTTATAGATGCAGACCGACAACAAAGAAGGCATTTCCCCCATGGCATTACATGCATCCGCAATTTCCGATTTACCCCAAAAAAAGCCCGTTGTGATATGCCACTGCTTATTTTTGAAAGGAAACAGGTCGACCAAAAATTTAAAGTTGGAATATGAAGGTCTGCCTATCATTTCCACCTGGTCATCAACCGTCATTCCGGTAAAAGCATCGAGAAAACCGGCCAACTTAACAAACTTCTCATTACTGGTGGAAGGATCATCACCAACCTGGATAGGAAACATGACAGGCACATGCATCTTTGGCATAAAACTGAATCCCGCTCTTACGCCAAGAAAGTCATTAATCGGTGATGCTATGTCTATTCCAAGTCCCGTACTACCTATGGTCAATCCCAAATCAAAATGTCTGAGAGGTTTAGATTTAGGAGAACGTGGCAATGTCATTATATAATTCAGCACCTGAGCGCTGGCACCCGAAATGACACATACAAAAACAAAAAAACAAAAAGCCTTTTTTGATAGGCTGGACAGAATCTTCATAAATTTTACCAAAATGTTTTCGGATGCAAAGATGCGACAAAAAAGCGAAATAACAAAATATTTATACCTTTTTTGAAAAAAAAAGAGAAAAAAGGCTCTTCTTTCAAAAAAAAGAGTTAAATTTGCACATTCTTTGGGTGTATTATATACACACGCTGTAGTAAAGTATATGTAAAACGGATATGAAATAGATTGGACAAGAACGCAAATTTTAAAGTCAAACAACTAATATTAAACATTTTATTAATTTTAAATTCAACAAACATGAGAAAGAAAATTTTAAGTGGTATGCTTATGGTGGCAGCAATGCTGTTCGCTACAAGCGTGTTTACATCTTGTAAGGACACTTACACAGATGACATCGCCCAGGTAAAAGGTGATCTCCAGACAGAGATAATCAATCTGAGGAACGACCTTCAGGGTCAGATTGATGCATTAAGGGTTGCACAGGAAACTTGCAAGCAAAACTGCGAGGCAACCCAGAAAAATCTCCAGAATCAGATTGACGAGCTTAGAAAGGCAATGGAAACAGTTGTTCCTGATGCAGAGATCAAAGCTCTGGAAACACAGGTAAAGGCTTTGTCAGATGAAGTTGCTGCACTGAAGGCTCAGGATGCATTCCTCGAGGCAAAGATTAAAGAATTGCAGGACACACTCAATGGCGTAGATTTGTCACAGATTGAAAAGAACAAGAATGACATCGCAGCATTGTCCGACAAAGTTAATGCACTTATACTGATTTCCGGTGATGTTGAAAGAGTCGTAGAAATATTGAGCGGTCTCGAGAGCAAGATTCAGGAAGCTGCCGACAATGCAAAGAAGGCTGCTGATGATGCAAAGAAGGCTGCTGATGATGCACAGAAGGCTTCCGATGACGCACAGGCTGCACAGGCTACTGCACAGGCCGCACAGGCTGCTGCACAGGCCGCACAGGCTGCTGCTCTGGCTGCACAGGCTACTGCCGACAAGGGCGCAAACGACATCGAGGCACTTAGCGACAAGATTGTAGTGCTCGAAGGCAAAATCGGCACACTTGAATCTGACGTGACTACACTTAAGAGCGACGTGACAAAGGCAAAGGATCAGGCTGATGCTGCTCTTGCACTTGCTCAGGCCAACGCACAGGCAATCCAGGATCTTCAGGCTGCAATCCAGTCAATTCCTGCATACAATGGCTACACAAAGGACGAAGTTGACCAAATGGTACAGGATCTTAACAGCAAGCTTGCAGAAAACAAGATGGCCGTTGAGGACGCAGCAAAAGTTGCTGACGACGCTTACGAACTCGCAAAGAAGGCATACAATCTCGCTGACGATGCTAAGACAATCGCACTCCAGGCACTCAACAACGCTGCAGTTAACGCTCAGGACATCAGAACCCTTGATGAGTTTACAAAAGCTCTCGAAGAAGCATACAAGGCAGCAGACGAAGCTCTTCAGAATCAGATTGACGACATCGTAAATGTTGAGCTCCCTGCTATAAAGTCAGATATCGCAAGCCTTCAGGAGAGAATGGGTATCGTTGAGCAGGACATTGCTGATCTTTCACAGCAACATCAGAAGGACGTTGAGGCTCTCAAGAAGCAGATTACAGGCATCATCGTTCAGGGTGCTTACAGCCCAGCATTCGGTCAGCTCTCACTCCCTGCAGGAGTCAACACTACAATGCTTTGTGCTCTCTATGGAAACTACACTGAAGCTGATACAGAATGGCCAGCAGACGTAATCGACCTCACAAACATCTCAAAGGCAAAGACTCTCTCTCTCGAGAATGGTCAGGATCTCGTATCTGACGGCAATAAGGCATACGCTGGTAAGCTCTATCTCACAGTTAACCCTGCAGAAGCTAACTTTACAGGTGTTGACTTCACACTCGAGACAAGTGCAGGCAACCAGTCAGTATTCGAACTCGGTAAGCTCAAGAAGTCTACAGATGAACTCACATTCGGCTGGACTCGTGCAGGCGTTCCAAACTTCTACGAATCCAAGGCATACGTTAAGATTGCAGATATCGAAGATGCTAAGATTACAAAGAACATCAACCTCGACGAGATTCAGGCTGCTGCAAAGAGTCTCCTGAATGGTCTCAAGGGCGGTAGCGCAAACCTCGCTGGTGTAATGAACACACTCGTCAGCAATTTCAATGGAATCCTCCCTGCCTACGCAGCTAAGGTTTCTGTTGAAGACCCTACTTTGGGAACTACAACCATTGTTTCCAACTACAACATCGCAGCAACTGCATGGAAGCCATTGTCATTCGAATTCCTGAAGGGCAAGACATTCACTCTTCCACATGTTTCTCCACTCGATGTAACATTCGACATGCACCTGCAGGATCCGGCATATCCAGAGAATATCAATGCTGACTTCTGGGTAGTAATTGACAATAGTTCATATTTCCGCGGCACGATTTATGGTTTGTTTGAAACAAAGGCTCAAGCAGACGCATTTAACGCAACAACTATGAGCGGTACTTGTGAAGTAGTTAAGATTAGCAAGCTCACAGACCAGCTCATCGCAGCAATCACAGTTGCAGTAAACGATGTTAAGGATCTTGAGGACAACATTGCTCAGCAGGCTTCTGACAACTTCGACAATGCAATAGATAAGATCAACAGCCAGATTATCAGCAGAGTCAACAATCTCATCAACAAATTTGGTTCTAAATTCACAAACCTCAACCAGTACCTCCTCCCAACAGTTCTCTATCAGGCACAGAATGGTTGGGCAATTGCAAGTACAGTTCCAGGTCTCCCTACTCCAGCAGCTAAGGGCATCGTTGAATTGAATGCAACAACTTACACTAATGAAATCTTCGCTCCTGCATACAAGAAGTTCGTTGCTGTTACATCTGCTCCTTCACAGAAGGCCATGGATGCTGCAAACAACAGCCTCTACAAGATGGCAAAGGTTATCGACGGCAATGTTAAGCAGGTTTACTGCCAGTTCACTGAGCCTGGTGTTTACGAAGTATCATTCGCAGCACTCGACTACAGCGGAAAGACAGTTGTTGCTAAGCACTATTTCGAGGTTAAAGAATAAAGTTGTATAAAAATATAGAACTATAACTATTATGAGTATCAAGAAATTCATATTAGCTTCCCTTATGATGGTCGGATGCATCTCTGCATCCGCCCAGGAAGCAAAGACAGAATATGTTTTCAACCCTCACTGGTATATTCAGGCACAGGGTGGTGGTCAGTACACACTTGGTGAAGCAAAGGACAAGGACCTCTTCTCTCCAAACGCACAGATTGCAGTTGGTTACCAATTCCACAAGATCGTAGGCGTACGCCTCGCTGCAAACGCATGGCAGAGCAAGGCTGGTTCACAGTTCTCCGATGCATACTACACATGGAAATGGAACTACGTAGCTCCTACAATCGACTTCACATTCAACATCTCCAACCTCATTTGCGGTTACAACCCTAAGAGAGTCTTCAATTTCGGTATATTCGCAGGAGGAGGAGCAAACATTGCATGGAAGAACGACGAGGCACAGGAAGCATTTGCAGCAAGGGGCGCACAGCGCGGTTCCGGCACTCTCGAATATCTCTGGGACGACACAGCAGTTCGTCTTCTCGGTCAGTTCGGAGTTACTGCCGACTTCCGTCTTAGCGATGCTGTTAGCCTCGGTCTCGAACTTCAGGCAAACACACTCAACGACCACTACAACTCAAAGAAGGCAGACAATGCTGACTGGTACTTCAACGCACTCGCCGGCATCAAGATCAACCTTGGCAAGACTCACACGGTTAAGGTCATTCCTCCAGTAGAGCCACAGATCAAGTATGTTGACCGCGTTGTTGAAAAGGTAGTCGAGAAGATCGTAGAGAAGCCAGTTCCGGCACCAGTACCAGAAAAGAAGAACATAGCAGACCTCTATCACAAGGACGTATTCTTCAAGATCAACTCTTCAGTCATCTCAAAGGCAGAAGAAGTAAAGGTTAAGGAACTCTCTGAGTATCTCAAGGCAAATCCTAACACAAAGGTAGCCCTCGTTGGTTATGCCGACAAGGACACTGGTACAGCAGCAATCAACGCTCGTCTTTCCAAGGAACGTGCTGCAGCCGTTAGAAAAGCCCTCATCAGCAAGTACGGTATCGATGCAAGCCGCATCACAGAAGACAGCAAGGGTGACACATATCAGCCATATCCGGTTGCTGAACAGAACCGTGTCACTGTTTGCGTAGTTGAATAATAATCCATAAACCAATATTTGGCTCTGCCACACACCTTATTATATATATAAGGACAGGCAGAGCCATTTTTAATAATATGAAACAATCATTACTTACCCTTCTCTTCTCATTCGTCAGCTTCATGTCATTGCCTGCACAGTCGACATACACTGGTGATGGCTACTACAGAGTCAAGAACGTCAACACCGAACGTTATGTTACTGTCATCGACGGCTATGGCAAGGTCGACATCCAGTCCACAAGTGCCGACCTGGGAGCCATTGAGACAGTAAAGAACTTCGAGAACATAGTATCCGACCCTGCATCCATCATCTACATCAAGAATGAAGGCAGCGGATACAATCTCTTCTGCCAGGGAGTGGAAACCTACAAGATGATCCACTATTACTTCAATATCGGATACATAAAACGTCTCGATGCCTATCAGGTATCCGCCTCCAGCGCAGGACTCACCCTCTCGCTCTCCGACACCGAGAAACCCGGTTCGGTGAAGAGTGTTGTCAATACAAGAGATAATCTCATCAACTGGTATATCCAATCCATCACACAGGAAGACGGCTATTATTTCGGCATTGATCCCGATGTCACTATCGGATCATCCTACTATAAGTCATTCTATGCATCATTCCCATTCTCCTTCGCATCCGAAGGCATGAAGGCATATTATATCACCATGGTCGACCCAGTGCTCAAGGCAGCCGTATGGAAGGAAGTGTCCACGAAGGATATCCCTGCAGCAATGCCCGTGTTCATCCAGTGCAGTGCCAAAGGTGCAGCCTGCAATAAGTTCGACATCCACGACAGCAATGAAACCTTCCCATCCCACTTCTCTGCCGACATGAAGGGAGTCTATTTCCTTCGCGACAGAAGTCAGAAGACCAACCCCCACCGCTTCGTCACAGAGAACGACACAGCCACGATGCGTATCCTTGGAAAGACCTCCGACGGTTCCATCGGACTCGTGAAATGTAAGGACCAGTTCATTACAAAGAACACCGCCTACGTAGTAGTACCGGCAGGTTCACCAAAAGAGTTCAAGTTGATGACCCAGGAGGAATACGACAAACTTCCGCGAACCATACCAGTGTCAAGCATCACCCTCGACAAATCCGAAGCAAGCCTCGCCGTCGGAGAAACCCTCCAGCTCACAGCCACCCTCCTTCCTCAGGAGGCAACCGACAAGAGTGTTATCTGGAGCAGTTCCGACGAGAGCGTAGCCACAGTCTCCGCTGAAGGTCTTGTCACGATTGTGAAGGACGGTTTTACAGTCATCACGGCAACAGCCCACGACGGCAGCGGATGCAAGGCAGAATGTACCATCACAGGCACCGACAACATTACAGATGTCCGCACAAACGCCAACGACTGTTCACCATCATTCAATCTCAACGGCCAGACGGTTGGACCCACCTATCGCGGCATAGTCATACGCAACGGCAAGAAAACATTGCAATAACCCAAAAAAATAAGCGGACCATCTGGCCCGCTTATTTTTTCCGTACCTATTTATTAGAGATTAGGATTAATCTTGTTCCATTCGCTGATTGCAGGAACGATGTTGAGAGTAACCAGTTCGTCTCTCATCTTGCAGAGATGTTCGTAAGAAGCATCGAGCTTGGCCATCTCTTCAGCAGTTCCCTGAGGCATCTTGTATGTACAGCCATTCTCGTCAAGAGTAGTGTCCATAGCCATCATGATGTGGTTGTACTTCTCGTTTGATACGTATGTACCGGCAGGCCAGCGGAAACTTTCGCCACCCATCACCGAACGAATCATCTCCACAGAGCAGTAAGCAGGGCTCTGCCATGAAGAACGTCCTCGGAGTTCGATGATCTTGGCACCACCCTTCGTTACGTCAACCTTCAACTGCTCCCACTCTTCGTTTGTACAAGCATCAGTACCAATCAGTTCGTTCAGAGGCTTGCCAGCCACCTTCACTGCACTGCCGAACACAGCCATCTGCTCACCGTGGCCACCGTAAGTAGCACAGCCAGTAACCTCATACTGCTTAACTCCGAACTTCTTGGCCAAGGCACTCTGCAGACGAGTAGAGTCGAGTGCTGCGAGAGTAGTCACCTGACCTGGTTTCAGACCAGAATATAGAAGAGTCACCAGACCGGTTAGGTCAGCAGGGTTGAAGATTACTACCACGTGCTTCACGTCAGGGCAGTAAGTCTTGATATTCTGTCCAAGTTCCTGGGCAATCTTGCAGTTACCGGCAAGGAGATCCTCACGAGTCATGCCAGCCTTACGTGGAGCACCACCGGAAGAGATGATGTACTTGGCATCCTTGAAAGCCTCAGCCACGTCAGTAGTAGCAGTGAGGTTCACTCCGTCATATCCGCAGTGGAACATTTCTTCCATCACACCCTCCATACCAGGAGCATACACATCATAAAGACATACATTTGGAGTCAGCTTCATTGTGAGAGCTGTCTGTACCATAGTTGAACCGATAGCACCACCGGCACCAACAATAACGAGCTTGTCGTTAGTTAAAAAACCCATAATATTTTTTGTTTATAAGTGATTTAGTTTAAAGATATGCAAAGTTAGTGAAAACCGAGTGAAATACAAAATAAATTCGTATTTATTTTTATTTCCGAGGTGCATCCTAACTTGCGCGAGAGAAACGAGCGACAGTTAGTGAAAACCTCACTGAGACGAGCACCCTGATGAACTGAGGCAGACACCCCAGCGAAGTGAGACGAACATACCAGTGAACTGAGGCGGACACCACGATGAACTGAGGCAAACACCCTGTTGGTTATAACGAACATGCCTTGTTGGTTATAACGAACTATGGCACTTGGTTATAACGAACTATGGCACTTGGTTATAACCAACAGGGTGTTTGCCTCAGTTGTATGAGGAGTTCTCAACAATTGCAACTGCCGTTGTCGTGCGTTATGGATGGAGTTTCTGACAGCAAGCGGTGTGCCTCGCGAGCCGAATGGCAGACGTCATTGTCCGGAGTATCAGCCGTTCCTGGCTGCATCACTTTCTTGTACCATCAGTTCAACTCTTCGTTTGTAAGTAGTGTGTCGGATGCTTACGGAAAAGAATACAGCGACTATAAATTCCAAAAGGGAGTTATAGTCGCTGCAACAATAATATATGGGTAGTAGTGCCTGTAGTATATCAAAAAAAATGGAGAAGCTTGAGCTCCTCCATTCTTGTTTATTAGTAGTTACCCGGTGCGAAGTGAATTTTCCTGTTGCCTATGATATAGAATCCAGGTCGGAATCCGTCATAAGTGTTTGTTCCCTCCTTCACATCAATTCTCTTGATGAACTGGCCGGATATGTAGTATACATTCAGTCTTGTCTCGTAAGTAGATTCGACTACAAGTTTATGGTCGCGTACATACATCTTCAGCATCTTTCCAGGATCGTTTCCGTCACGCTGGGTGATTGGCTTTTCGTCGGAGTTCTCATCAGATTGGCCGAATACAATGCTTCTTGTAGCCTTGACTGTACTGCTTGCCTGACCGTAGAAGTATGGGCGGAATGCTACGCTCTTGAATGCATCATCCTGATCATAACCGCTGCCATCGCCCTTCATTGAGTAGTAGACATCCTCAGCATTGCGGTCCATCTCGTTGAGATAGTTGGCAACGAAGCTGTATCCATCATCCGTAAGGGCGGTCAGTTCCTCATCGGTTGCAGCGATCGCAATGCCCTTGTCAGAGACATAAGAGATTGTCTGAGCAGGCAGCTTGGCAGGAGCAGTAGTAGCCGTATGCTTAGGTTCGAACGTACCGCTGAGGTCGAATTCGTAGTATTCCGCTCCAGGATAGCCTACAATGTACGGCGTGCCAGGTTCGTTGCAAGGATAGTTTCCGTAAGTTCTCGCTTCGCTATAATACTTCTGGTATTCATCCAGATTGGCATCGTTAAAGTCATTTGCCATGTAATAGTAGTTATATAGGAACTTGTTGGCATCCACCTTACTCTTCACACTATGTCCATTACTATCGTACTTGATGGAATTGAAGTCGGCAGTAGCCACCTCTTCGCCTCCGTCATTCATCTTCTGATATTCGCGCAACCAGTATTCGTGGCCAGTCTTGCTGTCATCATAGAAGTGAGTGATTTCACCCTTGTCCTGAGTAGCCACGCGTACTGCAGCGAATGGCAGGCTGATGCCTTCCCAGCCCTTATCTTCGGCGGCATAGAGGTCAGGAGTGCGCTGATACCACATCACCTGTTCTTTTGTCATCTTGTAGCCAAATGGTGCATAAAAGTCATTCTTGTCCACAAGCAGCTGATCACCGACAGCCTGGAAGTAAGCATCATCGCCCTTTGCCACCAGTTCCACCATATGTCCCATGACATTGCCTTCAGGAGCCACCTGTACGCTGTTGGTTGCGTCAGCCGCGCTTACAGATGCGGAAGAGTTGCCCTTCTTGTCATAGTCATTGAACTTAGGTTCCGTGAAGTAGTTGCGCAATGTCTTGTTGGTTACGGTTGCAGCGGCATCATTAATCACCTTATCATCCTTGTCAACTGCAGGACTTGGAGCATATATGAGCAGGTTCCTTGTCAGGCCATTGGTCTTGATGCCCTGAAGAGCGTCAATGTCAAGCAATGGCTTATACTTGCCGTCGTTCAAAGTCCATGTACCATCATTCTGTCCGGTGAAGTCAATTGCAGTGAGGTGATGGTTAATGTTGAATTTCTCACCTTCTTCCGTACCGATGTATCCGTCAGACTTGAAAACATTCTCGGCAAGCGTTTCAGGCTCTTCGTCAAACTTCTGTACAGTGATATTGTCGCGGAATGCTGCGTACCTGTTGAATTCCACACTCTCTCCGTACGTACCATTGCGGTAGTATGCAGGAGCGCGATATACGCGGTTGGTAGTCTTTTCAATATCAGCAATCAGACCGCTCTTGGTGTTGTCCACCTTCGTACCGTTCGTGACAGTCTTGTCCTTTGCTACAGCCACAGGGTGCAAGTCTGTTGCATCATCATCTGCGTTATAGAGTTTATACGAAAGTTTCTGTCCGAAGAAGATGTAGTCATCAGGATAGATTGGCAACCACTTTTCGTCAATCTGGCGCAAGTCATCCTTTGTAGGCTTGAGTCCGTCGGCGAAGCGGAAGTCACCATCTCTATAGAGGTTCTCCACATATCCATACTTAGGAGAGATATCCACTGACTTATCCTGATCAAATCCGAAGTACAGTTGCATTCCATCTGCTGCTGCATAGTTGATAGCATAATTCATTGGAATCCTTGCACCTTCACTGCTACCCATTGCAATATTGCCGTCAGCCTCACGGTAGAGTGCAGCATTGTTGCTCGTAAGTTCTATGGCACCCTCATTATTATCATATTCAGGCTGTACGTAGTAACGTGCAGTGAGATAGAACCTGTTGAGGTCATAGGCAACCTTACCATTGAGGAAGTCCTTAGGCTCACGAGGTGTAGCACCTGCGGTTGTCTTGAATCCGTTAGTTGCAGGATAGAATCCGTTCACCACATTGCCAGAACCCATTATTGCATTCACGTTCTTAATGTCATCCTTTGCGGCAGTAGTCCATACCCAGCAGTTCTCTGCACGTCCGTTACCATCATCGGCAATGCCAGGAGCCTTGAATGAGCCCATCACACCGAGGTTGTATACATTTCCGCACAGGCTGCCGAAGAGTGAGTTGTCAAGGCCTGTTACCGTATGGCCGTTACCGTTGATGTTACCTTCGAAGCAGCCCATGTTTACGATGCCTCTGTCAGCATCTGTAAGTTCATCATCCGAGCCGATAGGTTCCCAGCTTGCAGTAGTAGGAGCATAGTCATCCTGGAAGAAGAATTCGAGTCCCTTACATCCGGTGATTTCACGTCCGTTGTTGCGCAGGATAGTCTTTGTAATCGTTACCGGATCACCCTCCTTTTCTGGAGTAACCTCAACTTCCTCAGTTATGAATCCGCCGGCTTTACCATAGTTGGTATTTGTCAGTTTGAAGAGTTGTCTGAGGGCATCCAGTTCGTTCACGCCTGTAGCAGCCACAACTGCTTTCTTCTGAGCCTTCACATCGAATACCGAATTGTTTTCGAGATAAATCTTAGGATCACGGTCACAGTCAGAGTGGTCGATGTACATGTGATTAGGGTCATTGATGACATCTCTCAGCCTGTGGTAGTTTGCCACTGTGAACGGCACAGGAGTAGAGTATGCGCGTCCGAGTTTCGTCTCTGCATAGTAAGCGATGTAGTAACCGTTCTGATACCAGTATAGAGGGTCATATCCATTGCTATAAGGTTTACCGTTACGGTGTTTCTTCGCATTTTCCTCACTTGAGTAGATTTCCCAACCTGCACCGATTATAGGGAATGCACCTTCCTCGATGTATGGTATCGGCATGGCAATATTCTCGAGAGGGAGGACGATGTCAGGCGGAGTGAGAGGTCCGATAGTAGGCTGTCCATAGAGGAACTTGAGTCGGATGTTGATGATGTGCTTCTCCGTGAATGTCTCGAATTTGATACCATCGTTACTTTCAGAATATTCATACTCATAGATGGCAGTGATGTAGCGGTCCTGCATCAGGTTGTTGATGTCGGCAGTCACAGGCACGTAGAGAGTAGTCTCTTCATTAGGAGCAGTAGAAGAGAGTGCGAAATCCTTCTGATAGTTCGGAACATTGTTCTCCATTGTGGTAGCATTAATCAACGTACCGGCACTAACCATTTCTCCATTCGAAATTGTTCCTCCCGATTTGTCATTGTATGTCAATGTTGTGATAGCGGCAGATCCAAAAGGATTGGTAGTACCCATTTCTGATACATATTTATCCTTGCTACCAATGTAGTAGTCCTTGATACAATAGTAGAACGGTCCTACTCCATTTGTTGTAGGGATCATCAGCTTTTCGATCTTGTTTGGATTACCGGAATGCAATGACTCGTAAGTTTCCTTATCAATTACCTGTCCGGCATTGTAGATCTTGTCATCAGTCTCAAATGTCTCCTTGATGATGTACTTCACATAATTCTCACCATCTATGTCACCTATACTTACAGCTATCTGAGCGTAATTCTTACGATCGTTAGGCAGGCTGTTGTATTGTTCATTGTGAAGAACAGTGCCAGCCGCAATTGACTTCGAATCACTCTTGTCATCATTCCACATTGTAAATTCAGTGGTGCCAGTGTACTTGGCATTGATGTCGATGTCAAGAACTTTCTGATACAGGCTCTGTTCATCGCCATCATAGGCTGCCACGTCAGCATTAGCATATTCACCCATTCTGTAGAGGTAGTCATAAATATCCGATGAGCCCTTCACGTCAGCAGGTACATTCTCGAAATCAACCTTGTTGTAAGGCTTGTAGTCAGTCCTCAGGAGGTCGAGGGCGTCATAGTTATAAGTGAAATACTGGCGTTCCTCATCCTTCACACGACATACATCGAGTGCATTGTAGACACCGTTCTTCATGAAGTAATTACCACCCCATGTGCCAGTACCGTCAGCATTCGGACCGCCTGTGCAATAGTGTGCAGGCTGGAATTCACTTGCTACTCCGTAGAACTTGGAATCCTCTGTATAGGCAGCATACTTGTCGTATTCTGTCTTGCCAATGAGGGTGTTCATGTACCTATAGTCTTTTTCAGCCACCTCCACTGTGTTGACACAGATATAGGCAGGTTCGATAATCTTTGTCTTATCCGTAATTGAAGTCTCGTCTTCAAGGTATGCAACCACACTCTGGATGTTGTTGGCAAACTCATCCTCAGACATTGTGAATCCCTTCTGACAACTTTCCACAGTACCATCCTTGTAGGTGACTTCACAAGGCATAATTACGACATAGGCATTCTCAAATCTGGCAGCCTTACTTTCAACTTCAGCTTTCAAATCCGTCTTACCTGCTTCTACAAGATTATTAAGCAGAGTCGCTTGCATACCATAGTCACCCTCTGAGATGACTTTGCCTTCAGAGTAGGTTGCCTGTCCGTAGACACCGTCTTGACTTGACGTGAATGAAGCACCAGATGCATATGCCTTTTTTTCAACATCGCTCAAGTCTTCATAAGCTTCTTTTGTGATTGAGACAACCTTACCGGTAGCTACGTCGTACTTGGAATAGCGGTCGTTCCATACATTTGGATTCGTCAAGTCAACAGAGAGTACGAATCCCGCATCCTTATTGATCAGGTTTGAAGGATTGAAGAATGACTTGAGTTTCAGTGTATTTCCGCTTTCATCCTTCATTTCGTTGCCGTCCTCGTCGTATGCAAGCTTGTCGTCTCCAAAACCATTATATTCAGTATCGGTGATACCCTGGCCTTCATAGTAAATCATTCCCGATTCGTCTGCTACAGTTTCGCGGCAATTGTATGTTTCAAGGAGGAACTTGTTGCGGTCGCCCTGGCTCATGTTTCTCCAATCCCAGAAGCTTACAGGCTCGTTATTGCCGAACTGCTTGTCCTGTCCTGTGTAGTGAATGGTAACAGGATCGCTATAAGCCTCCTCATCGCCCTCAGCCGGATGATACTGGCTGAGATCCGGACTGAGATACAGTCCAGGGAGTACGTTGAGCAGTCTGATCTTTGCCTCCTGCTTTCCAGTCACGTCAAGAGGGAGTTTCAGAGTAGCATTATACGTGTGTGCAGCACCTGTATATGCAGAGATCAGCTGGTCGTATACATAGTAGTCACCCTTCAGATACCAGTAGTGGGCAGGAGCGGCATCCTTGATGTCGGTAATATTTCCTGCACCGACATAACTGTTCGTTGTAGGGAAACAGTCGTCGACGATTCGCTTCGAAGAATGTACGAAGTTACCTGAAGTCTCCACTCCGTTAAACAATGCAGGAGCATTCTTATCGTCATCATAACTATAGGCACGACAAGTCTTGAGGTGATAGTTGGCATCTGAGAGTGTAGATGCATAACTCAACTCGGCATCGAAATGAGGCAGTCCGTGATGGTTCTTTGCATATACGAATCCACCACCTTCACCCGGCGACACGTTCAGGAGGTCAAGTTCCACTACACCGATGATAGGGCCATATATCTTGTCACCCTTATCATCATATCCTGAAATAAGTTCGAGATACACACCTGATGCAAGAGCCAGCTTGTTAGGCGACGTACCATTGTTACGGTTATTCTTATTGTAGTTCTTTACCTTCCATTCAAAGAACGTATACGCATCGTCGGCTGATGTCTTTCCAGGCTGATACAGGTGCTTGGTCACTGGCGAAACCGGTTCTCCACTCGTATTGAAGTCAACGGTTATATTCTGGGCATCCTCTTCCTTTGCAGAATTTGTCTCACGTATTGACGACTGGGCGATACCTGCCGTACCTGCGCCTGCGTCAGAAAGACCAGTCACGAAGTTCTTGTCTGACGACATGGATGCAAGGTACTTCACCAGACTGTAGATACCTACGTAAGAACCATGCTGCTTGGTAAGGTTTGAACCATCAGTCTTGTTGTTCTGGTTGAGCGAGAGTTCTCCGATACGGTTGAATGTGTATTTTGTGTAGTCGATTTCCTCTGCGTTGTAGAAAGCACGGTCCATTGCGCCCTTCAGCACTACTCTCGAGCCCTTCAGTCCGCAATAGTCGGCACGCTGCACTGTGTTGAGGTAGCGTCCTTCATTGATAATGGCAGCCGAAGCGGTGAAATAATCCCTTGATTTCACATCGATGTCCGTTGCGTCCCACTTGTAAGTCCACCCGCTAGGGTCAATATTTCTTTCTATTGCTTCTTCCGCGCTTGAAGTAGAAGCAAGCAACCTCTGATAATCCAGGATAAGTTTGAGTTCCTCCTGGTCAATCAGGTCATTCACCTTATATGTCACCCTCTTGTCAGAAGCCTGGTCGTAGCGCGACGTTTCCTTTGCACAGATATACTTCACTGTGTAGAAGGCACGCTGGCGAGGAGTCAGGCTGTTGTATGTCTCCTCATCTGCCTGTCTAGCAAGTTGCAGTTCCTTGGTCAGAGCCCAGTAGTCAGTACCATAGTTGGTGACATTAAGCTCACGGTATCCGTCGACGAATGTAAGGTTACCGTCGCCATAGAGTCCGCCAATACCTTCCGAACCAACCTCTATCAGGTCGCGGCAATACACATCGACGATGGAAGCCGTAGAGTTTCCAAGAACTGTGTTGGAGAATGCATATACCTTATCCGAACCCTTCGACACGTTACCGCCACCGAACACGGCATTCTTGATGACGATACCCGAGTCGTCAATTTTTTCCCAGATTGCTGCATGCTCCGTAGGGTCACCTTCTGCAATACCGTTTGTCAGTGAGTTCAGAGCCTCGTTAGGGATGAGTTCACCCTTTGCGAATTCTCCATTGTCGCTGAAAGTAAAATCTGTAATTACCTCATTATTGTCATTTATCAGACTGCTAAGGGATGCCGGCTGAGGTCCATTCCAGTTGGCGGCCTTCTTCATACGTTCCATGATCAGTGCAGGAACAGTGAAACCTGCATGATATTCTACAGAATAAGGGATAGTGACCGACTCCATAGCCTTACCGTAAGCCATGATGTTCACACGAGAATCCTCGGTAAGTTTCATCAGTTTTGTTGTCGGATGGGTATAGAAGGTACCATCTGCATTTTTCACATAGTAATATCCATCGCCTACAATCTTACAGTTAGGGTTATTCTCATTGGTAGCGATGGCAGTGTATTCATCACCAGTCAGTTCCTTGCCTGCTCCATATACGTAACCGATATTACCACCACCGAACACGTTTCCGTGGCTGCCATTGATTTCAAGCACTGTCAGGTCCGTACCCACCGTTCCGCGATAGACATTGATGTCGGTGTTTCCGAATACATAGCCGTCAGTACGGAAATTCTTACCGTAGTCCATTCTTCCGTTGCCATCGATGGCATATCCACGTCCACCGCCGAAAGCATCAGCATGAACCTCACCGCCGTACATCTCCACGAAGGAAATTCCCGCATACTGGATTTCCTTTAGCACGAGGTCATTGGCAATTGGATCAAGTTGAACGGTACCCCATCCGATAGCAGCCATCTCACCGCCGCCATAGAGGCTGTTGCGGATTACACCGCCATTCAGTCTTACATGAGAGTTCAGTGCACGGGCATATTCACCGTATCCGCCTCCGAACAGGTTACCATTATCTGCGAGGAGGTTGGAAGTGGCACTCGGCTGGATCTTCACTCTTTCTATGTAGTATTTGCCTTCCCTTGTCAGACCTTCCTTCTGTGATTCCGACATTGCCGTCCATTCAGCATCAGTGTACTGACGATAGTCATAGCCCACGTATCCGTTGTCCATAGTGACATACGACGTACCATATACGGCACCCGCATTGCCGGAACCATATACAGAGTGGGAAATGGCAGGAACACCATCTGCATTGGTAGCGTCATCCTTTTCCACACCGATGAACACATTGGAAGAAGCAGTGAAGTCTGTCACCTTGATTACGTCAGAAGCATCGGTAACTTCAGTCTCATAGACCACCAATGCACCGCCATTCTCATAAGTACCGCCGACAGGACCCGAGAAGCCACCGCCATATACGTTTGCTGCCACACCGCCCATCATCCTGACGTTAGTAGCCACAGTGTATTCATTCTGCTTGGAACCGTCTTCAGTATCGTTTGGCGTATAACCGGTGTCGGCATTGACCATCTTTCTTACGGAACCATTGTAGCCACCACCATAGATATCTTCGTCTACGGTACCATAGTTGGTTACCAATGTCTTGCCTGCAACTACCGATTCAGGACCATAGCCAGCTCCGCACACATTCTGGAGAACCTGTGCATTGGCAGTAATGCTGACATTGGTATGATAGTCGTCACCAGTCATATACCAGTGGCCATAAGCCTGACCGAGACAAGTACCGTCATCATGTTTCGTATAAGGAATATAATTTGAAGCGTCATAATCACCGTCATTCAGTATGTCGTACTTGGCAAATACCGCACCTGCGAAACCACCGCCATACACATTGAGTGCAACGGCACCGTCGTAGAGTGTCACATTGGTTTTTCCTGCCACTGAGTTCACACCGTTTCCAGCACCGAAGATGTCAAGATTCTGTCCCTTTGAGCCTGTGGCAGTCTTTGCATTTGCGTAGTATTTTACGTTAGTCGTGCGTGAAGCGCGGTAGGCATTGTTGCCGCCAAACACCTTTCCACCCGACACGATTGCGTCAGAAGAATAGAAGTTCACATTTGAACTATATACGTCGCAAGGCAGGGCAGCATACGAGCCGTGGCTACCGCCATAGAGAGCAGTCATGTTGATGGCAGAACCCGTAGGGACGTTCACCACTGTCGTTCCGCTGACACCTTCCTTATTGGAGCCGCCGTACACCTCATTTACATTTCCGCCAAAGAGGTTGACCACAGTATTTTCAGATCCGGTGAAGGCACCGGCACCGTATATGTTCAGACCGGAGTAGGCATTCAGTGCAGGATATACGTTCACCTCTGAGTTCTTGCTCGTATAGTCTGCCTTAGTCAGCTGAGTCGTCATGATTTCCTGACGTACCTCATAGTCATCAGCATCTTCAGTCTCAAGGTCTTTCCATTCCTTCTGCACTGCTGCAATGGTTTCCTGATTGATAGCCTCAGCCACATTTGCGTCTACAGTCGTACCGCATGTACCACCATATATATCTCTCACACGTCCGGATACGGCATCCACCTTGGAATTCTCCACATAGGAGAAGTAGCCGCCGCCATATACTGTATTTGCAATACGCACTGAAGAGTTTTCGAGAGAGTGGAGGAGAACGTATGTATGCTTTGCGTCCACACGTCCTATTTCGTCACACATACCATAGCCGCCGCCATAGATGTCAGCGAGGATGGCATCATGTTCCTGATTCTGATACTGGCAGTCCACATCCACGAATGTGTTGTAGCCTTCAGTTGCTGCAACCTCCTTGTAGAGTGTCGGCATGGTGCTCATCAGCGATTCCGGATAGAGGCGGTATTTCTGTCCCACCACAGGAGTAATCAGTTCCTTGCCTACCAATATCTGGGAGACACCCTCTTCGCCAGTCCATGTATATTCTTCATCATATCTGTAGAGACCGCAGGAACCGCCGAGTACAGAACGCTCAATCATACCGCCGAGATACTGTACATAAGTGTTGGATGTGATTGTCTTGGTCTTCTGAGTGTCATCACCGGCATCGGTAGAGAGAGTGGAAGTACCGTCTGCGTTCATGGCATAAGTACCACCCTTCACCTTTACCTCATGATTCATGGTTCCGAATATCTGTCCGCCGAAGTCGTTGCCTCCATATACATTATGACGAAGCTGGAGGTTGTGAGTATATCCACCGCTGCGGTCAACACCCACGAACACCTCAGTTGCTCCATAGATGTCGGCATTACAAGCACCGCCGAACACGTCATAGTGCAGACCACCACCGGCATAAACGTGAGTATTGCCGGTCACGATACCCTGATAGCCTCCGCCATAGATTGCATTCAGTCCGAAGATTGATACAGGAGAACGGTGGATATCCCTCTCGAGGTTGATGTAAGTGTCGTAAGCCTTAGTCACGGCATATTTCTGAACAGTCTTGGAACCTTCAGTCACATTGCCCTCTTCATCAACCGAGCGTGTGACCACACTTGCAGGAGCATCCATCTGGTAGACACCATCCGCATCACGTGTAATCTGACCTACGAATCCCAGTTCACCGCCACCGTAAGCGTTGATGTAACCGGCATTGCGGCTCATGTTCATATATACGTTACCCCAGATTTCAGTCTCGGTACCATATCCGCCACCGAAAGCCGACCATCCGTGGTTGAGCACATAGCGGCGCATATTGTCCACAATCTTCGCAGTACCGTCATTCTCGCTGTCCTGGAACGGAGCATCACCGAAGTAGGCACGCATCTGAGGAGTGGCACAGAGTTCGTCCTTTATGTCGATCTGCACACTACCGTTAGTGTGTCCGCTCTCATAACATCCACCATATATGTTTCCACGGTCGAGGATGTGAACCACACCCACCTTGTCCGATTCGATACCATAGTCAGATATTACGGCAGGAGCACTCCAAGGTTCTATCTCGGCAGATGTGTTCACCTTCACAAAGCCTTCGTCATCCCTGTCATAAACCAACAGGCGTGGTTCCATACGGCAAGGGACATAGAGTTTCACCTTCAGTCCCGGGTCGTTTTCTACAGAAGCATCCTTTGCGCCAGGCGCACCAATCACGCCACCGGCATAGAAGGCATTGTATTCCGTCTTTCTGACGTTTGCGTTGTTGCAACCGCCCACCACCTTATTATATATAACGAGTTCTCGAGGGAAGTCAATCTCCATCGTACCGTTGATATTCATACTGCCTACGTTACCTCCGCAATAGAATGATCCGATGCGCGTGCTGAAGTTCAGTCCTTCAGGATCCCTGTCGGCATCAGGGTTTGTGGATACATCGTCGGCATTGTCAGTCTCATATTCGATAGTTGGGATCACTGACATCTCGCATCCCTTCATGTATTCAGCCATGTCAGCACTTACAGTCAGGTCGAACTTTGCAAGAGGATAGGTTGTTTCACCGAGAGTGACACCGTTCTTATATTGTTCAAGCAGTCCTGCCTTCACCATCTCGGCACCGTTGGAACCCATGAAGAGGTTGTCGACGGTGACACATCTGCCAAGCTTTATCTTTGCCATACCGCCATCAAGCACTGAAGCACTGTTGCCACCGCAGTAGAGTGCGCCGGTCACGTAGATACGTTTCGTGTCGAGCATTCCGCCTTCTTCAAGAAGGATTCCAGGCTCAGACGACTTTGAGGATATCTGTGTCTTGCCGTCCAAAGTCAGTTTGGCAACCGTACCACCTTCCAGCAAGCCATTTTTATATGTGGCATTCCACTTGTCCTCGGTAATCACTTCGCCCTGACCAGCTATGTGGACAAGAGTGTTCTGGGTGTTTGGACGAATGGCGTTCATACCGTCAAGAGAGGCAGCAGAAGAAGTTGCAAGGTTCCCGTTTGTAATCTTGCCATCCCTGCTCCAGGTAGCAAAATGCCCTTCGGCATCATAGAAGTAGTCGCCATACTCGTCAGGATAGTTCTCTGCGAGTTCCTTGTTGTCGGTGTAAGGATAGGCACCGTTGCCACCGCCATAGATGTCGCCCGACACGGCACCCATAAGTTCCACGTCAGAACCATACATCACGTCACCCGCAATGTCGTTGCCGCCATATACATTGTTGATATGTCCGGCCGACACGTACAGGCGTGCTGCATATCCTTTTTCAAACTGATGGGCATACTTGCCGGCACCATTGTCGAGCCAGTTGAAGCCGCCAGAGATCCACTCGCCCTGAGTGGCTGGGTCCACATCAGCCATACGGCAGCCGCCATACAGGTTGTTGACCCTTACCTCGTCCTTGATTATATAGGTTAAGATACCGTTCTCATTTGTCATCCTACCCTTGTTGCCACCACCGTAAAGGTTGTTGATACGTCCGCTGATGAGGTACCATGTAGGCTGGATGCTCATGTCTGCAAGGTTGTTTCCTCCGAACACACGGTCGAATGTATGAGGGAGGACGGCATTATCACCGTCAACCGTATATGAAGTCTTCTGCAGTCCCATCCGTTCCATCTCAGTCAGAGGAATCGTACAAGGAGCCTCCGGGTTGTCGATGTAGATGTCAGCAAAGGTAGTCACCGAAACATTGTTGCCTCCGCCATACACATATCCGTATGTACCCGAGCAGAGTTCAAGATAAGTTCGTTCCGACACAGGAGCAGACGCAACGGCAAATTCCTTGGTAGTGCCCTCGTCAGGGTCATCTATGAGGGTAATCTTACCGCCAGTATAGTCATAGTCACCGTTGCCTCCACCGAATATGTTTCCTACGAAGAACTTCTTTGTCCTGTCCGTGCGCACTTCAGCCTTCACGGCAGACGACCAAGGCGACTTTCTCGGATGAGAGCCTTCGGAGTAGTTGGTGTTGTTGACTGCTATCGGTCCCGTATAGTCAGGCTTTCCGCTGTTGTCGATTGCCAGATCCCGGGCCTTGGCCTCGAAAGGAGCAGTACCGAACCCTGCGCTGCCACCATTGAACAACGGCATCCAGTTCGTCATGGCACCTTCCCTTGCGAAGTACGTCATATTCGATGATGTACCTGAGATATCGTTACCACCGTATACGGCATGAATCAGCAAGTCGTCAGTCTGCTTGGTTTTGCCGTCGCTACCATTATCCACATCGAAATGAACGTATGCGAAACCTACACAGTCAGCCATACGGGCACTGCCGAACACATTTCCATACATCGTACCGCCATGAATTATGACAGTAGGATTGCCTATGAGCAGAGCCTGATTACCACCGCCATATACGT
Organism: Bacteroidaceae bacterium; assembly: GCA_045628285.1. Taxonomy (GTDB): domain Bacteria; phylum Bacteroidota; class Bacteroidia; order Bacteroidales; family Bacteroidaceae; genus Colivivens. The sequence continues at coordinate 26,285 of JAZQPD010000070.1, forward strand.
TGTTCCATATCTTTCCCTTGTTGAGGACCACTTTGGTATGTCCCATTACTATAGCCTTCACGCCATCACCGGCACCGAACACACCGCCATGTACGGAACCAGTCCATTTCTCGTCACCGATATCGCCACCGTTGACAGTGACAGTCGTATTGCCGAAAGCCTTACCATTCTCGCCGCCGCCGAATACAGTGCGGACAGCAGCACCTGAGTTGATTATCACCTCAGTGGCCAAAGTGCCTACGTTCTTCAGTGCTATCTTGCCCATGTTGGCGTCGAATTCCTCCTCAGTATCGAAGTCTTCCTTCACCGTACCGTCATCATTAAGATAACCTGTCGTATTGCCTACGCCCACTGCACCATTCATTCCTCCGCCATACACATCGCCACCGATGGTGATGGTGTTCTCCTGCGCACTTGCGTTAACCTCCTGCGCACTCGCATTCACAGCACACAGCAATGCAGATGCAAGTACGGCAAGGCATCTGCTCATTCTCCATTTATACATAGAAACGCGGTTCATATTCTCGTATATTTTCATTTCGTCGATATTGTGTTTTCTTATTCCGTTTTGGTTGCACCCTTATTCAAATGAAACTGACGGGTTGTTCAGGTCATTATCCGATAGTTGATAGAGATAGGTAGGAATCACCGTAGCATTGATGGTGTATTTCTTTCCTCTCTCCAGTTTGGAAAACTGGCTTACCTTCAGTTTGTTTGTGGCAGTTGCACCACTTCTCACGCATACGGGGTCTATATCTTTTTCCTCGTTGCCCTTGTCATACACGTCGAACGTAGTGGTGATGGTGAACACATTGTCCAGTCCGCTGAGGGTTTCAGCATCAGCAGGGGCAATATATCCTGTGCAGATTAAGTTGCCATCCTTGGAAAGCAGTTTCACATCCGAAGCACTCTTGGCTTCAAACATCTTCTCCGAAGAACTTGTGGAAGCCGACGAGCCGTATGTGGTAGTCGCTTCCGTGATTGGGTTTGTCCCAGTAGTATTCGGAAGGAACTTCACCACCGTAGTAGCCTCCTTGCCTTTGGATGCGATAGCCACCGACTTAATCTTTATGTCACGGTACTTGTTGTAGCCTTCATCAATCTTGAATTTGAAGTCAATGGCAGCATAGAGATGGTCCATCAGCAGGAAGAGTGCGTTTGCCTGTTTTGCATCCTCATTGGATTCGTAGCCGAACGCTCCGAGTTTGATTCCACTGTCCTCGATAGCCGGATTTGCACCTTCTGCCTTCTTCACACCCACAACCGAGCATACGTCTACTGCAGTACCCGGCTTCATTCCAGGCAGGGTGAGCACGTAGTTCGTCTCGTCACCTGAAGGGAGAGTGATTGTGGCACCACTCACGTAAGGCATACTTCCATATACGGCATATTTCGTCTGGTTGATCAGTTCCATGTCTGAGCTCCATGTACCATCACTGTACACAAAATTGCTGAACCCTTCGCCCAGTTCCTCACCGGTATCTTTCACCGTTGCAAAGTTCAGTCCTATGCTCTCAATGCCTAAAGGTGCGAACTTATGGTATCCTGAAATCAGGGCACGGGTACTGATGCCGGTGTCCTCCACACTGCTGATGCAAGGCAGCACATTCACGCGCACCCTGTTGCTGTTCATCACTTCATTGTCGTCAGAGCAGGCTGCAAGTGCCATTGCTGCCATCAGACATGTTGCGGGTATTATATGTGAGTGTTTCATATCTTATGTCTCTTACCAGTTATAGAATTCCTGACTTTTCTCCTCACCGGTTGCCCAGTCGGATACAGCCACGCTGACCACTTCTATTGCTACACCGCCAGTCGGTTTGTTGAACTTGATGGTGATGGTGTAGATCTTGCCTGCCTCGAAAGCCGTCACAGGGTCATCGCCTACGAGGGCTTCAATCCAGTCGGATTGGTCTGCACTCCCCTTCAGTGCATCACCTACGGTTACGGTTTTACTTTCCTTGTCCACCGTCATCGCATCCTTGTCTGCCCTTATGTAATACACCTTCAGTTTCAGATTTTCAGTGAGTGTATAAGGCACCAGCAATGTGCGCGAGACGAAATGAGGTTCCGTCGTTGCAATAGCCGGATAGACCGGTGTAGCGCCAGTAAGGCTAAGGGCATAGACGGAAGCATTGCCCAGTTCCGGTGATGCCGTATAGTCTGATGATGTATTCTTACGGTATGTGTATGTGTTTCCTGTGGATGAATATTCCATTTTCCATTGGGCACTTGAGCCCGGAAGCAGGTTGACATCGATACCTGTGATATAGAAAGTCTCGGTGTCGTCCTCATAATCCGGATATTCCACACGGAACACCAGTTGCGACTGCAGATGGCTGAATGTGAAGTCCACGGTTCCATCGTTGGCAATGTATTCTGCGGGAGTACCCTTACTTGACGACAGAAGTACATCAGCAGAATATGCTTGCGTACCCTGTATGTCCTTTTCGCATGCGTCAGGGTCGTCAGCCCCATCCTCCAGCAGGAGCGGGTCAAACTGTCCGACCTTGATATACGAATTGATTCCTTGAATGGTAAGTTTCTTGTCCGCAATCTGAAGATTGCTGGTGTTCAGTGCAGCCGGATAATAGGCAAAGAAGTAGTACATCGATGCCAGTTTGTCCCAGTACTTTGCAGGTGAATAAGTCCATTTCCCTTCACTCCACGATACTTCCTGATGAGGGAAGATGACTGATTCCACCTTGTCCTTCACCTTGTAACCATATACGGCGAACGGGCCTTTCTTCATGTCGTCTGCCGTATTGACTACGGCACGTGAAGTGAATCCGCCCATATTGTCGGCAGACATTCCGATAGGGATATCCGTCTCACCACTCGGGGTATTATTGTCGTCGTTGTCCGAACTGCATCCCCAGAATCCAGTGAGAAGCACTGCCATTATCGCCCAATTATACTTTCGCATATCTATCCTTATTTTTCGTTTTCGTCTTCTTCCGATTGTGGTCGGGTGGAGACATTCAACCCCGCCCGACCTGTATATGTCACCGCCATTAGCAAATTGCCGATGGCTGAAAGGTCAATGATTACTTAGTGATTTCGTAGCCAACCTTATAATCTACAGCCCAGTCAGCAACTGTGGCCTTGAATGTGATGGCACCATCCTGAGTTTCCTTCTTAGGACCGATTATACCTGTATCAGGATCCTTTTCAATCTGCTGCCAAGGATGAGTTTCATCCTTTGTGTTAACAAGGATTGCATCGTAACCATAAGTTGGGTCATCAGCACCGTCATATGTCGAATCGGCACCTACACCCTTACCCTGTGTTTTGTTACCATCGATATTGTCTGGTTTGCCATCCTTATTCTTATCCCAAATTGCTTCGAGCTTGCCATCGTTATCTACATCATACCATACGATTGGGTAATCTACCCATTCATCTTCCTGAACTTTGCCATCTGAGTTCTTATCTTCCCAAATCTGGATTACATTTGGCTCATCAGGATTGAAGCGAGCACCACCATCTGTTTCTGCAGCAACAGCTGCTTCTTCTGTATCTATAGGAGTTCCATCTGCATTTCTTGTAGCAGTTTGCACACCATTCTCCATTACCATATCACCGTTAGCATCTGCTTCCCAGTAAACAGTTGACTTGGATGGGTCGATAGTAATTGCGTATGTGTACTTGTAGTTAGGGAACCAGGTATTGATTGGATCACCTGATTTAACGTTAGTATTAGCTACCTGCTCACCTGTAATTGGATCACCCTGAGGATTTGTTACGCCTGTTGCCAATACACTTGAGAGACGGAGTGAACGAGTGAAAGTCTGCTTAGTTTTATCGGAGTAGCCAACTGTGTATGTGATTTCAAGTGTAGGATCTGCTTCTGCAACTAAATTCTTTGTGAACAGTTTCTGAGGGATAACCATGTAATCCTTGTACAAATAAGTAGCAGTAGTTTTGACTTCAACACCCTTTCTTTCTGGGAACTCAGCCTTAGTATCTTTATAATTCATGATTGTCCAACCACCTACGTTGAATGTACTGTCAAGATTACTTACATTGTTATGTCTGTCACCTTCGCCCTGTGCTGTAGCGTCAACAGTAGCAGTAGCGGAATTGTTTGTCCACTTAGTCTGATTGAAATCACCCTTACCAAAGATATTCTTCACAGTGAAGTTGTCGATTGCAACACTATCAATGCCTTTGGTAGCCAAGACAGAAGGCTTCTCAACAGTGAAGTTTACGTTTGCAAGGATGTGGCGGAACAAGAAGTTGACATCCTGGAATGGAGTTGCACCGAGGATTCGGTCAGCAATCATAAGGTCGTTAGCCTTCTTGTTAGCTTTAAGTTGTTCGCTTGTTACTGTTGTGCCTGTTGTACCTACTTTTGCAGTATCTACATTTGTAACCTGGAAACCAGTAACCTTATAGACTCTTTTATCAATCTTAGGATCAAATACTACTGTACCCTTAGGGAATGCAGCATAGAAGTCATACTTGACGCCATATTCCCAGTACTTTGCTGGAGTATAAGTCCAACCGCTTGATGTCAATGTAACATCCTTATCCTTGAAAATCTGGTTACTTGTAGAATCACCTGTTGTTGAGTTGTCGAAGCCATTGACCACGATGACGTCACTTACAAAGAAATTACCTTTTTCATAAGAGTTACGTGTAGCCTTGGTAATGTCAGCACCGAAACCGATGGCTTTTTTACCATTAGAGATGGCATCGTTGTTGAGCAATGCCTCGTCGGAACATGATGCAAGTGCAACTGCGACACCTGCGAGAAGAATTAAGCCTTTTTTCATGTCTTAAAATTTTAATTTGTTAAACATTAATTAAATCACTCACTTTATTTTTTTGTCTCCTAAATGTCTTCCGGATGATTTCACATAGTGCCTGTCTTTTCCTCGTCGGTCCAGTCTGTCACGTCAGCATCGAACTTGATGACCGAAGGGCCGATAGTGAACGTAAGCGTATAGCAACTGTTGCCGTCAAACTGTGTGATGCTCTTTGTTGCCATCACGTCCTTGAGAGGCTTGGTGAACACAAACGGTTCTGTCTTTCCGCCACTGGTGATGGAATACTTCAGACTGATGCATGCATCCTCATCGATTGTCTGCGGGAGGATGATGTGCTTCATGAGGGTTGCCGAGTTGTCGGCAGCGGTCTTGAGGTCGGTAGGGGCAGACATGGCAAGTGTGTAAGGGTCCTTCGTGTCGTCGTACGTCCATTCCGTCAGTGCAGGAGTGGCAGCCTGTGCGAAGTCGGCCTTACTTACAAACTTGTCGATTGTGAAACTGCTGATGCTTACGGCAGTAATGTCATTGTCCTTGGCAATGTCGGTACCGAGCATTGCCACTACCTCGAATTTTGCAAGCAGGTGGTTCATGACGAATTCCACCGTCTCGTGCAGCATTCCCGAACGGCCAGCGACAGGTGTGCGTGCCAGCATCCAGTCAGTGTCATTGGCAGCAGTGCCGTTGAGCATTATTCCCGGGATGGAGATCATCCTGGTACTATCATTGATGGTCACGGATGCAGAATGCGGGGCATAGGCATAGAAGTCGTAGGTATTCACGTTTTCCCAATACTTCAGCGGCGAATACTCCCAGTCGGGGTCCTTATAGGTTACCTTTGTATTTGGGAAGAGCTTGTTGGATCCGTCGGCGGTATTCTCCCATCCGAACACACCCATCGTCTCATGGAATTCCGACAGGGATGTCGTCGCCCTGGTTTTTGCCAGTACGGGATTATCGACACAGCCATTGCTGAAGCCGATGGCATGACGGGTACCGCCACCCCGGTATTCTGACTCCACATCCTCTGAGCAACCGCCCACAAGGAGCAGTCCCATCACAGATGCCAATGTCAACAGAGTTTTCTTCATATTCTATTGTCGTTTTGTTTCTTTTCCTTTATTGCACTTTCCTCGCCAGTTCCTGAGCCAAGTTTACCCTAAGCCTGTCGAAGGATCGTCTTCGTTTTAGTTTTCGTCTTCGTCCGTCTTCGTCATCTTCGTGATCGGGAAGGGACGTTCAACCCCGCCCGACCTATGTATGCGTGTGAGCACGCAGAATTTTTGGTTACCCAATCGTTACTTTGTTTTCTCCCCTGGAATCTCCACGCTTCCTGTCTTTGAACTCCATTCAGCAACATTTCCACAGAAGTCAATCTTGTCGTCAGAGCCATAGCTGAATGTGATGGTAAGGGTATTCTGCCAGCCTTCGTTGAATGCGAGTTCTGTCTTGCCTGCAGTTCCGTCCATGCCGAATGCAGCAGCGAGGTTGTAGTAGGCAGTGAATGATTCGTCGTCAAGTTTGTAGTCAACCTTGATGTAAGGCTTGGTAGGAGCTACAAAACCACCGGCTTCATGAGCCTTTCCGTCGAGGTGTACCTTCTCGTATCCAGCAGCCTGTGGGATTACAAGACTCTGGAGTACATACTGTTCATCCTTAGATGTAGTTGTCGTGTCTGCTGTGTAGGTGCCAGTAGTGCTGAGATTACTCCAGCGGGCATAAGTACCTCCTGCAAGTGTCTTGCCAGTAGGGATTGTGTCACCCTCATTGAAGTTACCTTTAGTATAGAGGCTATCTACTGTGATACCTGTAATAGTGACTTTCACGTTTTCATCGGAAGAATTCTTCACGATGATATTCAGACGGCTGAGCACATGGATGAAGTTGAGAGTGACTGGCTGCTTCTTGAATGCTGTATTTGTCACCTTGCAAGGGGCGGCAATCATAAGGTCGACATCCGCCTTGCCCTTGAATGACTGCACATACTTGAATTTATTATCTCCCGAGGTTTCCGTTGCGTTGGCTCCTGTGAGAGTCACCCCATCCTTCTTGAACTTACCGCCATCGGCATCAAGTGCGGTTGGAGGAGTGAATGTGAAAGCACCAGACGGTGCAGCAGCATAGAACTCATAGTATGTAGCAGCCATGTCCCAATAACGGAGAGTGGTGTAAGTGTATTTATATCCACTTTCCTCTTTCTCTGCTACCGTGACTACATCGCCATTGAATACAGGAGCATTGATTGCTGCTGTGTTCTTGAAACCATACACATTGAATGTGGTGTGGTGGTCGAACAGGGTCCAGCTGTATGCAGCACCTGAGTTCTCGGCACGAGTGAGTTTGTAAGCCTCAGTGGAAAAACCGATTACATTTGAACTTGTGTCCTTTGCATTCTCGTCAATTACTGTGTTGTCGGAACATGCAACCATCGCTGCAGCAGCGACCATCATCAGATACTTTTTCATAATTTCCTTTTTTTTTTCGTTTTACACAATCAGTTTGCTTCGACAGTGCCACTGGCGGAAGTCCAGTCAGTAACCTTGTCAACACAGAATTCAATCTTGTTGTTTTCGAGTTTGAGATTGATAGTCACAACGATGTGGTCGTTCTGCTTCGGGGCAATGGAGAATTTACCTGTTGCATAGCATTCCTTTTCCTCAACGCCATCCTTGTACTTCACATTATATTTCACCCGCACTCCGATATTTTCGTATTTGGGCACAGTGTCATTGCAAGGAACAACTATATACTCTGTCGCACCGAATCCTGAAGCCGTAGTAGATGACAGTTCTGTTGCTGTAGCAGTTGATCCCGTTTCGTAATCAATTGAATCTGTCTCGGCGGGTGTGAACCCTGTGATTGCAGTCGTACCGGCAGTTCCTGTAGCAGCAGTCTGTGTCCATGTTGCACTTGTAGCAGAAGGGAAACTAAGTCTCAGATCGATAATTTTCACCTTTCCCGTTGCCTCGGGCACGTCAGTAGTTGCCTTGAAAGAGAGTTTCGACAGGATATGGTGGAAAATAAATTCCACATGACCCTTGCCATGACCTTCAGCATCAGAAAAACAGCTGCCGGTATAAGTCAAGTCCGTAAGCGGTGCTGCGATTGCGATGTCGGCATTGGTTTTAGTAACCTTATTGAAGAGGTCATTTACTGTGAACTTGAACTTCTTGTCGGTAAACGAAGTAGGAGTTGCCTCATAAGGAGCATAGGCATAGAATGCGTAGTTGTCGGCAGCCTTGTCCCAGTAACGTACAGTAGGATGGGTCCAGTCACTTTCTTCCTCATCCCAAGTCACTTTCTCAGCTCCGGAAGCATTGCCGAAGATCTGCGTATCACCCTTGTATCCGTAGACACCGAAACTGTTGCCCCGTGCAATAAACCAATCATTTTTGAGTTCGGCACGTGTGGTCTTGTCGATGGCACTGTAGCGGAGCCCGATTTCCACCTTGTCGTTCACGTCTATGTTGTTGACATTGTCGTCGTTCTGCGAACATGCACCAAAAACAAGTGCAGTTGCAATCAATATGATGTTTCTCCTATTCATGTCGGTTGTTTTTTTATACCTTATTATATTATACGCGCGCGATACCCATTATTCAGTGTCATCTTCCTTAGGTAATGGCATGACCTTCTCTGTCTCGCCCCATGCAGCAACAGTGGCATCAAACTTGATGACATTTGCTGAAGGGTCAACCGTCACACCGATGTCGTAGCTTTTGCCTCCGTCATAAGCAGTAGGACCGTCGTCGCCCATGATTTCCTTCATGTCAGTTGTATGAGTGAAGGTCTCCGTGTGTATATCATCACCTGTGCCAGTTGTCAGATCATAGACGATAGTGACTTTCTGGTCGGCAGATACTGCCTGAGGCATTACGAGAGATTCGATGAAGTAAGTGTCAGTAGTACCAAGTGTATCACCTACTTCTTTTTTGAAAACGTAGTTTACCTTAGAGCCCGTAGTATCGGCAATCCACTTGTTTGATGCATCATTCTTATTGAAATCACCCTGAGCATAGTAGTTCTCCACTTTAATTTCCTTGACCTTTACCGTATATCCTTTGTCATCTGCTCCAGCCTTCATCTTCACGATAAGCTTGCTGAAAGTGTGCTTGAATTTAAGGGTGACTTCTTGCTTTTCCGATCCTTTAATATCTTTTTCGAGATCGGAAATCATGATGTCAATGTCAGAGAGACTATCGTTCTTCGTAGTTCCGTCGAAACCCTTGTTTTTTTCAGCATTTGTGGCATCAGGCATCTGAAGGTTCTGGCCGGTGAGTGTTACGGTTGCGGTCGACTGGAACTTATTGCTTGTAGCACCAACCTCTGCCTTTGCTGCAGCATAGTAGTATTTCATATTGGCAGATGCAGGGGCGTAGGCTATGAAGGAGTATGTAGCCTGGGTATCCCAATAGCGTGCAGGAGAGTATTTCCAATAACCGGTAATATTCGTACCAGCTGCGTCAAAAGTACAAGTCACACCTGCCTGCTGTCCGGCAGCACTGGTTGCATCGCCGCCAAACACATAAGACACGGCACCACCGGTAGCGGCTTTCTTTGTGCCATAGACTGCGAATGTTTTGTGATAATACTCAAGGTCAGATGCCGTAGGTCCTTCTGCTCTTGTCGACCGAATTGCTTCGGTAGAGAATCCGATGGCTACTTGTTTTGTGTTTACAGGCTCGATGACTTCATCGTTGCTACAGCCAACGGCGGCTGCTGCCAATGCAATAAGAAAGATGTTCTTTTTCATAATGGTGATATTTTTTTCTTTTTCCTGCGATTATATTACTACCTCGGCATTGTACACATTTTCCCAGTCTTCCACTGATGCGTTGAACGGGCTCTGAGGCTCCGGATCCGGGTAGAGGAGTGAGTCGGGCACCTCGCTTGCATCGAAGACCACGGTGATGACTCCGCCCTTTGGCTTGGATTCCACCTGTTCGGTGATGTCCTTGGTGACATTGTAGTACCTGCCGTTCCAGAGACGGAATCCGATACCGATTTCGTTGCCGTTGGAACTGTAGGTCCTGGTATCGGCACGGCTGCGCATTTCCTGCGACATGTTAGGGAGTCCCCAAGTCACGATTCGTGTGGCCATGATGTCGCCCGTCACCTTGGTGCTGTCAGGCAGTGTCAACTGCTTGTCGCGCTCGAACGGCTTGATGTCCTTGCCCTGCGATGTCACCGACACCTCTTCGGCAAAGGTATGGCGTGTCATCAGGTCGGTACCTGCTGCCATTCCGCCCACTGTCACACCGTCGCAACTCTGGATCCTGTTTACCGTAGTATAAGGGTCGCTGTCCTTCCATCTGTATGAGAACCGGTTGTTGAGACATACTATCTGTATCAGATAGATATAGGTGTATGGTTCGAGGGTGGCGTCGATTTCGTAGATGTAGACCTCGGTGCCGTCGGGACGAATTTCTTTCCTGTAGTCGTCAGGATTGTTCGACACCCACAACTGGCTGAGGAATGCGCCATAGAGAGGGTCAGGCTGGTTCATGTCCTTGAACTCGCGGGCAAAGGCACGCGAATAGGAGCGGTCGTGGTTCTGGCGGGTCAGGGCATGGTAGTAGGAATAGTCGTCGGCCGGTTCGAAGAGTATGTATTCCGTACCTGAGTTGAAGAATAGCATGTCGTACCACATACCTGTGGTCAGCGACACTTCGCCGCCCGTGATTGGGAAGTTGCGGGTGAACATGGAGGAACGCTCATGTTCCTTTCCGAGGGAATAGATAGTGGCACGCACTTCATCAGGCATCACGTAGCCGATAGGTCCGTAGATGGTCTCATCCCAGTTATACTGCCATTCAGTCTTCCATCTGACATCCCATACAATATCGAGTTGGATATCCATGTTGAGTTCAAGTTTTGTCTGGGCAACACCCTGCAAGTAGAGTGGCTTGCGCTCACATGAGCTGAAGATGCCGGCAAGCAGTGCTGCGGCTGCCAGCGTGTATACCTTATTTAATATAGTATGTTTCATCTGCTCTTGAATAATTTGTTCCATGTAACATGACCATCCGACCTGCGGAAGAGGAGGTCGTAGCTGATATTGACTCCTACCGAGGTAGGGCCTATCCAATGCCAGCGATAGTTACGACGCACGAACTTGTTGATTTCGTCGTACCAGTCGTAGTAGTATTTGCCTTCGTAAGGTACGCCTGCATGATAAGGGTCGTACTTGGCTGTATAGAATCCCACTTTTGCGAAGAGTTCGATTTTCCAGCGGCTGTCCGTGCCGAGACGCTTTACCCATCCTGCACCGAGACCTGCGCCCCAGCCTTCGCCCTGCCATGCATCCTCACGGTTGAAACTGAAGTCCCAGTAGTTGTACTGTCCGTAGGCATCGACGAACCAGCCCTGCCGAACGGCGTCCTTCTTGAAGAAGTAGCGTGCCTCGCCTGTCCAGTTGAGTACCTGGAAGTACTTGTGCTTGTTGTCGCGCGACCACCAAGGGAAGTCGTACTCGAGGAGTGCCGTCCAGTGGCTGTCGTGGAAATAGTATTCCGCCATGATGTTGACTATCGGAGCATATCCGAAGCGCGGCATCCAGAATGCGTCGTAGAGGAGGTTGGTCTTGAGCGAGAGCATAGGCTCGCGGGTGTAGTCCACAGGGATGACCTCAACCACCGTGTCCTTTTCCTCCACCACGGGCACTGTGTCCTTCACCACTACTGGAGGTGCCACCGGCACTACCGGCTTTGCTATCTCCACTGGCTTCGGTGCCTCCACCTTCACGAAATTGAGCATGATTCGTGCGGCACGAAGTGCAGGGAAGTAGGTCTTGAGCAGACGGTTCCACAGTCCTCCGTCATCGATCTTCTTGAGGACAGGACTGATGGTCTCCGGTTTCCCGGAATTGATTGACGCCGTCAGTCTTACGATCTTCACATCGGGGTCTCCTGCCTCCTCCATCATGTGGCAGAGGTAGGTATAGTCCTCGGCTATGTTGTCGATGCTGGCACTGGAGAAGTCCATCCCGAGGTCCTTGCTGAGTTGATTGAGCAGAGTCTTGGAACGTCCCTGACTGAGAAGGGTGTTCTTCGCAAAGTTTCCCTCCGGCGATGCACCGCCACGTACCACCATGCTCACAAGACGGAAGTTATCCTGCTTCATGAGCGGACGGAGGTCGTCGAGCAGTTGCACGTAGGCAGGTGCCTGCGGGTCGAGGTCCGTCTTGTTTACCTGGAACGGTATGGAGAGGGAACTCTTGTAGAACACTTCATCAGATACGGTCTGCACCTCTGATACACTGTCGTAGATTCTGATGTAAGATGCAACATTGCGGTAGTTGGCCGATAATTCTGCAGCAAATCCCGCCACTGAGTGAAGGGAGATGAACAGGATTGCCAGATTTACCTTAAGCATCCTCTGGCTTGATATTATGAACTTTACGCCCACTTTCTTAATATTTTTTACGCTACACATATTCTCTTTCTATGTTTTTGCGTGTTTCGCTATTTTTTTTTCATTTATAATTTTATGATTCCTTCCCCACTCGTACCAGCCGCAACGGACATACCGCCTTCAACCGAAACTCATGAGGTGCTCCTCGCACGCGTCTCCTAATCAATCTAATGTCAAATACGCGCTATAGTCATCTGAAAATCAGGAAAACCGAAATCAACAATCTCTAACCTCCAATCTCTTTACACAGTACTATGTTGTACGTATTGTATTATCATCCCACATCGTCTCTCCGAACGAGACACTATATTTTCTGCAAAGATACAACTTTTTTTTCATTCAGGAAAATTTTTTTTCACATATTTTAAGTATTCAAATAGAATTAACGTTTTATTTCATTATTTCATTCAACTTTCGTATGTATTTTAAAACATTAATGACCATTCTTCGGGTGCTACGACCACTCAGGCGAGCAAGCTCGGAGTTATCTAAACATTAATGTTTTAAAATAAAAGCTAAAGTCAAGCATAAGAATATGATGAATATGATGTCTGGATACCGATGGATGGTTATCAGGATAGTGCCGCCTTCACCGAGGATTGGGGAAATCAAACCGGGATTGTGCGGTCTGTCAGTCGGGGTATAGCAGAGTTTCCGTCATGGTCAAGCTGTCAAGTATGACTCGTATATCGGAGGAAAATGCCTGCTACAGCAGACAAGAACTCACGGGCGAACTGAGATGAACACCCTGTTCGTTATAACCTACATGGGCACTTCGTTATAACGAACAAGCCCACTTCGTTATAACGAACAAGCCATGTTGGTTATAACGAAGTGGGTGTTTGCCTCAGTTATACTGGATATTCTCATCAGCTATAGATGAGGCTGTACTCAGCTATAGAGGGTGCTATACTCAGTATGAGGATGACGTGATGAGCGTTCAATGGCACAGCATAGTTCAAATGATGAAGGTTAGACATTCGTTGATTACCTGCTGCGAGCGGATGCAGATATGATTGTTTGGCTCTTCGAATATAAGGCGGCGAAGGCATTCCTCTTTTGAAATGTCGCCAGCAAAATAGAGGTCAACAGTACGGAATACTTTATTGAGTCCACTTTAAAAAGTGCCTATTTTGAAAGACAATGAAATTTTACTTTCTTTTT
>JAZQPD010000071.1:0-5060 GCA_045628285.1 Bacteroidaceae bacterium
ATGGCGATCGCCTCATCATCTATGGTCAGGCAAAGACCAGAATAAGTGTTGAACTGAACGATGATGGAGCATTCGTTGATGGTCAATTCCTCAATGGTGGCGATGAGATTCGCGAACTCTCACACAAGTACTTCCCGGAAAGCGCACTGAAACTCGACAGGAAAGGCATCATGAAGTCCAGTTCCACTCAGGCTCAGGGTGTAGTCCGCAGGATGCTCACCGAAGCAGCCAAGTACAGGGGACGCCCATACCGCTCAGGAGCTACAGGTCCTCGGGCTTTCGACTGTTCAGGATACACCAGTTATATCTACCGCCTCATGGGATATTCACTCCCACGGTCCTCCAGCGAACAGTACAAGATTGGAAAGAAAGTCAGCAGGAGTGAACTTATGCCAGGCGACCTCGTGTTCTTCAGTCGTCCGGCAACAGGAAAGAGTGTAGGCCATGTCGGTATCGTCTACAGTGTGGACAAGGAAAACAACAACTTCACCTTCATCCATGCAAGTTCATCGAGAGGCATCATCATCGACAACTTCTCCAGTTCAGGCTACTTCATCAAGCGCTATATCGGTGCCAGGAGAATAATTCCCGAAGAACGGCCGGAAATTGTGCCGTTCACAAGTGACATCGACGGAGTCGGAAAAGAATAAAAACAGACTATAATAATTCAAAACATTAACGAAACAAATGAACCGATTAACAGTATTAGCAATCAGCTGTGCAATGTGGGGAACCGAAATGTCTGAGACAGTATCCGCACAGACACAGGTCCAGGCGTGGGTCGACGTGACTGATTCCTACATTCAGAATGCAAGGTATGAGAACAACAACGGAGAAGGCTGGGAAGGAACAGCATTAGGATTCAACAACCCGATGCATAATGCAGAACATTACAGCAAGACATACGATACCTATCAAAAACTCACAGGACTGGAGCCAGGCAAATACAGGCTCAGTATTCAGGGATTCTATCGTGCCGGCAATGCAAGTACCGACTACGGATATGTAACGAGCAATAACTCCACCCAAAAGAATGCAAAAGTATATTCCAAGTCATCGGTAAAGGAAATGACACTCTCACTGCCATATTGTGGAAGTGCAGCACTCGAACAAGGTCTCGGAGGCACTACTTCCAAGGTTGGCGGAGGTGGAAACTGGTGGAGCTGGGATCCTGAGAAATATGTCCCATCCGACATGGAAGCCGCTCATTATTGGTTTGAAGCAGGATATTACAATACAACCATCAACAACATAACCGTACCGGACGACGGTAATCTTACAATCGGTATTTGCAAGACCAAGACTGTCAATAACGACTGGACCTGTTTTACTAACTGGAAACTGGAATATTACGGAACTATTGACGTAGTGTCCGACAACAGTCTCGTAATCAACGAAATCATGCCGGCTAACCTCGACCTTTTCATCGATCCATCATGGAACTACGGTGGTTTTGTGGAGTTCTACAACCCTACAGACAAGAGTCTTACTCTCGGAACGTGCTATTTGAGTGATGATCCCGACAACCTGAAGAAATGGCATATTCCAAGTACTACAGGCGTAGTCAGCACTAAGGGTTATTGTACTATATGGTTCGACCACAACGACCAATACTGTACCACCCAGGCGAACTTTAAACTTGATGTTGAGAACGGCGGGACTCTCTATCTGTCCGACCCTGATGGCAATCTCATCATGTCGCAGGACTATCCTGCAGCCATCAGAAGATGTTCCTATGCACGTACTGCAGATGGAGGCGACGATTGGAGCTGGACGGGTGATGTTACTCCTGGCAAGACGAACAAGGGATGCAACTTTAGCGAAGAGCAACTTCCGCTTCCTGACGTCAGCAAACCCGGACAGGTGTTCACCGGCACACTGAGTTTCAAGGTCTCCATACCGTCGGGAGCAACACTCCGATACACAACCGACGGAAGTGTCCCTACTCTTACCCACGGAAACACGAGCAGCAACGGATCATTCTCTGTCAGCAGTTCTGCCGTTTATCGTTTCCGCCTCTTCAAGACCGGTTTCCTGCCAAGCGACATCAAGACCTGCTCATACATTCGTAAGGATAAGGAATTCTGTGCGCCAATCATCTCCATCGTCACCGATGACGCCAACCTCAACGGACAGGAATACGGAATCTTCGTACAAGGGAATGGCAATGGCCGGCCTGGACGAGGACAATCCGCAAAGTGCAACTGGAACATGGATTGGGACCGTCCGGTATCATTCGAGTACATTCCAGTAGGGAGCAATGAAGTTCAGTTTGCACAGGAAGTCAACATGAGTGCCGTAGGTGGATGGAGCCGTGCGTGGACTCCACATTCATTCAAGTTGAAGGCCAACAAGGAATATGGGATCAACTACATGCCATATGCCTTCTTCGACGACAAGCCATACATCAAGAACAAGACCCTCCAGATCCGTAACGGAGGCAACGACTGCAGTCCGCAGAGTGGTGGTACCGGCGGCCGCTTCATCGACCCTGCAATTCAAGCGGTAGTGGCCACATCGGGTATTGACATAGATTATCAGAGCTACAAGCCTGCATTCGTATATATCAATGGTTCGTTCTATAGTGTCCTGAACATTCGTGAGCCAAACAACAAGCACTTTGCCTACGCCAACCGCGGACTGAGTGACGAAGATATGGATCAGTTTGAATACGGCCCCGACTCGGCATATCAGCAGATGGAGGGGACCAAGGAGAAATTCACTGAATGGTACGAACTGTCGAAGCGTGCAATTGACACGGACAAGTACGAGAAGATAAAGCAGATAGTCGATATCGACGAGTTCATAAACTATTTTGCAGTAGAGATGTATCTCAGCAGCAACGACTGGATTGCCAACAGCAACAACGTAAAAGGATACCGTCCGAGAATGGAAGGGGGCAAGTTCCGTTTCACGCTCTTCGACACCGATGCTTCATTTGAAATCAAGACCAGCATGTTCCAAGAGGTCGAGAGCAAGAAGCAAAAGCAACTGGCTGCACTCTACACATCATCAGGAGGCACCAAGGCCAACAAGACTGTAGAGCTTGAACTCATCACCATCTGGCTCAACATGCTCAACAACGCAGAGTTCCGCAAGCAGTTCATCGACACATTCTGTCTCGTAGCCGGTTCCGTCTTCGAACCGAAACGCTGCCGGTCCATCATCGAAGGCCTGGCTGAGAAAGCCGAAGAGGCAATGACTCAGCAGAACGAATCACCTTGGACATCAGCCAACAAGGTCATCAATGCACTGTCCTCATCACGCCAGACATCACAGGTCAACTACCTGAAAAACTACACAAGGATGAAACTCTCCGGTGTGCCTATGATTACTGCGGGACTGTACACCAACACCGAGGAGGCCCGTCTCTTCGTCAACGGTATTCCCGTACCGACCAACCGGTTCTTAGGCAGACTCTTTGCACCGGCTGTAGTCAGAGCAGAAGTACCTGCCGGCTATATCTTCAAGGGATGGATCAACAAGACTGATTCTGCATTAGTCAGCGAAGAACCTGAATACACATTGCCGGAGAATGCCACAACCCACATTATTGCCATGTATGAAAAGATTCCTCAGAAGGACATGCTTGCTCAGGGCATACCGCCAATACGGGTCAACGAAGTCAGTGCCGGAAACGACATCTATATCAACGACCTCTTCAAGAAGGAAGACTGGATTGAAATCTACAACACAACCGACCAGCGTACAGACATCACCGGGATGTTCATATCCGATGACCCCGACAATCCTCATAAATACCAGATTCCTTACAACAAAAAGATAAAGACTGTCATTGAGCCTCATGGGTTCATCATACTTTGGTGCGATAATAAGGAGGGTGTTAGCCAAGTCCATCTCCCATTCAAGCTCAGCAACTCCGACGGCAGTTCAGTCATCCTCACTGCAGGCAACGACAGTTGGTCAGACACCTTCACGTATCAGGCACACGAGTCCAACCAGACCTACGGACGCTACCCCGATGGAAGCAACAATCTCTTCCTTCTCAACTGCCTCACTATCGGCAAGAGCAACGCCCGCAGTTCCTATGACATCAGGGACGAAGGCTCCGTAGGAATCGGAGACATACTCGATACAGCCGGCAATACCCTTGAAGACAATGTCATCTATGACCTCCAGGGACGTAAGGTCGGAGAAGGAACGCTGCCTTCCGCCAAGGGCATTTACATCCGGAACGGAAAGAAATACTTCGTAAGATAAGCCATTATGGAAGTCAGACATCATAAATATATAATATTTACGTAATATACGATATAACTAAAAATAACTTATAATGAAAAAATTATCCTTTTTATCAATTGCAAGCGGTCTATGGGCAATGAGTGCAGTACCACTCAATGCCCAGAGTTGGATTGACGTTACCGACGTATTCATCAAGAATGCCCATTTTCTCAACAACTCTACAGAGGGATGGGAAGGTGATGAATTTGGTTTCGCAGGTCCGATGTACAATGCAGAGCATTACAACAAGACATTCAACACCTATCAGGATCTTGCCGGTCTGACTCCGGGAACCTACCGTCTCTCCCTCAAGGGCTATTACCGTGCAGGCGAGGCAGGAAACGACTATGAGTATTTCCGTTTCTACGGCGACGACTACCGTCATGCACAGTTGTATGCCACTTCGTCTGTCAGCGACTATTCCACCCAGCTCGTCTACTGCAGCAGTGCGGCTCAGTCATCTCCCCTCGGAGGAGCCACCAGCAGCGTCTACGACGAATATGGCAAAGAATGGTTCGTTCCCAACAACATGGAAGCAGCCCACTACTGGTTCGAGGCTGGATACTACCTCAATGAACTCTATGACATTGCCGTAGGCAACGACGGCAAGTTGAGAATAGGTATCCGCAAGGACAGGCAGCTCGGAGGCGACTGGACCTGCATTACAGACTGGAAACTCGAGCTTTGGGGTACGCTTGCCAAGATAACATGGATATCCCTCAAGACCAGCAAGAGCGAAATTGCCATCGGCGAGACTCTACAGGTCAATCCTACCATATCCCCATCCAATGCTACCTTCAAGAATCTTGCCTGGAGCA
>JAZQPD010000072.1:0-3146 GCA_045628285.1 Bacteroidaceae bacterium
ATCTGTAGGAGTTCAATGGTATGAGACCGATAAACCAACTCTAATGACTTTTCGAGTGAATAGCCATAATCCTCTATGAGATACTGGACCATCTCACTGATAATGTCGTCAATGAGGAGAGTTGCTATTTCATGATGAGTAGGTTCTTTGCCATGATATACTAGCATGCTAAAGTTCCTCCCAGTTGTTGGCATTTTACAATCAGATCATCTACCGTTTCTTCCGGGTCTTGCAGGTGCTCCACATCATAGAATTAAATGAGGAATGCCAACCCCTGATGTTTTTGCAGATAGGCGTAAGCTGCCTGTCGCGATATCTGGAACCGTTCTGCAAAAGTACGGATAATGAGGTTAATATATGGTATTTCGTACCTGCTCATTTAATCAACCCGCCAACGGGTACATCTTAATAATTATGTATGAAGAACCGTCTGGGCTGTATTTCATTTCCAGATTCGTAGCGGTGAGTTGCACAATACGGAAAGTAGCAGGAATGCCATCCGGATCATTGGAGATGAGGGTGATGTTGTCGCCATCTTGCGACCATGTGCCAACATCTTCAAAAAAAGCATACCATCCGTCATCGCTGAACATGAAAGTATAGCCTTCATGCAGTCCGGTCTCGAATTCGAAATCGTTGGACATGGTAATGTTAGAAACTTTCCATTTTCCGATAAGGGTTGGCTCCGGATCGTCATCACTTCTGCACGAGGCTAGGGTGAGGCTGAATAGAGCCACAAATGCCAATACCAGATAGGAGATATGTCTTTTCATAATATCGATAAATTATTGATTCCAAGTGTATTTTGCTTCTTCCATGTGATGTTGTTCGATGAAATCGTTCCAGTTCTTCCAGGCAGCATCGGCTTGTTGCTGATACTTCTGAGTGCGAACTGTAGGGTTAGATTCGTGCTGAAGTTTTGCTATAGTCAAATCCCACACAGCAGCAAAGAAGGTATATTTCAGCAGGGCATACATACAGCTGTTCTGCACATAGGTGTTCAGTTCGGGGTCACTGAAATGCAGACAGCGCGATAGCTGTTCTATCTTAGACCATACCTTCACAGCATCCTGCTTTTCCTGACTGTAAACTGCCTGACGGCCTGCCTTTAGGATGTCGCGCATATAAGGCAACTGGTTTTCCTCAAAGCATTTGTTGTCTCGCGTCCAGTTTACCCAAGTATTACCCAAGGTGCTGTATTGGCCCTTGATTACGCCCTCCAGGGATAGCATACACAATTCATGGAAAGTCTCAATTTCTGATTCCGGAAGTCCCTTGCTCCGTGCAAATTGAGCAAAAATCTCCCGCTCACTCCGGTCTCTGTGCTTAGCCCACTGCGACAAGACATAGGCATTTAGCTCTACCCAGAACTCATTCTTCAGATAGGGACCACCCCAGCCGCCACCTCGAGTCCAGGTCCAGATGCCGCTAACCAACGGATTATCCTTCAAATCACTCAGGCAGTAGGGATGAGGCATATTGGCATCCTTATACTCCTGAAAACCATTGACTACGCCGCTTGCGATATAGTTCACATGCGCTGCCTTTCCTTCGTACTCACGCTGGCACTGCACCTCAATTATCTGCTTGTGGCGGCCTATGCCGATAGTAGGATTAAACGGATTGCCCTCGTGGCTTGTCTCATTAATCCAGTATGCATTGTAATCCAGATAGGAGGATTTGGGATGAACAATGGCTCCTCGCCAGAAATCCGTCATGGTATGCTTGATGGAGAAATAGAGATGATCATGAGGCTCTATATGATCGGTTATCCGTATGTACCAGTGCGGCAACGAATGGAACTGTCCGAAGTCCCAGGTGCGGTAGAAGATGTCTTTCTGCAGTTTCTGGCACACTTCTTCGCGGAGCAGGCTGATTAGGGTGGCATGATCCTGCTGCAAATCATTCTGCACCGGATGGTTGCCTACATAATACGGAGCATCGTTCAGATACGTCTCGCCGGTGCGAATCACCAGTCCGTCTAACTGCGGAAACAGCCGGAACATCTGCTGCATTAACAGGCGCACACACTTTTTGGTGAACGGTTTTTGAATATCTATCTTGCCCTTATCATTCAGTAGGCTGTCAGCATAGATTTCAGTCATCCGTTTGGGTAGCACCAGCATGTCCAGCATACAGTATACGTTCATCCCTGCTTTCTTTGCACCGTCGTACTTCTGCGTAATGGCCTTGCGCTTGTTCATCATCCAGTTGTATTCCACACTGCCCTCTGGAAGAATGTTCGGATTCAGTTCCTTCCAGTCTACACCAAACTGGGCTGCATCGAACAGGAAAAACACTTGAGAGTCATATCCGTATGTATTCAGAATCAGCGGATTCGTGAATTGTGTCTGTGTTGGTGGCTCACCCGGATTGTTGTGAACCATATCCATAGTAAACCAGTGTTGCTGTGCTGAAGTAGGCAAACTGAATAGCAACACCATAAGCAGTGTGTATATTATTATGTGTTTCATCGCGTATTTAGACTAATTCACTCAAATTTCCGCAAAAATACAAAAAAAACCGTTGGCGGAATTAAATTTATAAATAATTAGTGTTTAAAAAGTTGCACATATTATTGATTTTTAGTATCTTAGTAGTGACCAAACCATTAAGATCAAATCATCGTATGCGCAACTTGACTGCAATATTCGCTAAATTTCTTGAGATATGCAAGGATTTCTCCTCAAATTTGGTTAACGAATCGGGTAATGTACCACGTCGTGGTGTTGTACCGAAATTCTCTGATTTCAAAGCTGTTTCTATTATGGTTATAAACTGCATGCTCTCTGTGGCTTAAGTGGTGTCATACACTCATTTGACTTAACACCTGCAAATGTCCATGACATACACTATCTGAAAGATCTCAGGTTGGAATACCGCAATTGTAGCATCTTTGGTGACAAGGGATACCTCAGTGCAGACTTACAACTAGACCTTTTCCGGACTGCAAACATAAGATTAGAAGTCCCATACCGATTGAACCAAAAGGAGTGGAAACCTCAGTTTATTCCTTTTGCAAAAGCCAGAAAAAGGATTGAGACCGTTTTCTCACAACTCAATGACCAGTTTATGTTATTAAGGAATTATGCAAAACATCAGGAAGGACTATTCACTAGAATCATTAACAAAATCAGCGCCTTTAC
>JAZQPD010000073.1:0-11932 GCA_045628285.1 Bacteroidaceae bacterium
TGTTGGCTTTGCGAGTCAACTTTTTTCAGGGAAAGACAGGGGGCTTATTTTTGGGAATTTGTAACCCGAAGCCCATATTTACTGGGCTCCGGGAAGGTATTTTATGCTGTTTTGACTTTTACCGGACAGCAGTAATTCAAAAGAATGTAATCCGAGAGTTTATTTGTAATTTTGCATCCGATACAATATATATCCTGCAACCACAGACCCCACGTTATTTACTGTTATACCGTGTGGTCTGTGAGTAAAAACAGCACCATTTTTACATTTTTGCCAAGATTGGCGGCTATGTCAGAAAAAAGTCGTAACTTTGCAAAAAATTTTGCGAAGGTCGGCACGACCTTTGCAGCCGAAATATAAGACAGCCTTATGATAACAGGAAGAACAGACAAATTACCATCAGGCATACAGGACTTCGAAGGTCTCATCAACGATGGATATTGCTATGTTGATAAGACGGAGCATATCTACAATCTCATGAACAGCGGTAAATATTTCTTTCTCTCCAGGCCACGGAGATTCGGAAAGTCGCTGTTCCTATCGACTCTGAAAGCCTTTTTCCTGGGGAAACGAGAATTGTTCGAAGGTCTTGCCATCGCACGTCATGAAGATATCACTTGGGAGAAGCACCCTGTGTTGTATGTTGACCTGAATGTAGAAAACTACAAAGGGCTTGACGTATTGACATCCAGACTGAATCTGTTTCTCTGTAACTGGGAAAAGATTTACGGAAAGGACGAGAACGAGGTCTCTTTAGGGGCGAGGTTTGAGGGCGTTATCCGCCGTGCTTGCGAGCAGGCGGGACTCAAGACTGTCATCTTGGTTGACGAATACGACAAGCCGTTGCTTGAGGCTATAGGCAACACGAAACTCCAGGAGGATTTCCGCGACACCTTGCGAGGCTTCTACAGCGCACTGAAATCAATGGACGCTTACATCGAGTTCGCCATGCTGACGGGTGTAACCAAATTCGGAAAGATGAACGTATTCAGCGGGCTGAACAACCTGACGGACATATCAATGGACAGACGGTTTGCCGACATCTGCGGCATAACGGAAAAAGAGATGCTCGACAACTTCGGGAAAAACATCGAGGCAATGGCTGAGGAGAACGAAATGAGTTATGACGAGTGCATTGGGAAACTGAGGAAGATGTATGACGGATACCATTTTGAAGAAAACGCCATAGGTGTATATAACCCATACAGCTTACTCAATGCATTGGTTCAAAATAAGTTCGGCAAATATTGGTTTGACTCTGGTACGCCAACTTTCCTCGTGAAGCTGCTGATGAATCGAGAATACAACCTTGAGCAGTTTTCGCATGAGAACGTGGTGGCAGACGAGATTTCGTCAATAGACCATGATTTTGCGAACCCAATCCCTGTTATCTACCAGAGCGGTTATCTGACCATTAAAGATTACGACCCTGATTTGGAACAATACATACTCGGTTTTCCTAACAGGGAAGTCGAGGAGGGCTTTGTCAAGAGACTGATGAAGAGTTTCATCAACTTCGAGGCAACAAACGACCCTTTCAACGTAGCGTCATTCGTCAAGGATGTCCGTGCCGGCAAGACCGAAGAGTTCATCGACCGCCTGCGCTCATTGTTTGCCGACACCCCTTACGAACTGATAAAAAACCTTGAGAACCATTACCAGAACATCCTCTGGCTGCTCTTCAAGCTGATGGGCTTCTACACCCATGCCGAATACCACACAAGCCGTGGACGCATTGACCTGCTGGTCAAGACACATCATTATATCTACGTGATGGAGTTCAAGTCGGACGGTACAGCCGAAGAGGCTATGGCTCAGATAAACTCAAAGGAGTACTCCCTGCCTTTCACCGTCGAAGGCCAAACAGTTGTCAAGATAGGCATGAACTTCAGCAAGGAAACCCGAAACATTGAGAAATGGATTGTTGAATGAAAGAGTAAATATCCATATAGGTGGGTTTTAAGAATTCACCATTCGAACATTAATATAGAGAAAATATAATATAAAACAATGAAAAAGTTATTTTTTATCGTCATTGCGTTTACAATGGTACTCGCATCCTGCACGGCACCGAAACAGGTGGCTTATTTTCAAGATGTATCAGGGAAGGACGCCCTGATTGCGAATGCCGGTATCCAACCGCTGAAGGTACAGCCGGGAGAAAAACTGATGATTGTGGTGCACAGTTCGGTACCTGAATTGGCGGCAACGTTCAACTTGCCGGTTGTGGGTTACAGGTTGGGGGTAAGCAATACCAGTCAAAGCTACAACTCCACCTACGCCACGATGAGCTATACCGTATCGCCGGAAGGAACGATTGACTTCCCTGTTTTAGGAAATATCAAAGTGGAAGGAATGACGCGCAATGAGGTGGCGGAACACATAAAGCACCGTCTTGTCAGCGAAAACCACTGTACGGATGCCGTTGTAAATGTGGAACTATCCAATGCATACGTTAATGTGATGGGAGAGGTCAATCATCCAGGGCGTTATGAACTGACGCAGGACAATGTCACCATATTGGATATCCTCAGTCAGGCATCCGATTTGAGTGTGCTGGGACAGCGTCAGAATGTGATGGTAAGCCGCCAGACGGCACAGGGAACGCAGGTCTATACCCTCGACATGACCAATATGCAGCAGTTGCTGTCTTCTCCAGCATATATGATGCAGCAGGGAGATTTGGTGTATGTAGAACCGAACGAGATGCGTAAACGTCAAGCGACTGTCAACGGCAACAACATACTCAATACCGGATTCTGGATTTCAGTGGCATCCCTTATTACGTCTATTGTTTCAATCATAGTAAGATAAGCAAGGAATCATGGAAAAGAAAAGTAACAAAAAGACTCAATCCGGCAACGTGATAACCATCAAGGAATTTTGGTATCAATGCCTGAATAAATGGATATGGTTCGTGGTTTCCGTTGTGCTTTGCCTGATACTGGCTGTAGGCTATCTATGGATAACTCCAAAAGAATATAGTCGCAGCGCATCTATCATGATTAAGCCAGAGAACAATCGCAATACACATTCGTTCACCAATCAGTTGCAGAATATGGGCGATATGAACCTGTTCGGCACGGTGAGTGACGTGCAGAACGAAATCCTGTGCATCCAATCGACCGATATCATGCTTGAAACGGTCAAACGTCTGCATCTTGACTACACGTATTCGTCAAATAAACATCTGATGAACAAAGGCATTCTCTATGGCAATAGTTTGCCTGTGGAGGTTGAAGTTGAAGATATTCGCCCAGAGCAAGGATTGTCAATGACACTCCATATTAGGAATAAAAAAATAGTCATTACTAATCTGAAAACATGGATAGACGGGAGCGAGATTAATGATGAGAAGGAATATGTATGCATACCTGATTCAACTGTTCAGACTACAGCTGGCATCATTCGCATTTGTCAAAAACAAAATAAGTTGACCGACCAAACTATATATATATCCCGTTATGGCTTTCATAGTTCGGTAGGACAGCTTCGCGCAAAACTGCAGTTCTCGCTGGCCGACAAACAGGCAGCCATAATCAATATGTCGTGCAAGGATTATGTACCTGCTAGGGCAGAAGACATACTCAACACCATAGTTACTGTTTACAATGAGAGCTGGGTGAAAGACAAAAACCTGCTTGCAGTATCTACGTCAGACTTCATCAATGAGCGTATCAAGGTAATAGAAGGCGAGCTGGGTACGGTGGACAAAGACATATCCTCCTTCAAGAGCACAAACAATATGACTAATGTAGGTATTGCTGCCACTCAGGACATTGCACAGACAATCAGTTCAGAGACCTCCATCCGTCAATACACAAATGAATTGTATATGGTGCGATATATTCGCAACTACATGACACAGAACAATGACAAACTCCTTCCAACAGGCCTTGGCTTGAGCAGTGCCTCACTGAACAGTCAAATTAACGATTACAACACACAGCTCCTAAAACGCGACAACATAGCACGACACAGTTCAGATACAAGTCCGCTCGTAATAGAAATCAATAATGAACTTGCTGCCATGCATGCGGCTGTATTGAGTGGATTGGACAATGAGAAAGTGCGTTTAGAACAACTCATACAAACAGAACAACGCAACCAGAACAAATATGCAGGGCGCATATCCCAAGCACCTACTCTGGAACGTGACTTGCGTTCAATTGAACGTCAGCAGGAGGTAAAGGAACAATTGTATCTCTACCTGTTGCAAAAACGCGAGGAGAATGAACTCACACAAGCCTTTACTGCATACAATACCCGCATTGTAGGTACACCCTATGGAGGACTTGCCCCTGTCGCACCAAAGACAAGCAGCATCTTGATACTTGCTTTCCTGTTGGGACTTTTCCTCCCATTGAATATCATCTATCTGAAGGTCATACTCAACACGGTAGTGCGAGGCCGCAAGGATTTGGAAAATCTTGCTACGCCATTTGTAGGTGAAATACCTAAGTTCCGCTCAAAACGGTCATCAAAAAGTAAGGAGGTTGGTTTGGTAGTCAAAACCAATAGCCGAACAGTCATCAATGAGGCATTCCGAGTAGTACGTTCTAATCTGGAATTCATGCTTGATAATGGTCAGAAGAAGGTAATTATGGTTACATCCTTCAATCCCGAATCAGGTAAGACCTTCATCTCGGCAAATCTGGCAGCTACTATGGCTGTCAAGGGAAAACGTGCCGTAGTGATTGACCTCGACATGCGCCATGCATCGCTCAGCAATTACATCAACAAACCAAAGCTGGGACTCAGCAACTATCTTGCTGGCGTTATTGACAATTGTCCTGTATTGGAATATCCAGAACAGGAAAAGTTGAGCTTCATACCTGTAGGAGCCATACCACCGAATCCGACAGAACTCCTTTATAGCGATAGACTGAAAGCACTCATCGACAAGTTGAAAACTGATTATGATTTTGTCTTTCTGGATTGCCCTCCAGTAGAGATGTTGGCAGACACCTCTATAGTTGCGCAATATGCTGACAAAACTGTCTTTGTGGTGCGTTCTGGCTTGCTGGAACGTGATATGCTGCCGATTATAGACAAGTATTATGACGAGCATAAACTGCCGAATATGGCTGTACTGCTTAATGGAACCGAAAAGTTCAATGGTCACTACGGTTACCACTACGGCTACTATCATCATTACGGCGATTATTATCACAACTAAACTCTAAACTATAGAACTGACTCTAAACTCTAAACTCTCAATCCTAAACTCTAAAATGTGGTTATTTCATAACAACACGACACTTGAAAATACAGGCATCTTCAACGTTTTCACCGACTGGCACAGCCATATCCTCCCAGGAGTGGATGACGGTATTCCCGATATGGAGTGTGCCCTTCAGGTGTTGGAACGCTATGAACAACTGGGTGTCGGCACAGTGTGGCTGACACCACATGTAATGGAGGATATCCCCAACTCTTCGGCAGATTTGCAACAACGGTTTAAAGAACTCTTGTCAGTGTATAAAGGCTCTGTCAAACTCCATCTGGCAGCTGAGTATATGCTCGATAACGGTTTTGAGGAACGCCTAAACTCAAACGACCTTCTGTGCATCAACCCTTCCTTCGACAAACTCAGGATAAACTCTCCATCAATCCTCATTGAGACCTCCTATTTTACTCCACCTATGAATCTGTACGGTATCATTGAACGCATCCGTGACAAGGGATACCAACCACTACTAGCTCATCCAGAGCGCTATGTTTATATGGAAAGCATTGATTACGAACGCCTTCAGAACATGGGCGTGCATTTTCAGTGCAACA
This sequence comes from Bacteroidaceae bacterium, assembly GCA_045628285.1. GTDB lineage: Bacteria > Bacteroidota > Bacteroidia > Bacteroidales > Bacteroidaceae > Colivivens. The sequence continues at coordinate 5,785 of JAZQPD010000073.1, forward strand.
TCACTTCCTTGACGGGTATCTATGGGAAAGAGTCGTGTCGTAAATTCACGGCATTTCTGTCCAAGGGATGGATTCAGGTTATGGGTACAGATATTCACAGCCTCAAGTCCTTCAATCATGCCATTTCACGGAAGTGCATCAATACCGGACAAAGAGCATTGCTTCTGAACGCTAATATTTCTTAGGAATCGACTTTACAATCCACTCCCACACATGAAGACCCACTGATTTCTGGCAAAAACCAAAGTCAGTGGGTCTATCCTTTTTCACTATTCACTTTTCACTCTGGCGAAGCCAGTAATGTACTTCGTTCCGTTTCGGATGATTATACCCTCATAATTCTCGTCCACCTTAATACCCTGCAGGTTATAGGAGTCCGAATCAGAACGTTTCTGTTCGTCACTTACACTCTCTACTCCGTCAATGAGAGTGAGGAAGAGCAGTCCTTCACTTATCCGACTGGTATCGAACGTATATCCGGCAGGGAACTTGAAGGTAGGATTGCCGGCAAACCTATCCACCTCGTCGAATATCCTGATTGAGTCACCAACTGCGAGTTTCGTGCCGCTGGTGACGAAGAGTTCTATGCATCCGTTCATTGTCAGTGTTCCGATATTCCGTACCGACGCACATCCGTTTGCCGTTGCAGTAGCACACTTGTTCACTCCGAGCATAAGTGTCGAGCCTGCGTTGAATGTCACGTCCTTGCCTCCGAACTGAAGGATTCCCGACGTGGATGTAGCGAGCGTGCCAACCTGTATCGTGCCGTTCACCGTGTACTTGAAGTTCGACAGGCTTCCTGAAGATGTTGCACCGCTGAGCATGGCACCCTTTGCCACGGTCAGTGAACCCGTACCCAATACGGCACCAGTGGAGAGATGCAGTTCCCCTGCATTGACATTCACTGTACCAGTGTTTGTCCACGCGCCCTTCACAGTCATCTTGCACGCTCCTATCTTCTGGAAATTGGCATTGCCTACCACCTTTCCATCGAAGTTGAAGTTGGTATCATCGTTACCGACTGCCCATGTGTTAGGGGTGTTGTTTGCCGAACTGCTGAACGAGCATGTTGCTCCCAGCGAACCGCCACCGGTCACCTGACCGATCTTGAAGGTCTTTCCGCTGTTCTGGAGTTCATATCCTGCCGGGATGTTGAATGTTCCCTTCGGCATACCCGCAGCATTATTGAGACAGAACCGTCCGTCGTCAGCCACTCCAGCTACTTTCACCGTTCCCTCGAACGCCGACCAGTTGCCGTTGAATGCGGCACGGGTGGCATACCATCCCGAGCCCTTCACGAGCGGATAGTACATAGTGACGTTTCCTCCACCCTTCAAAGTCAGGTTGTATGTACTTCTGTCACCATAGCAGTTCACCGTAGCCGACTTTCCCTCAGGAACTGTTATGATGGTCGTTCCGTTTCCATCGAAGTTCAGCGTACCGCCAGTCATCTCCACGTTCTTGGCAGGGACATCGACAGTTGATTCCACCGTTCCACTCACCACGCTGAGAGTGGTAAGCGACGGGTTGGCAGCATAGAGTTTCAGCCATCCACTGCCTTTCTTCGTCAGTTTCGTTCCCGAGAATGCCTTGTTCATATTGAAGTCAGCCGAGTTGTTTATCACTCCTCCTTCCGTACCGACAAGTTTTATCGGTGATCCGCAGGTCACGGCAGCAGTCGTAGCCAGTGTTCCTCCGTCCTCGATGGTGAACTTCGCTGCATTGGTGGTCACACCACCCAGGTTGCCCTTTGCCTGATTGGCATTGGCAAGTGAACTGACGGACACCGTACCGCCCATGATATGGTTTCCGCCTGTATATGAATTGTCGTTGGTAACGGTCAGTTTGCCAGTGTTCCTCTTCACCAGGACTGCATCGCCCGTAATGGCACCTTGTCCGGTAAGGGTGTAAGCCTTGGTATTGTCAAACACCACGGAGTCGGCAGGCAGGTCGCCACTTATCTCCACACTGAACTTCAAGGCACTATCATCGAATGTCACCTTGTCGCCTTCCACGAATATCTCCTTGTCACCGGCAGTGCTGACAAAGTTCTCGGCATTGGCGAAGTTCCACACATTGCTCTCCGTTCCGCTCCAGATGATTGTCTCAGGGTCCCTTATGCCTTCCACTGCGAGATACAGCATTCCGTCCTCATATTCCAGAGTGGCCTTCTGTCCTGATATTCCTTTTATAATGATGTCACTTACATCTCCACTGACTGCTCCCACTTCCATCAGTCCGTACCTACCCTCGGCAAGCATGGTTTCTCCTTCGGCATGATGACCGGCAATCTCAAATACCGGAGCCATGAACTCAGGTCCGTACTTCCAGTTCTTAGTACCAATCTTCAGTACTCCGGCTTTTATCATGTCGCTTCCGAGACCTTCGCTGTAAAGGTCGAACACCACTCTCGCACCGAATCCGGCAATCAGCGAGTCGCACGACATAGTGCCCTTCTTTCCCTCTCCTCCGGGACGCAGGACTGAGGCATAGTTCATCTCAATGCTCTTGCCGTATGTTCCTGATGTGTTGAGTTCTGCAAATCGGTTCATCCACACACGGCTGGAGGTCAGTTCTCCGTCGAAGTTGACCGTTCCTGCCCAGATGTCGGTATTGCCGGAATAGGTATTCTTCACCTCCGGTAAGTTGAGGATTCCGTCACCCTGTTTCACAAGGCGCATCGTACCAGTAAAGGCACCACCGGTAACATCACATGTGTAGTATTCATATTTGATGGTTGACTTCGAAGCCGTAGAGTTATTCCCTACCGTTCCCTGCACCCACGAAGGTACATTGAAGGTCACGATATATGGAGCTGCACCATCAGTCACGTTTATGGTCGTGTTGTTAGGCTCACACACAATGAAGTGCTTGTCCTCGTTCGTAATGGTTCCGCCATTGCCTATCTCCGTCCTACCCGTCATGGTAAGAGGTGGCGGAGCGATGGTGATTCCCTCCATCTCGCCAAGGAAGTAACTGATATGAGGTGGCTGATTGTATCCTAATGGCTGCCATACCATTGCCTGACGATACTGATGGTCGTGCCAGAGGGAATAGATGCTATGTTTCGTCTCTGCCGGCGACACATAGATTCTCAGGTTGGCATTGTCGCCCGTACGGAGCACCAGTTCCTCTCTCCAGTCACCGAATATATCACCCTGTGCACCGGGATTGTTCTTCGACCAGTTGTTCATCTTGCATCCCGATGAGGTGAATATCCTTCCCGTTCCCGGTTTCTCGATCTTCGCCTCGCGTTCCGTTCCCGGAGAGTTGAGTACCTCATCGCAGAGGTCGCCGTCCCAATAGATACGGTTGTTGAGGTCGCCCCAGGCAACGAAGTCACCCAGCTCCGGTATCGGCTTGTCGGCAACGGTGGATATCATGCCCGTGTTCACACTCCTGCCCACACAGCCCGGATAGCTGTTGGAGAAGTTGCCGCACAGTCCTCTTCCATCGTCACTCGTACCGACACTCCTGTAATATATCTGCGATGTAGTGGCATTCCTGTAGTTCATGTTCGGACTCGACTCGTTGCAGGTAAACTGTTCCTGACCATGCCTGTAAGGGTCGAGGTCGCCACAATGCTGTGCATCGCCGTGTCCGAGTCCGGTAGTGCTCAGTCCCTTTCCGTTGTCGTCAATCACCATGCTGCCGTACACAATCTCGTCCCTGCCGTCCCAGTCTACATCGGCAATGGCATAATTGTGGTATCCCTGTCCGAACCAGGGACCTCCGGTAGAGCATTCCCATCTCCATCTCTGTGTAAGCTGGTGCGACTGCGGATTTACATCGTAAGCAACCATCAGAGTCTTCGTATAGATGCCTCGTGCAAGGAACACGCTTGCCTTCCTTCCGTCAAGGAAAGGAGCACCGAAGAAATGCTTGGTGGCCCTGTGACCATATCCGTCGCCCCAGTCATCGGCAGTGCCACGGGCAAGGGGATAGTTCATCTACACCCAAGGTACGGCAGTCTCGCCGTCGGCATATATGAGGTATTCATTTCCTGAATTGGTATATTCGATTCCACTCCAGCGGGTATCGGCACCCGAACCAATCTGTGTGGTCGTTCCGTCGGCATGGTGTATTATCATGTTGTCAGCACCGCGGAAGAGGATTTCTGCCCTGCCGTCCATATCCCAGTCGTATGCCACGATGTCCCACTGTTCGTCAGCCCCTGCCAGCATATTCGGACCCATGTCGATCCACCACAGGCGTGTACCGTCCAGCCTGTAGCAGTCATAGTGATGGAATGCGGTCTTGTTGGTCAGGTCGGTCACCATGTCGCAAGGACGCTTCACTATGAACTCACTCACCCCATCACCATCCACATCGGCCAGGGTGACATCGTTCAGTGTGTAGTGGCTCGTCACGTCGTTACCATTCCTGTCCACCACATTCTTCATTTTTATGTCCTTATACTGGTTTGCCCAGCGGCTTACACTTTCGCACTTCTCCTGTTCTTTCCCGCGCACCACTGCACTCACCTGGTATTTGCTGCCACTTCCGCCTGTTGCATCGTTGTAGTTCGAAGTTCTGAGATTCGATGCAATTACCTGTCCGTCGCGATAGAGGTTGTAAGTCACGTCGTAGTACTCCTCGCCGAAGCGCCGCCATGTCACGAAATTGCCCTTCGTCGATGAAGGTACAGCCACAAGTCCGCGGTCCAGTTTGTCGGTAAACCTCTGCGCACAGGCTTCCTCGCCCATTCCGGCAAGAACGGCAAACAAAGTCCACGCCAATATGTTCAGCCTTTTCATTTTATCCATATCTTAAAGTCAATATCAATTGTTTGGCAAATTTACAAAAAATAATTGCATCCGGCAAAACAAACATTCATCAGTATATGAAATTCCATTGCAATGCATCACAATTTCATGACATTTCGGATGCGTGTCTCCTATCCTGGGATGACATTCACAGGTCATCCTTTCTGGGAAAGGTATATGAAAGGAAGGAATTTGGTCTTGCGTTTTGGGATGGAAAGATTGCGTACCTGATTGTGTATCTGCATGTGTTCCTTCTTCTCTACAGCCGAACGGAGGAAGGAGAGGATTTCCGGACGGCAATCATTCATAGGCGTTGTGGCAAGGGAATGGTCCTGATAGGTACCGTCGTAGAAATAATAGGACCAGCCGTTCTTCTTCAGTTGACGTACAACATACGAACTGCCCCAGAGGCCCTTGCGGAACATGGAGGCTCGCTTGTAAGGCACATTCCTGTCGGAATTGCCATGGAAGAGCATCATCGGACAAGGTTGGGTATTCCATTTCGGATAGCCTTTCATAGAAAAGATGGCTCCAGCAAAACTAATGACACCAGCATAGTTGAACTGCGGAGGAAGGATGTCTGCACAATCTCCATTACAGATAGCATTCTCTGCCATCAGGCAGGTGATGGCTCCAGCACTTGACCCACATGCGATGATTCTCTCGGGATTGACATCCCATCTTGTTGCATTCCTCAGCACAAAAGCTGTGGCTGAGAGCAAGTCTTCCCTTGCCCACTCTATTGAGGCCTGATAGCGCTTCAGCTGGCCCCATGCTCCATGTTTCCAGCCATAGTCGTTGAATTCACTGGAGAGTCCAAGACGATAGTCAATCGAGACTACGTCATAGCCGTTGTCGCACAGCCAGGAGAAATAGGATTGATAGGTTCTGCTGTCACGGGAGCCAAAGGCAAATCCGCCTCCAAACACAAAAATCACACAGCCTCTCGCGGACGAGGTGTCACTTATATAGTGAGTAAGAAAAAGGTCCTTTCCTTCCCTCTCGGCGAACTTGACCTTCTCCTTCTTCAAGCCCCAGCAACTCAGACTGACGGCAAAGAATATGAGTGTGAAATAAAAAGTCTTCGTATTCGTATTCGTTTTTTCGCTTATGGCCTATGCTTGAGCCTCTTGCTTAACAATCTCTTCCTGTGCATGAAGCGAAAGAGGAGATACAGGGTGACTACCAGTGATACGATGACACCAGTAGTTGCATTCATGCTGAGTCCTTCAGGAGCAACAAGGATGTAGCTCAGGCAGACCATCGTCATCCATAGAGCTGGCACGAGGGATACGACATATAGTTTTCCTCTCTTTGCAAGCCATACAGTGATAGCCCAGAGAGTGAAGATAGAGAATGTCTGGTTGAACCACGCGAAATAC
>JAZQPD010000074.1:0-12606 GCA_045628285.1 Bacteroidaceae bacterium
CTCCTTGGCACACAGAACGACATGGCTACGATCCGACTTCCGGTGGAGGAATCGTGTCGGAAGCCCTCTTCTCGCAGGTCGACTTCATAGCCTCCATGAACGAACTGGTGAAAGGCCGTCTGCCGGCAGGTGCAGCACCCGACAGCAGGAACGCACTCCCCGTGCTGTCAGGTCAGGACAGGAAGGGTAGGGAGTATCTCCTCGAGCAGTCCTCCACCCATGTCCTGTCCGTCAGGACCCACAGGTGGAAATACATAGAGCCCAATGGCGGTCCGAAGATGATACAGTGGGGACCCAAGGTTGAGACCGGCAATTCCGCCGAGCCCCAACTCTACGACATGACCACAAGCCTCTACGAGCACGAAAACGTCGCAACCCAGCACCCCGACACAGTTCGCCGCTTCTCCCAACTCCTTCAGGATATAAGGCTCTGAACCCCCCCCGTGGGCAGAACACTGAAACCAACAGGTTCACTAAACGTTAAAAAAACAAAAAAAACGGTGGGTGGTGTAGCATTTTGCGGAGTCGTTACGTCTAATGGCTGTAAATAAATTTTTGAAAGGTATGAATATCAAAAGTCTTATGACTGCAGTCACGATGGGTGTGACGGGCATGGTGGCCATGGCTCAGAGCCACGAGGTGAAAGGATTGATTCTGGATGAAAACGGACAGCCCATGTGCTGTGTGAACGTGGTGTTGCTGGCAATGCCTGACTCTTCGTTCGCACAGGGAACCACGAGCGGAACGGACGGCAAGTTCAGCATTGCTGCCCAGAATGAGGGATTGCTGAAACTGACGAGTGTGGGGTATGAGACCCTCTACATCCCGAGTTCCGAATGGAACGGACAAGTGCAGATGAGAGAGAATGCACAGATGATAAGCGAGGTGACGGTGAAGGGCATGTTGCCCAAGACGAAACTGACGGGCAACTCGATGGTGACTACCGTGGAGGGTACCGTCCTCGGCCAGTCGGGTTCTGCCAAGGAGATGCTGGGCAAGGTGCCGGGCATGATGCAGAACGGCGACGACCTGGAGGTCATCGGCAAGGGTACACCTATATATTATATTAATGGAAGACGCATGCAGGACCCTGACGAGTTGAAACGCCTGAGGAGCGAGGACATCAGGGAGGTTGAGGTCATCAACAATCCGGGTGCCCAGTACGATGCTACGGTGAGGTCGGTGGTCAGAATCAAGACTAAGAAGCGTCAGGGCGACGGTTTCGGCTTCGATGTGGAGGCTGCCAACCGTCAGGACTTCAGATATGGCTACACTGACCCGAGTGCCAACGTGAACCTGCGCTATCGGCACAATGACTTCGAGGTGTTCGGCGGTGTGAACTACTTCAAGTACAGTGGTGTGCAGGACAGCAAATTGCATCAGTGGAGTTATCTGGGCAGGATTGACAGTCTGATGACCATCGACCAGAAGAGCGACTTCAGCAATGCTGCTCACGCTCAGGGCATCAACTCGAATCTGGGCTTTGACTGGCAGATAGTGGAGAACCACTCGTTGGGTGTGAGAATAGACCGCCACGACCAGTTCAATGCCTATTCGCACCTCAATCAGGAGTCGGACGTGACGACTTTGCAGAATGGTCGGATGCTGAGCAACGTGCTCAACAACACGAAGCAGCGCACGAACTATACGAGTCCTTACAACTGGAACGGCAATGCCTACTGGAATGGTCGCGTGGGTAAGTTCGGTTTCGACCTCAACGTGGACTTCGTTACCTCTAAGTCGGGCGGCGATGAGGATATCAATGAACAAAATGGAAACACAATCAGCCGGATGGCTTCATCCACATCGACCAAGACCGACATGATTGCCGACAAGTTCGTGGTGACTTATCCAATATGGAGGGGTCAGTTGTCGGTAGGCGAGGAAATGGCTTTCGTCACCCGCAAGTCGGCCTATGAGGTAGTGAACATGCCGCTCTCTGACTCTAAGTCGGAGGTAAAGGAAGACAACATCGCTGCTTTTGCCGAATATGCCTTTGCGCTGCCGAAAGTAGGAAGCATCAGTGCCGGTCTGCGATTTGAGCACGTGGGAATGAAATATACCGACCTGCTCAATTCCGGTAGAAACATGTCGCGCTATACCAACGACCTCTATCCTTCTATTGCATGGGCAAACCAGTGGGGACCGGTGCAGACTTCGCTCTCCTACAGCATCAAGACTAACCGTCCTAACTACCGAACTCTCGACGAGAGCATGAGTTATGTCAACCCATACCTCCTTCAGCAGGGCGACCCTACGCTGAAGAACGAGAAACGTCAGGAATTTGCACTGACTGCCCGTTACAAGTGGTTGATGTTCGCATCTACTTACGAGAAGATTGACGACTGCCTCACCCAGTGGTCGTACATCTACAACGACGACGGAGTGATCCTCATCAAGTTCATCAACTTCGATGAACCTATCCGCAACTTCACGGCCTATCTCAATGCTTCGCCTACTTGGGGACGGTTCTCGCCAAACTGGACCGTAGGACTCATTGCTCCGAACATGAAGCAGACTCTTGCCGACCCACGAATGGCTGACGGCAGGCGCGAGGTAAGCTACAACAAGCCAATCTACTTTGTTTCTCTCAACAACGCAGCGCGTCTGCCTCACTCTCTACAACTAGAAGCAAACATACGTCTGCAGAGCCAGGGCGAATCGGCCAACTTCCGACTGAGGAACAACGCTTGCATAGTAGGTCTTGCCGTACAGAAGTGCTGGCTGAAGAATGATGCCCTCTGTCTGCGTGCATCGGTGGAGGACATATTGCAGAGGAGCGGTCAGAACATCGAGATGGACTGTGGCTACTATCTCATCAAACAGCAGTCGCAAGGCAACAACCACTACCTCGACGTGTCGGTGCGCTACTCGTTCAATGCCACCCGCAGCAAATATCGTGGAACTGGTGCGGGCGAAAGCCAGAAGAGCCGTATGGACGCGAACAAGAAGTAAGGCAACACCATAAAACATGATGAATGTAGTGGAAATTTTGTGGAATCAAAATTTTTCACTACATTTGCAAACGACATGAAGCGATTATTGTCAAATATTGTAGTGCTGATGATGGCCATGACTGTCTGGGGGCAGACCTACTGGACTCCAGACAATTTGCCCATGGTGTATCTGCACGACAGGACGAAATACGTAATCAATCCCGACGGAGTGCTTGCCGGTGCTACCGTCGACAGCCTTGACCGTCTGCTCCGACTGATGGAGACGGAGACGGGTGTGCAGAGTGTCGTGGCGGTGGTGAAGCACATTGAGGGCGACGACCCTTATTCGTTCGGACAGGCCGTGGCAGACAAGTACGGGATAGGTCATGAGGGCAAGGACGACGGACTCTTCGTGATGCTCTGTACGGAGGACAGGAGTTACACCATCCTTACCGGTGACGGACTTGAGGGCGTGCTGCCCGATGCCGTGTGCCGCAGAATACAGAACAGGAAGATGGTTCCCCTGCTCAAGGAAGGTGACTGGGACGGTGCGATGATGGCCACGATGCGGGCAATAGACGGGTACATACGTGGTGACGAGGATTTCAAGCAGAACTTCATGGCCGATGATGATGCCGATGCGGGAGACTTGATGATTGCCTTCCTGGTCATGGTGGCTGTGTTCGTATTCCTCATGTGGATAATTGCCTGGGCTTCAGTAAAGACCTGTCCGAAATGCGGACAAAGGAAGATGAAGGCCGTGAAGTCGGAGAAGATAGGAAGGAGAAGGCGAAGGGTGACTTACCGCTGCTCAGGTTGCGGTCATGAGAAGACGGAGGATGTGAATATAGATGACGGTGCCTCTGGTCTGGGTCATGGCATCGGTGGAGGTATGATGATGGGCGGAGGAAGAGGCTTCGGTGGTGGAGGTTCCATAGGCGGACACTTCGGCGGCGGACACTTCGGTGGCGGCGGCAGCACGGGAAGGTTTTAAGGAGTTAACAGTTAAAAGTTAACAGTTAGAAATGAATTATGAATTATAAATTATAGGGACAATGAAAAAGAGTACAATCGCATTAATCGTAGTGGCAGCAGTAGTGGTGCTGTGGGGTATTTCAGTCTACAACGGTCTTGTGAACAAGGACGAGGTGGTTTCTCAGGCATGGTCAAACGTAGAGACCCAGTATCAGCGCCGTGCAGACCTGATTCCAAATCTGGTGAACACCGTGAAGGGCTATGCCCAGCACGAGGAAAGCACTTTCAGGGAAATCACAGAGGCACGTACGAGGGCTACAAGCATCAATATCGACCCTACGAACATGACTGAGGAGGACCTGCTGAAGTTCCAACAGGCTCAGAGCGAGGTTGGTTCCGCTCTCGGCAGACTGATTGCCGTGGCTGAGAACTATCCTGAACTCAAGGCGAACGAGAACTTTATGGAACTGCAGACTCAACTGGAAGGAACGGAAAACCGCATCCAGAAGAGTCGTACGGAATTTAATGAGGCCGTAAAGGCTTACAATGTGGGCGTTCGTCGTTTTCCAGGCAACATCATTGCTGGTATTGCCGGTTTTGTTACAAAGGCTAACTTCAAGGCAGAAGAGGGTAGCGAGAAGGCTCCGAGCGTAGAGTTTTAGTCAATTGAATGTGCACAGATGCTGCTGATTTGGCATTTGTCGCACTTCGGATTCTTGGCCGTGCAGACATAGCGGCCGTGGAGAATGAGCCAATGGTGGGCACGTGGCACCACCTCGTGCGGGAGGTTCTTCGTGAGTTCCCTCTCGACCGAGAGTGGGGTGGTGCAGCGCGGGGATACCAGTTCCATGCGGTGGCTGACACGGAAGACATGGGTGTCGACTGCCATTGCCGGTTTGCCGAACACTACCGACCGGATGACATTGGCCGTCTTCCTGCCTACTCCCGGCAGGAGGGTGAGTTGCTCGAGAGAGTCGGGTATTTCACCGTTGAATTTGTCTACAAGCATCCTGGCCATTCCGACCAGATGCCTTGCCTTGCTGTTGGGATAACTGACACTGTGGATGTATGCCAATACCTCTCCGGGCAAGGCTTCGGAAAGCCTGAGTGGGGAAGGGTAGGCTCGGAATAGGTCGGGAGTGACCATATTTACCCGCTTGTCGGTACACTGGGCGGAGAGAATTACGGCTACGAGCAACTGATAGGGATTGCCGTAGTTCAGTTCGGTGTCGGCATCGGGCATTTCAGCCGAGAAATGCGCCACGAAGGCTGAATATCGTTCCTTTTTTGTCATACAGGTGGCAAAATTAGTTAAATTTTCGTTAAAACACTTGAAAAGTGGATTTTTTTTTGTAATTTTGCAACGTAATATGTGTTTTTAAGAAATGAGACAGTTAAAAATCACCAAAAGTATCACAAATCGTGAGTCGGCTTCACTTGACAAGTATCTGCAGGAAATCGGTAGGGAGGAACTCATTACCGTAGAGGAGGAGGTGGAATTGGCTGCCAAAATCCGCAAGGGTGGAGTGGAGGCCCGCATGGCTCTCGAAAAACTGACTCGTGCCAATCTCCGATTTGTGGTTTCAGTAGCAAAGCAATACCAGAACCAAGGACTCAGTCTTCCCGACCTCATCAATGAAGGCAATTTGGGATTGATAAAGGCAGCCGAGAAATTCGACGAGACCCGAGGGTTCAAGTTCATATCCTATGCAGTATGGTGGATCCGTCAGTCTATCCTCCAGGCACTGGCAGAGCAGTCGAGAATTGTCCGCCTCCCGCTCAACCAGGTAGGTTCGCTCAACAAAATCAGCAAGGCTATATCAAAATTCGAACAGGAGAACGAACGCCGCCCGTCGACCGACGAACTTGCTCCGCGCGTAAATCTTCCGGAGGACAAGGTGAGTGATGCCCTGAAGGTACAGGGCCGCCACATCAGTGTGGATGCTCCGTTCGTTGAGGGCGAGGACAACAGCCTGCTCGACGTACTCGTGAACGACGACTCGCCAATGGCCGACAAGGGACTTGTGTATGAGTCGCTCTCAAAGGAAATCGACCGTGCCCTCGATACCCTGACGCCAAGAGAGAAGGAAATCATCAAGATGTTCTTCGGAATCGGAGGCTCGGAGCAGACACTTGAAGAGATAGGTCTGAAATTCGACCTTACCCGTGAGAGAGTGCGCCAGATAAAGGAAAAGGCAATACGCAGGCTGCGCAGCAGTTCGAGAAGTAAGGTGCTGAAGGGTTATCTCGGTTGATTATGAAGACACTGGTTGCCATATTATTTGCATTTCTGTCGGTTCCGTTGTTTGCCCAGGTTGCAGACCCTGAGGTTTCTCCGGCCGACAACCCACGAATGGACAAGACGAAAGTGGAGAAGAATGCCGGAAAGAAAGCCAAGAAGGCCAGCAAGATACGCAAGGCACCAAAGGCTGAACAACGCAGCAGGATGACTGTGTATATGTTCGGTTTCTCCAACGAATTCGGCGATTCTACCCATGTCATCACGGACATCATCCGTGTGGACAGTGCTGATGTGTATGTCAAGACGAAATTCCTGAACTACAGGGATACGTATGGCTATCAGATGAAGACCTACGTGGAGGGTACGCTCGGATATGTGAACCAGACCGTAGCCATCTTCTTTGATACAAAACTGAAAAACATACAGAAACGCCACGACAAAATGAAGAAGAAATACTTGGCACAGGATGCTGTGAAGCTGATTTCAGTATCCAAGGATGACTTCAGTTTTGAGGCTGTGAACCTGGACTGAATCTTATGAAGTCAAACATCTGGTTTTCGTTCATATTGTCCGTCACACTCCTATTCTCAGGATGTGCGAAGAAGGAGCATACTACACCGGAGCCGAAAATCTGTGACAAGACCGTGCTTTTCTATATCGTGGCAGAGAACAGCCTGTATCGTTTTGTGCAAAAGGACGTAATGGAAATACTGGAGGGATGCTGTGAGATTCCGGACAATTCAAAGGTCGTGCTGTACGTTGATGACTTGGATTTGCCTCGTATCTATACCATTACCAATGCGACAAAGGCCGTTTCAATGTATTACCTTACTCCGGAGTACAATTATGATGAAGATCCCAATTCCTGCTCTCCGGATGTGTTGAGGCAGGTGATGAGATATGTCGTCGGAAAACATCCAGCAAAGAAATATGGCATGGTGTTGTGGTCGCATGGCTCAGGATGGGTTCCGGGAAACGGAAAGGATGAGAGTTTGTCTGCCAGGGGCAGGATGAAGACGTTCGGAGTGGACAACCAGCATAACTCTCCCCTAAACGATTGTGGCTATGAGTTGGATGTCATGGAAATGGCCAAGGTCCTAAGGGAATTCAGCAATATGGAATTCCTGATGTTCGATGCCTGTTTCATGCAGACAATAGAAACTGCCTACGAATTGAGGAACATTACCAAGTACATCATCGGTTCTCCATCCGAGATTCCAGGTCCGGGTGCGCCGTATGACGTGATGATGAAACCGATGTTGCAGCAGGATTTCAATCCTGATGAGCTGGCAAGGATTTATTGCGAAACCTATCGCTCTGACATTCAGCAGCAATATGGTGCTCTCATTTCGTCGATAAACACATCGAAACTGGAAGAACTTGCTGCGGCCACAAAGAAGGCCCTTCAGGGAATATCACTCAGGGATGGCAAGTTCACCGACGTGCAGAATTACTTCTGGTTCGACAAATGGGACGGAGAATCCATTGAGGCAATACCTGATTACTATGACATGAAGTCCATCATGCAGGAAAACCTTCCGCAGGATAGGTATGCAGAATGGGAGAAGGTTTTCAGCGAGACGGTAAAGGGTTATGCGACAGATTGGTGGTACAGCAGTTATTCAGGTAGGGATGGTGGATATATCCCAGTTGATCAAACGAAATTCGGCGGAGTGTCGATGTATGTCCCATTGCAGAAATACATGGATATGAAAAAACCATTTGTGGATTATTACTATAAGACATCATGGTGGAACGCCATAAAAAACTGAAAAATTAGTTCTTGACTGAAATATGGATTTGCAAAAACAATATAAGGTAGGCAGGCTTCAGTACAGGGTGCTGTTCGCCGGTGAGGAAAACAACGACGGGCTGATTCCTTCATCCAAGCCTTTTGAGACAGAGGTAGATGACTCAGACGTGCTTTTCACTCTCAGGGTGGACGACAGTTTCCGTCCTGGAAAGAAAGGTGACGAAGTCGGTCAGTTTGACTGCGGAGGAAACAATCACGGAGTCTACATCCTGGAAGACGGCTCTTACCAGATACTCGTGAGTGACATTAGGGGACGCAAGTGTTGTCTTCTTCAGGCAAACAGGGATTTCTCGGAGGGAACGGTAGCGTTGAGAGGCGACTGGACGATGAGAAATTTCGGACTCAACAACTCGCTGATGATGATGTATGCCTTTGCCGCTGCCACAAAGGACACACTGCTGATGCATGCCTCAGTCATCAGGAAGGACGAAACTGGCTATCTGTTCCTTGGAGTCAGTGGGACGGGAAAGAGTACCCATACATCCAACTGGCTGAAATATATCGATGGTACAGACCTTATGAACGACGACAATCCTGTTGTCCGTTTCGTGGATGGGAAGACTTATGTGTTTGGTTCTCCTTGGAGCGGCAAGACTCCTTGCTACAAGAATACGGAGGCTCCCGTGGGAGGATTCGTACAACTCAAGCAGGCTCCGTTCAACAAAATCCGCAGGATGGAAGCACTAGAGGCATTTGCTTCATTGTTGCCGTCGTGCTCTGTGATGAAATGGGACAAGAGAGTGTATGGCGGTGCGTGCGATGCCGTGATTCACATACTTGAGGCTACTCCGACATATTTTCTCGAGAACCTGCCCGACGAGGCTGCCGTGCAGTTGAGTTATTCCACCTTAACCTCAGGAAAGAAATAAGTGATGGAGACGATTCAGTTGGCGAACGACCAGTTCCTACCTCATGTCTGTGCACTCGTGAGTGAGGGACATACAGTGTCTCTACGTGCAAGAGGCTACAGCATGCGTCCGTTTATCGAAAACGACAGGGACGTAGCCATACTGGGTAGGTCTGATATATATAAGGTAGGGGATGTCGTACTGGCAGAAATATCTCCAGGCCACTATGTCCTTCACAGGATTGATGCCATCAGAGGCAATCGGGTGAGACTTCGTGGTGATGGGAATTATCCGGGAACGGAACAGTGCATGATGGATGACATACGTGCCATAATGTGTGCCGTGGAGCGAAAGGGAAAACGTTGGGATACAAATGGAAGGGTGTGGAAGACGTACTCGTGGATATGGATTCGCCTGCTTCCAATTCGCCGTTATCTTCTGGCACTTTACAAACTTGTGTGTCTGCATCAACTGCCAAACAGAATAAGGAGAATGTTCACATAACAGTTATCATAAAACAATAGGAAACAATGAAAATAAAACAGGGCTTTGAATTGCGCAATGTATGTGGAGAGAACATCATTATCTCCAGCGGAAGGGAAAACATAGACTTCACCAAACTCATCAGTATGAATGCCAGTGCTGCTGACATCTGGAAGGCTGTATTCGACAAGGAATTCACTGTTGACGACATGGTGGCAGCCTTGATGAAGGAGTATGAGGTTGATGAAGAAACTGCCCGCAAGGACTGTGAGGCTTTGGTGAAGAGCGGAGTAGAGGCAGGATTCATTGAGAATTGATAATAAATTTTCATTATGAAGGTAATTTATTTTCATGGATATGCCTCTTCAGGTGCTACGGGAACGGCTGAGACTCTGCGCCGACTCTTGCCGGAAGTGGAAATCCTTTCTCCCGACATTCCGGTTGATCCTCAGGAGGCGTTGCCTTATTTGAAGAACCTCTGTGAAGAGGAACAGCCCGACCTTGTAATCGGTACTTCGATGGGTGGAATGTATGCTCAGCAGATGTTTGGCTTCAAGAAAATCTGTGTGAACCCGGCATTCAACATGTCGAGGATGTCGAAGGTGCTGAAGACTGGTGAGCATCCGTTTCTCAATGGCAGGAAGGACAGTCAGAAGACTTTCAAGATTACAAAGGACATCATCCAGCATTTCAACATGATGGAACGGGTGCAGTTCAAGGGAATCACCGACTTCGACAAGGAGAACACTTATGGGCTCTTCGGTATTCATGATGATAGCGTCAACACTTACGACCTCTTCAAGAAATACTATAAGAATGCAATCCGTTTCGACGGTGAGCATCGCCTGAACGAGAAAGTGCTGCGCAATGCCGTATTGCCTCTCGTAAAGCAGGTTCTCGGTATAGGTTAACTGAATAAAACGAATTTGTTATGAGAGGATTATACATGATTCTATTGCTTGTCGGGTCGAATATCTTCATGACATTCGCTTGGTATGGGCATCTGAAACTGCAGCAACAGCATATTTCGGACAACTGGCCGCTCATAGGTGTCATTGCCTTCTCGTGGATGATTGCTTTCTTTGAGTATTGCCTTATGGTTCCAGCAAACCGACTGGGATTCGTGGAGAATGGGGGACCGTTCAGTCTTGTGCAGTTGAAGGTCATTCAGGAGGTGATTACCCTGATTGTGTTTGCTGTCGTGGCAAATCTGCTCTTTCAAGGACAGCACCTTCACTGGAATCACATAGCGGCATTTGTATGTCTGGTGGCAGCTGTGTATTTCGTGTTTATGAAATAAAAAAATGAAGTAAAAAACGGGAATGATTGTAAATCAATCCTCTTTTTATTTGGTGTTCACATAAATTTTTAGTAATTTTGCTTGTTGAAAATGGCTTCGTAGATTCAAAGTCTGCGAAAGTCGTTGTATGTGTATTGATTTTGAGCATATTAGTATTAAATAATATATTAACAACTTAAAAGCAAAAGGAAATATGAAAATTTCACGTATTGACCACCTTGGCATTGCAGTCAAGAGTATTGACGAAGTTCTCCCTTATTTCGAGAATGTATTGGGACTCAAGTGCTACAACATCGAAGAAGTAGCAGACCAAAAGGTAAAGACAGCTTTCCTCAAGCTAGGAGAAGTAAAGCTTGAACTCCTTGAACCAACTTCAGAGGACAGCACTATTGCCAAGTACCTTGAGAATGGTGGTCGTGGTGTACACCATGTTGCATTTGCAATCGAGGATGGTGTAGCTAATGCAATCGCAGAATGCACAGAAAAGGAAATCCGCGTAATCGACAAAGCTCCACGTCCAGGTGCAGAGAACATGATGATCGCATTCCTCCATCCAAAGTCAACTGCCGGCATCCTCACGGAACTCTGTGAACCAAAGGCATAACTTCGTTTCACTTGGAGTGAAAATTGAATGACCAAATCGGACTCCGAGCCCCAGCTCGCCTGAGTGGCCGAAGTACCCGGAGAAATAAATCGTAAATAGTAAATCGTAAATCGTAAATATCACGATGAGTATTCAGTCAAATAAAATCAATGAACTTGTCGAACTGAGAGAGAAAGCTCGCCTGGGTGGTGGTGAAAAAGCCATCCAGAAGCAGCACGACAAGGGTAAGTACACTGCACGCGAGCGCATTGCAATGTTGCTCGACGAAGGCAGTTTCGAGGAGACAGATATGTTCGTAACACACCGTTGCACTAACTTCGGTATGGAGAAGAAGCAGTTCCTCGGCGACGGCGTCGTAACAGGTTATGGTACAATCAACGGCCGTCTCGTTTATGTATTCGCACAGGACTTTACAGTCAATGCCGGTTCTCTTTCTGAGACAATGGCACTCAAGATCTGTAAGGTCATGGACCTCGCCATGAAGATGGGCGCACCAGTCATCGGTCTCAACGATTCTGGTGGTGCTCGTATTCAGGAAGGCATCAACGCCCTCGCTGGTTATTCTGAAATCTTCGAGCGCAACATTCTCGCAAGTGGTGTGATTCCTCAGATCAGCGGTATCTTCGGTCCTTGTGCAGGTGGTGCAGTATATAGCCCAGCCCTCACTGACTTTACGCTCATGATGGAAGGCACGTCTTACATGTTCCTCACGGGCCCGTCAGTAGTAAAGACTGTCCTCGGTGAAGTCGTTTCACAGGAAGACCTCGGTGGTGCAAGCGTACACGCATCTAAGTCAGGTGTAACTCATTTCACTGCAAAGACAGAGGAAGAGGCAATCGCAATGATCAAGCAGCTCGTAAGCTACATCCCTCAGAACAATCTCGAGAAGACTCCACGCGTAGAATGCAACGACCCAATAGACCGCACAGACGACTATCTCAATGAGATTATCCCTGACAACCCTAACATGCCTTACGACATGTACGAGGTCATCGGTAGCGTAGTCGACAATGGCGAGTTCTTCGAAGTTCAGCCAAACTATGCAAAGAACATCATCGTAGGTTTCGCTCGTTTCAATGGTGAGAGCGTTGGCATCGTGGCAAATCAGCCAAAGCAACTCGCAGGTGTACTCGATTGCAATGCAAGCCGCAAGGGTGCACGCTTCGTTCGTTTCTGCGATGCATTCAATATTCCAATCGTTACTCTCGTCGACGTACCAGGATTCCTTCCAGGTACAGGACAGGAATACAACGCAGTCATCCTCCACGGAGCTAAGCTGCTCTATGCATTCGGAGAATGTACAGTTCCAAAGGTTACAGTTACTCTTCGTAAGTCTTACGGTGGTTCACACATCGTTATGTCTTGTAAGCAGCTTCGCGGCGACCTTAACTATGCATGGCCTTCT
>JAZQPD010000075.1:0-18399 GCA_045628285.1 Bacteroidaceae bacterium
TCAGAAATTCCAGATAGCCCAGGGAGATGTCTCCACACTCATCGAACCACATGGATTCCGCATACTCTGGTGTGACAAGAACGACAACATCTCACAGCTCCACACATCCTTCAAGCTCGGAAATGAAGACGGCAGCTACGTGCTCCTCACCGCCGAAGACGGCAGTTGGGCAGACACCCTCCAGTATGATGCCCACACAGGCGACATGACATACGGACGCTATCCTGACGGAAGCAACAACATCTATGCCATGTACCGGCCTACAATAGCCACGAGCAACATCATTACCTCCTACGACACCATCCACTACGAGATGCGTCCGCCGGTTGTTGACGGCATTGAGAGTGAAAGCCTCATTGCCCGCGATGGCGGTATGAGCATCACCTACTCCGGAGGCTACATACTCGTGAAGAACGAGGAATGTAAGCCTGCCGACCTCTTTATCTATTCAGTATCCGGCCAGCTCGTAGGCAAGTCAGTCCTCTCTCTCAACGGTGGACATGCTGCATATCAGGTACAGCTCCCTCAGGGAACCTACATAGCCCGCGTACTCGACGGTTCCGGCAACAACTGCGCCACCAAGTTCGTCATCAGATAACATATCAGGCAATATAGCCATAATGCAAGATGCCACTGCTCAATCGTCAGTGGCATCTTGCATTTATGGTTCTGAAAACCGTGCCTGAATCTTATTTGTCCACTACAGGCCATCCGTCAGCAGTAAAGGACAGTGTACGGTGCCAGAGTTTGGATGCACCGTTGTTGGCCTTGGCATAGCCGTGAGCTACGATGTGCCACTTGCCTTCATGCTTCATGAGCCCGCAGTGACCGATGCCGTAGAAATCATCATCCGGACCGGCGATGAGTTCACCGCCACCTTCTGCCATGTCCTTGCCGTTGCGGTCAAGATAGGGTCCTTCCACTTTCTTGCTACGGCCTACTACGGTCTTGTAGTTGCTTCGCTGACCCTTGCAGCAGTAGTCCCATGATGCGAAGAGGTAGAAATAGTCGCCTTCGTGGATGATGAACGGAGCCTCGATGGCATTAGGTCCTGCATCCGGCGCCTCGTTGGCAAGGGCGAGATCAGCAGCCGATGGTTTGCTCTTCCCACTGCGGAGGAAACGGCGTGCAACTGTCACAGGCTTAGTCGACAGTCCGCGTGTATTGTTATCTTTCAGCGATTTGGGCTTGTCGAAGTTATTGAGCTTTGCCAATTGGATACCATCCCAGAACGAACCCCAGTTGAGCCATGCCTTGCCTTTCGAATCGACAACCATGTTCGGGTCGATGGCGTTCCAGTTGGTAGTGCCTGGAATACTCTGTACAACCAGCCCACGGTCTTCCCACTTGTAGTCTGCCGACTGAGGATTGAGGGTCTTGTTGGTCACCAGACCGATGGCTGAGGTATTCTTTCCGAATGCTGAGCAAGAATAGAAGAGGTACCAGAGTCCGTTGTAGCACTGTACATCCGGAGCCCACATATGTCCGCCGAAGCCCTTTACTGCCTCGCGTGTCCATGCAGGAATATCGGAAATGACTGACTTCTCAGGCTTCCATGTCTTGAGGTCGTCGGATGACATGCATCCTATTCCGAATCCAGTGGAGAAGATGTAGTAGCGTCCTTCGCAATAGGCAATGACCGGATCATGCACATCAGGATTTGTCGAGTCAAAACGAAATCTCGGACCGCCCTGAGCAAATGAACATAACGATGGCATGCAGGCTGTCATGACCAGAAGTGTGTAAATGAATCGTCTCATAAGTCTTAAGTTTATTAGTTAGTACTTCGTCGGCAAAGTTACTACAAAGTAAGCGATTTACCAAATTTATTTAGGGAAACCCCATCAAAAGGGACCTGAACGACAGCAAAAGGCAGAAAAAACTTCGCAAATTGCAAAGATTATCCTCATTTCCTTTGCCATGTCGTAAAATTATTGTTAATTTGCATCAGATATTGAAAATAACTTATTACCTATGAACCGATTTAACTTATTGTCAATTATGATGCTGTGTCTTGCAGGAACGGCAGAGGCACAGGAAGTGGAATTCTTCACACCAAGAACAGTGAGAATCGTGAAGAACGCTCCCGACGTGAGCAAGGAAATGGGACTGTCGCTCGTGGTGACCGCACAGCCGGAAGCAGTCAAGGTAAAGAAGAAGATAAAGGGCGATGTCGTCACCTATTCCTCATCAGCCATCACGGTAACGGTGGACACAAAGACACAGAAGGTCAGTTTCTCCGACTCGAAGGGCACCAGACTGATGGACGAAGGCACAATGGCATTCACTCCCATCAAGGACGGTCCTGACGCAGGCAGATATAAGGTCAAGCAGGCATTTGCCCTCGACGAGGATGAACCGATATACGGTGTGGGCATGATCCAGAACGAGAAGATGAACCAGAGGGGCGAACACCGGCTTATGATACAGACGAACCTCGAAGACTTCTCTCATTTCTTCCAAAGCGTGAAGGGCTACGGAATTTACTGGGACAACTACTCCCCTACCCAACTTGACGACGGCAAGGAACTGAGTCTGGAAAGTCAGGTAGGCTGCAAGGTGGACTATTACTTCATGTACGGCGGCAATGCAGACGGTGTGATCAGTGAGATGAGAAACCTGACAGGCAAGGTACCGATGCTCCCTCTGTGGACCTACGGATTCCACCAGAGCAGGGAGAGGTACAAGTCATCCAAGGAACTGCTCGATGTGGTCGACACATATTATAAGAAAGGTGTACCGTTCGACGGTATCATCCAGGACTGGCAGTACTGGGGCAACAACTACCTGTGGAATGCAATGGAATTCCTCAGCGATGACTTCAGTGACTACAAGCGCATGATAAAGCACGTACACGACCTCGACAAACACATGAGCATCAGTATCTGGGCAAGTTTCGGTCCTGAGACAAAGGCTTTCCGCGAACTGAAGGAAAAGGGACTCCTCTACAGTTTCGAGACATGGCCTCAGAGCGGACTCAGTGCATGGCCGCCAAACATGGACTACCCAAGCCACGTTGTGTGCTACGATGTGTATAGCAAGGAAGCCCGGGATATCTACTGGAAGAACCTCAGCCGTCTGCACAAGGCTGGTATCGACGCATGGTGGATGGACTCCACAGATCCTGACCACCACTCCTTCAAGGACAGCGACCTCGACGAAGTAAGACCTATCACCGACCCTCATACCGGCAAGGACATCATGGGCAGTTGGAGAAGTGTGAGGAATGCATTCCCTCTCGGATCAGTACAGGGAGTGTACGAGAACCAGAGAGCCGAGGACACCGGCAAGCGCGTGTTCATCCTCACCCGCAGTTACTTCGCAGGTCAGCAGCGCACCGGTGCCAATACATGGAGCGGCGACGTCAGCTCTTCATGGGACAGTTTCCGCAAGCAGGTTCCTCTCTGTCTCAACTACACACTCACAGCCAATCCTAACGTAAATACCGACATCGGTGGATTCTTCGCCAACGCATACAACAAAGGCTATGCCGACAACTCTGCCACGAAGAACCCTCTCTATCAGGAACTCTATGTGAGATGGATGCAGTTCGGACTCTTCTGTCCGATGATGAGAAGCCACGGTACAGAGGTGTTCCGCGAGATATACCATTTCGGAGAACCAGGCGAACCTGTTTACGACGCACTGTTGTCTGCCATCAAGATGCGGTATGAGATCATGCCTTATATCTACAGCCAGAGCTGGCAGGTGAGCAAGAACGACGACTCGTTCATGCGGGCACTCGTGATGGACTTCAAGGACGACAGGAACGTGTGGAACAACAACCGCGAATACATGTTCGGCCCTTCATTCCTCGTTGCACCGGTGGTGGAGGCTCTCTACACTCCTGAGTCAGCCAACAAGACCAACGCCATCTCAGGATGGAACCGCAACAACCGTTCGCTCTATCAGGACGGATTCAAGGCCGACTGGAATGCAAGGAAGACCTACGAAGTCTATCTGCCAAAGGGTGCAAAGTGGTATGACTACTGGACAAACGAGAAACTGGATGGTGGTCAGACCGTCAAGGCCGACGCTCCTATCAGCCATTCTCCGCTCTACGTCCGTGCCGGCAGCATCATTCCGCTCTGCATGGCTGATGTGAAGAATGCAAAGGTATCAGACTGGAAGAACCTCGACATCGTGGTCTATCCGGGAGCCAATGCAGAGTTCACTCTGTATGAAGACGAAGGCGACAACTACAACTACGAGAAGGGACAGTACAGCATTATCCAGCTGAAGTGGAACGACAAGTTCAAGACTCTCTCGGTAGGCAAGCGCCAAGGCTCGTTCGAGGGCATGCAGACCACCCGCCAGTTCAACGTCCGTGTCATCGGCGGCAGAAACGCCAAGATTACCTACAGCGGCAACGCCACGAGCGTGAAACTCTAATGAATCAAGTCAATAACATACACTGCTATGAATAGAATATTTCCATTTGTACTCGGAGGACTTATGACGATTGCCTCCGACGGATTGGCACAGGACAAACTCTACAGAAACGAGTTCCCTCTCGGCGATGTCACCATCCTCGGCGGACCGCTGAAGCACGCACGCGACCTCAATATCAGTACACTCCTAAAATACGACTGCGACCGGATGCTCGCCCCCTACCGCAAGGAAGCCGGACTGACACCAAAGGCAAAGGCATACCCTAACTGGGACGGACTGGACGGACATGTGGGAGGACACTACCTCACCGCCATGGCAATGAATGCCGCTACCGGCGACGAGGAGTGTGAGAAGAGGATGCTGTATATCATCAGCGAGCTGAAGGAATGCGTTGAAGCCAACGGCAGGAACAACCCTGAATGGGGAAAGGACTACGTGGGCGGAATGCCAAACAGTGCCAACATCTGGAACCGGTTCAGGAAAGGCGACTTCAGTGTCTACAATGGCGCATGGGCTCCGTTCTATAATCTCCACAAGATGTACGCAGGACTCAGAGACGCCTGGCTCTATTGTGGCAACGAAGACGCAAAGGTGCTGTTCCTTCGTTTCTGCGACTGGGCAATAGCACTCACGGCAGACCTCTCCGACGAACAGATGGAAAGGATGCTCGGAATGGAGCATGGCGGCATGAACGAAGTGCTGGTTGATGCCTACGCAATAACTGGCGAACAGAAATACATGGACTGTGCCATGAGGTTCTCACACAAATGGCTGCTCAATGCAATGAAAGCACACACCGACAATCTCGACAATGTCCATGCCAACACACAGGTACCTAAAGCAGTGGGATTCCAGAGAATAGCCGAACTGACAGGAAACGCCGACTATCACCATGCCGGTGAGTTCTTCTGGGAGGTGGTGACGCGCGACCGCACGATTGCACTTGGAGGCAACAGCCGCAGGGAACATTTCCCAAGCAAGGAGAGCAGCATCGACATGATTAACGACATCGACGGGCCTGAGTCATGCAACACCAACAACATGCTCAAGCTCACGGAAGAACTGCATCGTGCCGACCCCGACAATGCCGAATATACGGATTTCTACGAACTGGCGACATTCAATCACATCCTCTCCACCCAGCATCCAGAGCACGGTGGATATGTATATTTCACTCCTGCCCGTCCGCGCCACTACCGCAACTACTCCGCACCAAACGAGGCAATGTGGTGCTGTGTGGGCACTGGCATGGAAAACCACGGCAAATATGGCCAGTTCATCTATACCACCGACCTCGACAGGAACAACACTCTCTACGTAAATCTCTTCGTTCCATCCGAACTCAACTGGAAAGAGCAGGACATGGTAATCCGTCAGGAGACTGAGTTCCCTTACGGCGAGAGCAGCAAGATCAGTGTCATGAAAGGTAAAGGTGTGTTCATGATGAAGCTCCGCTATCCTGGATGGGTGAAGGACGGTGCACTGAAGATTAAGGTCAATGGCAAGGAAGTAAGCTACAACGAGAAGCCAGGTTCCTATATCGGCATCCTCCGCCAGTGGAAGAAGGGAGACGTGGTCGAGATGACCTACCCTATGCACACCTACATAAAGCATCTGCCTAATGTGCCTCAATACATTGCCATCATGCACGGGCCTATCCTTCTCGGCATGAAGACTGGAACGGAAGATATGGCTCATCTGATTGCCGACGACAGCCGTTTCGGACAGTATGCAGGAGGAAGGAAGTTGCCAATCGACGAGGCTCCGTTCCTCGTGGCAAGCAATGTAGAAGATATTGCAACCGACCTTGAACCAGTTGCAGGCAAGCCTCTCCACTTCACCTTGAAGTCCATAACGAGAATTGCCTATGACAACGAATTGCAGCCGCCATTCGAATTGCAGCCGTTCTTCGAGATTCACGACTCACGCTACATGATGTACTGGCTGGCTCTTAGCGAAGACGACTACAAGACCTACCTTGCCGACCTCGCAGAACAGGAGAAGGCCCGTCAGGCTCTCGATGCACGCACGACGGACAAGGTTCAGCCGGGAGAACAGCAACCCGAGACCGACCACCAGATGGAGACCGACCGGTCCAACAAGGGTGTAACCAACGATGTTCCGTTCCGCGATGCAAGAAACGGCCACTACTTCAGTTACCTTATGGGCACAGGCGGCAACACCAGTCTCGCACTCCAGCTCAAGTTCTGGGGACAGGACGAATGGAAGACTTGCGAGTTCGACATATTCGTTGATGACCAACTCCTTGCGACCGTCAACAACACCCACAAGTGGAAGACCTCCCAGTGGAAGGTTGAGGAATATCCAATTCCGGCATCAATGCTCGAGGGCAAGAAACAGGTAAGGGTAAAGTTCGTGGCCCACGAGCGCACACAGATTGGCGAACTCTATGAAGTCCGACTGGTAAAGAAATAAAGATTGGTAGTCATTTAGCCCCCCCAAGAAATTTACGATCAAATTTCCTCGAACAATTTCCCTGACTATGGGCTTATGCATCAGGATCTAACCGAAAAATTGTTCGACAATTGTTCTTCTTCAAAAATACTACGGAAGATGTTGGCAAATAGTATTGAAGAAACAGAGAGAAGGTAGTGAACCCCGCCATCAATACTGCTGAAACAGCAACCGAATAGTATTGAACCATCCTCGTAAAGGTACTGAACCTTTGGCCAAAAGGTATTGAACCTTTTGGCATTTCTTCAGTAGTATTCGCATAGTCATTCAGTAGTATTTGGTTAGACCCTCCTTCCAAACTCGGCATGGACCGAGGTAGACGCAGAGTGGTCGAACCTTCTCGAGGCTTTTCACAACACTCAAAAAAGCCATTGACATGTAACAAGTCTCTTAGTAAGAACTTTATTACTAAAAGGTTTGTTACAAGGGTTTTACTGGTGACCCTTATTCACGGGCATTTACGTGCGCCGAAGGCATGAAGTTACGCCGTTGCTATGTGTTTTTCAAAAAAATTGAAGATTATCAGCCGGAAAAGGTTATGATTTGAAAAAAAATTGTAACTTTGCACTGCGATAGTGCATAATTTCAAACAATCTGCACCATTTGAGTGCATCACGAAGCAACGAATCATAGAAAACTATACTGGTATGCAACGGCTCATAGAAAACTACAAGAGGCTCCTGAGGCTAACGGACAGCAAATTCCACAGGTATATCTACGATAAGGTGAACTGGAATGGCCGTCTGGTAGGTATTGTGGGCGCAAGAGGTGTCGGCAAGACTACAATGATCCTGCAGCACATCAAGGAAGATATGGATGCAGACAGAAGCCTATATGTCAATGCAGAGGATTTCTACTTTTCCTCGCATAGGCTGGTGGATTTGGCCGATGAATTTTGCAAGATGGGAGGTGAATACCTGTGTATTGACGAGGTTCACAGGTACGAAGGCTGGTCTCAGGAACTCAAACTTATTTATGACTATCATCCCGAACTTAGAGTCGTGTTTTCGGGATCATCCATTCTGGACATCAACAAGGGAGTAAAGGCAGACCTTTCACGCAGAGCGGTGAAGTACACGATGTACGGACTATCGTTCCGCGAATACCTGGAACTGTTTGAAGGGATTGCAAGCAGGGTGTATTCACTGGAAGAAATACTGAAGCATGAGGTGGAAATGCATGCAGGTTTCCGTCCCATGATGTATTTTCGCAGATACATCGAAAAAGGGTACTATCCCTTTGCACTGGAAGATGATTATGAGGAGAAACTCATGGGGATTGTCACGAAGACACTGGAAACCGACATTCCTGAATATGCCAATATGAATGTATCGACAGGTAGAAAACTGAAACGTCTCATGGCTGTGATTGCCGAGAGTGTACCCTTCAAGCCGAACATGGTCACGTTGGCCGAGGTTCTGGGTATCTCACGCAACAATGTGGCCGACTATCTGCTTTTCATTGAGGAAGCAGGACTCATTACGCAGCTACGCGATCAGACGGGAGGTGTACGTTCCCTGGGCAAAGTGGATAAGGTATATCTGGAGAACACCAATCTCATATATGTGTTGGCCAAGGCAGGACATGCCGCGATAGGCAACGTGCGGGAAACATTCTTCATGAACCAATTGCGAGTGGTGGATGATCCCATAACCTCTGCCGTGTCAGACTTCTGCGTTGGCGACTACACTTTCGAGGTAGGTGGACGAAACAAGAAGCAGAAGCAGATTCGGGATGTGAAGAATGCTTATGTGGTAAAGGACGACATTGAGTACGGAGCACAGAATGTCGTTCCGCTCTGGATGTTCGGAATGCTATATTAACGGAACAAGTCTGAATTCGAACCAGTCCGAAGCATCAGAAGACGAAGTTCGGAATCGCTTTGTTCCCATGTCAACAGCCAGTCGGGTTTTATATGGCATTCCCATATGCCTGACAAATTTCCGCTAAGCATATGTGGATGATACCGTGAAGGCAGCCTACCAGTTTGGCTGAGAATCATTATAGCCTTGCGTAGCTCGCAAATTGGCAGTCCCCTTTTCTGGCATCTCTTGAGGTCTTTGTCAAATGTTCCTGTAGTGAATACCCTGTACACGCTATTTCAATATGGTATCAAACATCTCGTCGACGCTGTTCCATTCCGTCACTTTTCCATCAACGACATCCTTAAGAGCCCTTTCGATAGCTTTGGCAGTACAGGTCGGTTTAGGACGAGCTGTCTTGACTGACTTCACACCTCGCATAAGAGAAATGGCTTTCTTTACCATAGGCATAGTACTGATGTCATCAAATGTAACTATAATCTGGTTTGAGGTAGATAATACATTGGTTGCCATAATACATTTCTTATTTTCGGCAAATGTACAACTTTTTTCTGACATGGCATGCATTTTCATGGGGAAAACATACAGGTACAGGTGTTTTTCAACGGCAAAGAGCAGGCACTGTGGCCTGCTCTTTGGTTATTGAGAGTGTTGTGGTGATTATTCAAAGAAACTATCGTCGAAGCCCTGTGCGCCGAAGAGTTCAAATTCTTCCTTAGTTCCGAAACCACCCTCGTGTGGTTCTTCCTGGATGTCACCTTCACCTGGACTTGTAGCAATCATCTGTGCGAGTACGATTTTGCTAACTGTCATTTTTGGTTCAAAATAATTCTTTTTCATAAAACTTAAAATTAAATTTGTTAAAATATTGATTAATACCTTTCTTACTTAGCAAGTTTCTTCACACCGTTCTGGATGTAAACCTGACCCTGTGAAGGAGCAGTGATCTGACGGCCCATGAGGTCGAACATAGGAGCGTCGGCTGCGTCTGCATTGATGTCGCTGATGCCGGTAGGATCCTCATCACCGAGAACTACGAACTTAACTGCATAAGGATCGCCAGTGCCCTTCTCTGTTGAAACCATGAAGAATCTGTATGCATTTACATAAGCATTTTCACCTGCAGGAGCGAATGAACCGTTCTTAGCAACGAGTCCGTACCAAGTAGCAGGATTCTCACCTACCTTCTTTGTGTAAGTACCCTGGAATGTGTATGTGAACTTTGCATTTGAAACTGTCACCTTCAGTTCGTCATTAGTCTTGAAGAGTTTCTCAGCAGTGAATGTCACTTCACCCTTAGCAGCAGGCTTTACGAGGTAAGGCTTGTTGGCTTCAAGAATGTCGCCTTCTGCGAGTGGTTGGTATTCGATTGTAGTTGCATCGCCCTTGACCTTAGTGTCATACAATCTTGCGAACTGTGCACCCTGAGCAGCTTCAGAACCAACAACCATTTCGAATGGAACGAACCAGCACTGCCATGCAGTAGATTCGAAGTTACGTACATATTCCACGCCAACTTCAGTATCCTTGCTTACAGAAACCTTTTCAGCACCTTCGTCTACGAGAACGAATACGTCATCCTCATTTGTTGCGATTGGCTGGTTGTTGACCTTTACAGTTGTGCCGAATGCAGTGAGGAAGCGTTTCCATCCGTTAAGCTTGAGGAAGCTCTCTCTTGGAAGAACCTCAGAGTGGAGAGCAGCAGTATATTCCTTAGCCCTAGGAGCGAGATAGAATACGTTATCTTCGATTTGAGGAACATCCTCTACATTTTCGTAAGAAACATTTACAGTAGCGAGAGTTTCAACATTGAATGCCTTCTCACCGATATAGCTCAAGCATGCAGGGAGAGTGACCTCTTCAAGTACTGTTGATTCAAAAGCATACTGATCAACGATTTCTACGTTAGGGAACTCTACACTTGCAAGGTTAGGGTTCTGACGGAATGCATTCATGTAGATATACTTTGCAGCATCAAGTTTAGCCTCTGTGATGGCTGTAGCACGAACTGCAGAGTTGCCGAATGTAATAATATTAGCAAGATCAATTTCTGCGAGTGCAGAAGCACCATAGAATGTATTCTGAGGAAGTTCAGTTACCTGAGTTTCACCGAGGTTCACGCTTGTAAGGAGTACGTCGTTCTGGAATGTATTTACAGGAAGTTCCTCAAGAGATGCAGGAAGCACTACCTTTTCGAGGATAGCCATGTCGTTCATTGCAGGAACGTAAGTTGTCTGAGGCAAGAATGTAACAGACTTGACCTGTGCCTGAGCATCTGTGTTAGAGCTGAAGATTACAGGATTGATCTCAGTCACTGTAGCACCTGTGAAAACATAGCCAAAGCGGCCAGCTTTCTGAACGAACCTGTCGATGATTGTGATGTCAACAGGATCGCCTGAATCATTTACATAGGATTCAGCCTTATAGTTTACGTCACCTCTATTCTGGATGGCACAATACTCGATGCAACCATCAAGATAGTCAGGCATGAACTGATAGTATTTCTTGTACCACCACTGTGTAGGATTTCCATCTTCATCAAAAGCCTGGAACTTAGGGAGGACACCCTTCTGAGGTGCTACCCAGAATGCGTTAGCAGGATCAGTACCCATAGTTTCAGGTAGGGCATATACGCCAAGTTTGATGTCCTTAGGATCATTCTGACGAATGAATACCATATCAAAATGATTATTGCGGAAAGCCATCTTTCCTATCTCGTTAACACCTACAAGAATATCAAGGACACCACCAACTTCATACCGAGAAGGACCAGTGTGTATGCCACAATAAGCAAATGCTTGTTCACCGATAGACTTGCATTCAGGGTTCAGTTTGATAGCTGTAGTTACAATATCCTCGCCATAAACCAATTCAATTTCGCTTCCATTCAATGGGTTATGTGAGAATGCAAAGGCAGGAACAACATCCTTAACCTTTGCGTTTGAAAGGTCAATTGAAGTCAGGCCACAATACATAAAAGAACCTTCAGTATAGTCAAGAGTCTCGAATGAACCGAAAAGATTCTCAAAACGATCATTTGTCAACCAATCAGAATACTGGAAAGCATATTTGCCAACTGAAGTAATCTTACCTGGATTGATTACGTCTGAGAACTGCATACACTTTGTATAGCCGAATATAGAATTGTCATCATTCAACCAAGTGTTTGCAAAAGCATAGTCGCCTACAGTTTTCAGAGTACCTGGAAGATAATATTCCTTTGTATTGCGATAACCAATTGCGCAGAGATAGGAATCACAGAATGCCTCAGCACCTACTGATTCAAGTTCAGAAGCAAAAGGAAGCTCACAAAGAAATCCGATTCCATAATAATCAATTCCTGTCGTATTAGCTCTGAACATTGCCTCAGGAAGAGACTTGATAAGACCAAGCTTAATCTTGTTGGCATTATCGAATTTAATGTTTGCAAATACACCCTTACCGAGATAAGTCTCACCGTTTGTCACTTTGGAAAGATCAACAGTGCCGTCCTTGGTCTCCTTTTCCAATATTACGGTATTAGTCCAACTCTGGTCTTTCTGAGCAAAAGGATAATCACCTATACGCTTCGGAGCAAAAGGAACTGCAAAGTAAATGGTAGTAAAGTCACATTCAGTTGCGAACGCATAGTCACCGATATCCTCAAGGTTTGCGTTCACAGCAATATAACTTACATTACTGCCAGCAAATGCAAATTTGTCAATAGTAGTTACGGTATACTCTGTACCTCCGTTCTCCACTTTTTCAGGAACCTCTGCGTTGGGCAGATAGCTGTTAATTTCAACTTTCTTCAGTGAAACCGTCTTGTCAACAGAGCTGATGACACGGTATCTGAGACCGTTCTGGATGAACTCCAAGGCAAATGAACTGATGCTCATCATGCAAACGAGAGCTAGAGCACCTAAACGTAAAAATGTTTTATTCATATAAAAATTATTTAAGAATTAGTATCAGTCAAAGCACCGCGCCCTGCCCCATGGAGCGGGGCACGATGCATAAAGCGATTTATCTTGCAAGTTTCTTCACACCGTTCTGGATGTAAACCTGACCCTTTACAGGAGCAGAGATCTTGCGGCCCTGGAGGTCGAACATAGCACCTTCAGCAATTTCGTTAGCGTTGATGTCGCTGATGCCGGTTGCATCTGCGTCGTCGAGAACTACGAACTTGACGTAATCGTTGTTGTTGTCCTTGACAGTCATGTAGAATCTGTATGCACTGATGTATGCAGTTTCACCTGCGAGAGCGAATGAACCGTTCTTAGCTACGAGTCCGTACCAAGGAGCGCTCCTATTGTAACCCTTCTTTACGTATGTACCCTGGAATGTGTAGACATTGTCGACGTTAGAAACTTCAACCTTCTTGTTTGCTTGTGTCTTCATTACCTGATCAGCTTCGAATGTTACTTCACCCGTAGCAGCAGGCTTTACAAGGTAAGGAACGTTGGCCTTGATGATTGTGCCAGGAGCAACTTCCTTGTATTCGATTGTAGTTGTGCCGTCCTTGTAGTCAGTGTCGTAGAGCATAGCGAACCTGGCACCCTGAGCAGCCTCAGAACCAGCCTCAATTGCAAATGGAACGAACCAGCACTGCCATGCAGTAGATGTGAAGTTACGTACATATTCGAACTTACCAGAGTAGTTGCCGTCAATCACTACCTTGTCAGCACCGTCAACGAGAGTGTAGACACCGTCCTTGTCAGAAGCGATACGTACATCGTTGACGAGGATGTTTACTGCAGAGTTGATGATGAACTTATCCCAGTTAGTATTGGCGATGTAAGCATCTCTTGTAGCGATGCCTTCGCCATCCTTTACGAAGAGAGTAGCAACGTACTTGCCAGTTTCAGCATTGAATGCGAACGGATCAACATTGAGTGCAGGAACAGTAGCGTAAGATACGTTTACAGCAGAGAGAACGTCGTTCTTGAATGCATCTACAGCAAATGTAGTGAGAGTAGCAGGAAGAGTGATTTCTTCGATAGCTGTATTTGCGAATGCGCTTGCACCTACTGAAGCAACATTGCCGAGATTTACTTCCTCGAGTGATGCACAGTACATGAATGCACGTTCAGGGATTTCAGTGAATGCAGTAGCTTCAGAGAAGTCAGCAGTCTTGAGTGCAGATTTTGCAAATGCAGCTGCGCCCATTGTAGCGAGAGTTGCAGGGAACTTGATGTTCTCGAGCTGAGTCTTGCGGAATGCATTGGCACCGATAGTTTCAAGTGCAGGAGTATTTCCGAGTTCCTTCAGGTTGGAAACGTTGAATGCGTTTGCACCGATAGCCTTAACCTTTGGAAGGCTTACAGTCTCGATTGAGTTAGGATTATCATCATCTGCACCAGCGAATGTGCTTGCAAAGATTTCAGTAAGTACAGGAGCATTGAAGTGCTTGAGAGTTGTGCAACCTGCGAATGCATAAGCATTGAGTGTTGTTACCTTTGTAGCATTTACAGTTTCTACCTTTGAACCGGTAAATGCATTGGCGTCGATATGACCTGCAGCTGTCGTTACAGTGAACTTGCCTTCTACGCCTGCACCAGTGAATGTATTACCAACGAGTACACCAAATGCAGGAGCGCCATCCTTCTCAGCATCATTGAGGAGAACATTCTCAAGATCGGCACAATCTTTGAATGCGCCCCCATTTACAGTTTGAACAACAGGGAATTCAACCTTAACAAGTTTTGTACCTTTGAATGCATCTACGCCAATTGTCTTGACTGCAAGAGCATCGATTGTTGCAAGAGCAGATCCGTTGAATGCTTCTTTACCGATAGTCTGGAGTTTTTCAGCAGTTACAGCAAATCCTTCAGCACCAGCACCAGCAAATGCGGATTCAGGGATAGTTGTAAGTACATCAGCTTTGAAAGAAAGAAGTTTAGAGCAATCCTTGAATGAAGTTTGGTCAGCGATTGTAGTCAACTTAGGAAGAACGATAGAAGTGAGCTTGGAAGCATTGAATGCATCCTTATTAATAGTCTCAACACCGTCGAGAGTAACCTCGAACTTAGTGTCAGCACCAGCGTTCTGGAATGTATTCAGAGCGATAGTCTTGAGATTTTCACCTGCTTTCACTGTTTCGAGATTCTGACAGCCTGCATATGCAAATCCATAAAGTGTATTTATTTTAGGAAGATTGACGTTCTTTATTGTAGAACCGTTGAATGCATAGTTTCCTACAGACTCGATTACGTTTGTTCCATCATTATTGATAGAGACTACACCAGAGAACTGGAATGCTCCATCACAAATAGTCTTAACTGCAGGGATGTCCATTGCAAGTTCAGTACCTGCTTTTTTAAATGCCAGTGCAGGGATTTCTTCGAGAACCTTTGCACTGAATGACTTGAGGTCAGTACAATTCTGGAATGCAGTTGCATCGAGAGTAGTGAGAGCATCACCAGTGAAGGAAACGACCTTAGCATCGGTGAATGCGTTAGCCCGGATTTTTGTAGCTTTGTTTGCAGAAACTACAAGACCTGCACCTTCGTTGCCTGAGTTCTGGAATTCCTGGTCGAAAATTTCACTTGCACCATCAATCTTCACAGTAGCAAGTTTCGGACAGTTGGCAAATGCAGATGAACCTACAAATGTAGTGAATGCAGGAGCCTCTACTGTAGTAAGGTTAGCACAGTTGCTGAATACTGAATTGGCAATTGTAACGCTACCTTCATCAGCAGTCTTCACAGATGTAATGCCTGAATTATAGAATGCACTGTTGCCAAGAACTGTGAGAGTCTTAGTGAATTCAACACCATTCAAAGAAGTTGTGTTCTGGAATGCATAAGCACGAATCGCTGTAACTTTTGAGAAGTCAGTGAATGTAGCCAACTTGGCATCGTCGAGGAATGCCTCTTCACCGATAGTAGTAACGGCTGGAGCTGTAACAGTTTCCAGAGCAACGTTACCCTTGAATGCCTTGTCGCCGATAACAGTAACGTTATTTGCAGTCACTCCTTTCAGAGCAGTACAACCTTCGAATGCACTTTCTGCAATCTTAGTGTAAGTTTTCGCTGTGTTGAATGTAACACCAGTAAGCTTTGTGTACTTAGCAAATGTCTCCTTAGGGAGTTCAGCAAATTTAGTAGGATCATATGCCTTGTCAAGCACTTCGTCGCTCCATATAAATCCTTTAGACAGTGGGTCATGGTCGAATTCCTGTCTAATAGCCTGCTTATCTGTATCAAATGTGATAGTATTGGCAAATGCAATATCTCCAGCTACTGCACCACTTGCATCGTTATGGTTGAACTTTTTGCCACTTGGAGTATCTGCAAAACCATCAAAATAGAAGCCAGATACATATCCTGTACCAGCAGGGAAGTCAGTATCATCATCCTTTACAGCTGCATTTTTGATGAACTGAGCATATAGAGTTGCAGGAGAACCGTTATTAAATTTAGTTACCTGAACAGGATACAAACCAGATGGGTTCTGTGGTCCAACAGCGTAGGTAACATTAGCCATGTCAACAGTTGTTTGCTTAAATTTAGGATATTTTAAATGATAATCACCCCAGCCACCACCTGACGCTTTCATTGTACTAAGCAGGTCGCTCTTTCCACTTGAAACGGCCTGAGCAGGGAGATATACAAAACCAGTAATATAAAAATATGTTTGTGACTTCAATACAGGGAATGTATACTCTTTACCATTGGTTACATATCCGTGAGTATAGATATCTTCTGTTGTTCTGTTTTTGAATGCATCCACACCGATAGAAGTAAGAGCAGAAGGGAAGTTCTGTACGTATGTTTTACCACCACCGACAAGGTTGAATTGAGTGGCGAGATTAGCAGTCTCTGCAAATGCATACTTATCGATAGTCGTAAGAGTTGCAGGGAAGTTCAATACTACAATCTGGTCATTCATGAAAGCACCTTCACCGATTACTGTACAACCTCCAGGAAGCACAAGTTTAGTTACCTGATTTTTCTGTTTTGCAAATGCATAATTAGGAATTGTCACTATAGAACTCTTTAACAGGTCGATTACTGTCAGATCACAGCCCTCGAAAGAATATTTACCATATTTGAGGCCACCTTCATTAACATCTTCGAACTTAGCAAAGATATTGAAGAAAGTATTATCTTTTACAATATTTGGAGAGTTCTGGAATGCATTATCCCCAACATCTGTAATTCTTGCATCAACACCATCTTCATGCTTGAAGCCGAAAGCAGGAACAACCTTCGTACAAGTTGCAAAAGCACTCTTTCCAACTGTATTGAGACTTGCAGGAAGAGAGTACTTATTGTCTACATCAGGATAACCAAAAGCATAGAGATCACTCCTTTGGAAAGCTATATCACCAACTTTTGTAAACGTTCCACCTTTAGAGAACTTAAAGATAAAACCTGTTCCATCATCTTTATAAGCTTTTGCGTAAGCTAACAACCCATTAGGAATATCCTCATTTTCATTCCAGATGATGTTCTTTGCAACCTTAGTATGATAAAAAGCAGCTTTAACATCACGCAAATATGGTGCTAACTCTGTGAGGTTCATTTGAGAAGTTGACCAATTGTAATTGTAAGCAGGATGTTTTGATGGGTCAGGGTCATATTCATAGAACCATACTGTATTATAGGTGTTATCATCACCAGTCCAAAAAGCCTTAGATGCAATTGAATTCAAAGCCTTAGGGTTTTTAAAGAAAATTTCAACAGGATGCAAGCCTGTCTTGAATGCTTCAGCCTCAACAGTCTTGATAGGAGCCTGGATATCGACTACTGTCAAATTAGGACATGATTCAAACGCATGTGATGCGATTTGAACTACATCGTACATAGTAGTACCATCTGCAGCACCTTCGATTTCCCATCCACTTGAAGGTTGATGCTTGACCTTGGCAGGGATTCTTGCTATGGTCGCTTCATTTTTGTTGGTGACAGAGACGAGTTCCACCGTCTCGCCATCTGAAAGCACCTTAAATCGGAACGTAGCATCGGCTGCAACCATTGCCACATTACTCATTACGCATAATAGCGCAAGAGCGCATAAACGTAAAATTGATTTTCTCATGTTTTTTTAATTTTAGTTAAACAATTTTGTTAATAAATACCTAATATTTTGTTGTTAATACTTCATCTACCCCATGTATATCATCTGGATTATATGTTGTTGTAATTTCCCCTGACCATCAATCATCATCCATTCCCCTGCCGCCGCATGGGATAAACGCGCACCTATAGCGCAAGAAAGCCGACCGACTTGCATAGTTTGCAGCCCGCCGCCAATGTGTCCATTGTGTACCAAATCTATTGTCATTTTCTCTTAAATATATATATATTTCCATCTACAGTCACGTCCAGTTTTCATCCATTTCCGGTCCCATCCGCACCCCATATCCTCAGATGCACTATATTCGACCGTTTAATTCGTTACGTAATAAATCGCTACAAAGTTATAGTTTTTTTCAATATCCACCAAAGATTTTCTACTTTTTTTTATGTTTTAACACTTTTTTAGGGGAAAATTGAGGGAAAAAAGTGTTTTTTATTGACAATAGTATATAAAACTGGAAAAACGCGTCATGAATCGTGGTAAAAAAAGCCTCATGTGGATGAAATTGTGTTTGCATGGCTGAATCAAGATGTTTGAGATTGAAAAGACCAAAAAGGGGGAGTTGCCTGCATTGCCGGATAGTGAGGGGTATATAATATATATAAGGTGTAAGGGAGGGAATTAGGGAACTTAGGAATGGGGG
>JAZQPD010000076.1:0-11535 GCA_045628285.1 Bacteroidaceae bacterium
GAAACTCTATCACCACAAAGACTGTATATGATGCAAAGAATGGTGTGTATCATTATATCCCCATGAATGTGAATGGGAACTGGCGTGCTGACGTTTCGTATAGATTGTATCGGGATGTAGATAAGACAAAACATTTCTACGTGAATTCATCGACAACCCTTTCCTATATTCGTGATGTTGGATATGCCATGGCGCGGGATTGGAAATCTTGTATGCTTAGCAAGGTAAACACATGGAAACTGGACGAACGATTGTCGTTGACATATACATTAGGGAAATTCTCTACATCTCTTAACGGTAGAATAGATTGGAGATATTACGAATAAATAAGACCGATGCATGCTTGCATCGGTCTACGTGGTTTTTGCTTTAACATTTACAAACTTATCATTCGATTGTGTAGTTTTTGTTGGTGGTCATTTTCGGGGGCATTGGTGAGGCGATGATGATCGTGACGTTGCCGGCTGCGAGTGATGCATCGCTCATGCTCTTGTCCATACTTACATTGAGGATTCCCTTATTGATTGAGTACTTGACTCCCTTTGCAACTTCAGTGTCGTCGGCCTTTACTGTTACTGAGAAACCGTGGCTGCGTACGAACTGAACCTTTGCAGGTACATTTACCTTTGCAGTGTGGAACCATTCTGTTCTTGGTGCGCTGAACTGACGAGGTGCTTCTGCTGGAGCGTTCTTCTCTGTTGCGTTTGCTACTGTCATGAGGCTGATCATAAGACCTAATGCCAAACCTTTTACTAAATTACTCTTTTCCATAATGACAATCTTTTTATTTGTTAAACATTTATTCAATTTAGTTAAATTTAATTTTTATCCTAAACAATCTTTTCACCTTATGTCAACTGCTCTGTTTCATCATCTGTTCCTAAAAATCTTTCTACCTTTGTTTGTGTTGCCCTTTCTTTCGGGCTTCTATAACCATAGAGGGAATAAATGGAAAAAGGTTTAGTTGATAATATATAAATTAACACTTTTTTGCAATTCGTACAAGAAAGTGGTTCGAGAGGCTCACCAACCAACGAAAACGAAAACGAAATCTAAAACAAAAGAGGAACTGTTTCCAGTTCCTCTTGCGGTGTGTACGAGACTCGAACTCGTGACCCCCTGCGTGACAGGCAGATATTCTAACCAACTGAACTAACACACCTTTTGGTTATTTCTCAAACGCGAGTGCAAAGGTACGACTTTTTTTGAAACTGACAAAATATTTTCGTACTTTTTTGCGTGTTTTTTAGTTTGCTGCCGTAAATTCCTGCAAAAAACGTTTGTCGTTCTCTGAGAACATACGCAAATCCTTAACTTGATACTTCAAGTTTGCTATTCTCTCTACTCCCATACCAAACGCATAACCTTTGTATTTCTTGCTGTCAATGCCGTTGAGTTCGAGCACTGCGGGATCGACCATACCACATCCGAGAATCTCTACCCAGCCTGTGCCTTTGCAGAAGGAACATCCCTTGCCGCCACAGAGGTGGCAACTGATGTCCATTTCCGCGCTTGGTTCTGTGAACGGGAAGTATGAAGGGCGAAGACGTATCTGTGTGTCTTCACCGAACATCTCGCGCGCGAACAATAATAATACTTGCTTGAGGTCAGTGAAACTAACATCTTTGTCGACATAGAGTCCTTCTACCTGATGGAAGAAGCAGTGGGCGCGTGCGCTGATGGCTTCGTTTCTGTAAACTCTTCCTGGACAAATGATGCGGATAGGTGGCTGAGTATGCTCCATCACACGGCTCTGCACGGAAGAGGTGTGTGTGCGGAGGATTACGTCTGGATGGCTCTCGATGAAGAAGGTGTCCTGCATGTCGCGTGCTGGATGGTCGTCTGCAAAGTTCATGGCTCCGAAAACGTGCCAGTCATCTTCAACCTCAGGACCTTCTGCAAGTGAGAATCCCAGACGTGAGAAGATGTCTATGATTTCATTTTTGACCAAGGACAACGGATGGCGCGTACCCAACTGAACCGGATATGCAGTGCGTGAGATGTCGATTCCGTCGAACTCTGATGCATTGTCGGTTGATTCGAGTTGTGTGCGGAGAGAATTGATCTTATCGAATGCACGGGTCTTGAGTTCATTGATTTTTATGCCTACTTCCTTCTTCTGGTCGGCGGGCACATTGCGGAAATCAGCCATTAGGGCATTGATAGACCCGTTTTTGCTGATGTATTTGATTCTCAGAGTTTCGAGTTCTTCTGCGTTGGATACCTGAAGGGTTTCTATTTCTTCAAGGAGGGCTTTGATCTTATCTAACATTGTCTTTGAATTTAATTTTGTGCAAAATTACAAAAAAAAAAGGAGTATTCGGTGAGATTAGGCAATTATTTGCAATCTTTGTCAGAAATCAATCTCCAACCCATCGTAGGCGAGATGCATATTCTCTGGCAGGAATGCTTCTTCGTCGGCATGAGGCAGGACAAAGTGCGACATGTGGATGAAGTATGTCTGACGTGCACCTGCCTTCCTTGCAAATCCGATAGCCTGTTCTACAGTCTGATGGGATGGATGCGAGCGGTGATGGAGTGCGTTGACTATAAGTGTTTCGGCACCTTCTACATATTGCCATTCGGAGTCGGGTAGGGTGCTCATGTCTGTGATGTATGCCAACTTTCCGATGCGGAAACCTACAATAGGCAAATTGCCGTGCATAACCCTGAACGGCAACACGGTGATGTCGCCTATAGTGATGGGAACGTGTGGCGCCATGTGCTCAAGATTTATTGCAGGAACTCCAGGATAGCGCTTTTCCTTTGGTGTGAAACAATATGGAATCCGTTGCATGAGGTGTTCTGCACAGAAATCTTCTGCGTAGACATTCAAGTCAAAAAGTTGGGTTGGACGTAGGTCGTCGAGTCCACCTACATGGTCGTAGTGCTCGTGAGTGATGAATATGGCATCGATGTGCTGTGACGGCAAAGTCATTATCTGCTGTCGGAAATCCGGTCCGCAGTCAATCATAATCCTTGTGCCTCCATCGGACTCAATGAGTGAAGAGCATCGTAAGCGCTTGTCACGCGGATCTGACGACCTGCACGTACGACAATGGCATCCAATCTGAGGAACCCCATTGCTTGTGCCACTTCCTAATATTGTCAGTTTCATACGAATTTCACCTCCGGAAATATA
Organism: Bacteroidaceae bacterium; assembly: GCA_045628285.1. Classification (GTDB taxonomy): domain Bacteria; phylum Bacteroidota; class Bacteroidia; order Bacteroidales; family Bacteroidaceae; genus Colivivens. Next base: position 3,143 of record JAZQPD010000076.1, read on the forward strand.
TCAATTCCAAACTTCTCCTTCACGTCACGGCGGATGGTGTCGGACAAGGCAACAATTTCATCACCTCTTGCCCCACCTTTATTAATAAGAACGAGTGCCTGCCGTTCATATACTCCTGCATTGCCCAGAGACTTGCCTTTCCATCCGCATTGCTCTATCAGCCATCCTGCAGGAATCTTTACACCCTGTTCCTGTTCATAGAAAGGCATGTCGGGATATTCTGACATGATTTTTTCAAACACAGTTTTATCCACTATTGGGTTCATGAAAAATGAGCCTGCATTACCAACATCCTGAGGGTCGGGCAATTTTGAGCGTCTGATATCTATGATTGCGTTTCTGACTACAGAGGGGGTAAGCTGACCGGAACTGATGCCGATGCCCAGGGCTTCTATTTTCGAACGGATGGCACCATATTCCAGTTTGGGTGTAAAGACTCTGCTAAGACGAAAGCAAACTTTTATTACAGCACATTCATCCTTCCATTCCTGCTTGAAGATACTTTGCCGGTAACCGTATTTCAGTTCATCGGACTTCTTTCGGCAGACTTCTCCGGTGGAAAGGTTCATGAATTCAACCCAGTCAATCATGTCTTTTGCCTCACTTCCATAAGCACCGATATTCTGAACAGCGGCAGCTCCGACTTCCCCGGGAATGAGCGATAGGTTTTCAATCCCACAGAGTTCTTTCCCGACAGCAAGACTGACAAAGTCGTCCCATATCATTCCTGCACCAACTTCTGCAAGCACGGTATCAGGCTCTTCACCGTCATGAAACCGGACTTCCTTGTTTGAGCAATGCAATACCGTACCGTCATAGTCCTGTGTAAAGAGCAAGTTGCTTCCTCTACCAATGACCATGAACGGACCGGCAAGCGATGTCCTGATTTCGCTCAGGTCATCTGCAGAATCATATTCAACAAATCGTGCAGTCTTTGCCTCAATTCCAAATGTATTGAAATCCTTTAGCGAGAAGTCTGTATATACCTTCATATTTCAATTTCCTTTAAAACCCACTTGTCATCAGTCCGGAAGAACCTGTATTCTACATAGATTCCATTGCTGAATCCCTCAAAAAGGAGATTCTTCCTGTGTTTGTCTTCCATTGACTGGCCATAGTCAATGTTGACGAGAGTGGTGGAGAATGTAGGCATTTCCATGCTGAACTCAGGCCAATCGTCGTGAGTTATGATGCTATTGACAGCCTCTTCGCCTTCCTGGGCAGTCTCCAGATAATCTATATTTTCGGCAAGCGAGGACATCTGAAAGTCATAATCCGTGGCAAACTTCTTATAAAAACCATAGAATTCAGCACAGGGTGATTCGTCGACAGAGTATTCTTTCTTGTCTGTGAGCAGCCATTTGCTGTTTATCTTGCGGAAGTTGTATTTGTCAATGGTGCAACTGTCAAGATCAATCCACTCAACCCCAACACTTGTGAGGGTTGTATCTTTCAACAGGTACAGGTCGGATTTCCTGTCGTACACAACCGTGAAAAAATCCTGAGTGGAGAAACGGTCGAAGATTGAGCCTTTTTGCTTCTTCATGTGACCTCCAATCCGCTTATGCTGGAAGTCAATGTCGGAGATGAAATTATAGAAGAAATCGCCAAAGAGTTCATCTGCCAGTTCCGACACCGGTTCATCTTCGAAAAGCAGGAGGGATTCCTCAAGGGCATCGACAACAGAATCGGAATCTGCGGCTATACTGTCATTCTCTTCCTCAGTCTTTACGGTTGCCGGATTGGCACATCCCATTATGGCTACCGCAATTGTAAACGGTATTCCACACGACAAAGTGGGGAGGAGATGTTTATCTATATTCATATAGCATTTAAGAGTGAAGGATGTGAATCACTTTTATCTTTTCTTTGCAAATAGTGTTATGAGGACAGAACCGAGTATACCGGCTGAAAGAGAACCCATCAACACTGCAATCTTGCCGCATGAGCGGAGATGTTCGGTGTATTGGGGAAAATCCTTGAACGACAGTGTATCGACAAATATGCTCATTGTAAATCCGATACCGCCTAAGCAAGCCACAGCGAAGAGCATTTTCCAACTTGCATTTGCAGGCATTTCTCCAACCTTGCCCTTTATTGCGAGCAGACTTGCCAGTGTGATTCCTACTGGTTTTCCAAGGAGAAGGCCGAAGAATACGCCCATTCCGACAGAACCAATCTCCGGACTATATTGGAAAATATTGAAATAACTGATGTCGGGTATCATCACACCCGCATTTGCCAGTGCGAATATCGGCATGATGAGGAAGTTCACATAAGGATTTAAGGCATGTTCGAGTCTGTAACTCAGTCCCACAGCATTCTTATTGATGTAACTCATTCTTCTCAGGCAATGGCGCTGCATGTCGTTCGGGAATGGTTCATCCGATGCATAGGCTTTCAGTCTATCCTTGTATTCACGTCCGCGTCGTGCTATATAGGCATAGCTGAATCTTGGTTCCATCGGAATCATGAATGCCATAACCACACCCGACATTGTGGAATGGATTCCCGAATAATAGAACAGGAACCATATTGCAATGGCAGGAACGAGATAGAACATCATTCGTTTCTCTCCGATGAGATTGAGCAAATATGTAGCTGCCAATATCAGCATTGCAATACAGAGAAGTGGAAGGTTGACATTCCCTCCATAGAAAAGTGCTACCACAAGTATTGCTCCGAGGTCGTCTGCAATAGCCAGAGCCGTGAGGAATATCTTCAGCGACACCGGAACTCTGTTTCCGAGTATCGACATTATTCCGACAGCAAAGGCAATATCGGTGGCAGTGGGGATCCCCCATCCGCTTGCGGCCATTGAACCGTTGTTGAAGGCTATGAAGATGAGTGCAGGCACAGCCATTCCTCCTGCAGCTGCAATTACTGGTAGCAGTGCCTTCTTCGGTGAGGAGAGTTCACCGCACGCTATTTCCCTCTTTATCTCCAGTCCCACGGAGAAGAAGAATATGACCATGAGGAAGTCGTTGATGAATTTCTCAATGTTCATGTCCTTGGGGAATGTCCAGTCAATCACCCTTGTACCGTCGGGCCCGAGAGGACTCTGGATGGTGGCTGTAAGGTTTGTATTGAGGAAATTATGGTATATGTCTCTTGTTGCCGGCAGGTTGGCGAGCAACATTGCAATGACTACGCATAATAAAAGAATTCCACCGGCAGCCCAAGGCTGTTCGGTGAAACTTTTCCATGAGTTATTTGAGAATCTAACTCCCTTTGCTACTCTGTAGGTCGGAATTAATCTCATTTCTCAGTTATTCAGCAGGAGTTTCTGCAGGTGCGGCAGATGTGGCTGGAGTAGGTGCAGTCTGCTGCTGAGGCTCTGCTGCAGGGAGTGCAGGGGCAACGATGTTGATCGGAGCTTCCTTTGTTGTAGTCTTTGGAACGAATGCAACAGAGATAATACTAAGCACTACCATTGCAATTGCAAGACCCCATGTTGCCTTTTCAAGGAAGTCTGTTGTCTTGCGGACACCCATAATCTGGTTTGAAGATGAGAAACCTGATGCAAGACCACCGCCTTTAGATTCCTGAATGAGAACGATTCCTACCATCAAAAGTGATGCAAGAATAATCAAAATGATAATTAATGTGTACATACGTTATATTTTTGTTTATTTGTTGTTCGTATAAATTCGTGCAAAATTACAAAAATTTATCGTCCCTACCAAACAATTCAGCCCAATTTTGCAGTTCAGCATTCAATTTGTCACCAATTTGCCACTGTCGCATTGTATATCTGATCAACAATGTCCTTGAAAATTTGAGTTACGAGTTCGTCCTGTACTGCAGACAGCTGGAGTTTTGAATCATAGTCGGCAGTGGAACTGAATGTCTTCTCGAAGTCCTGCTCGTGGTTCTTTGTGTTTACGAACCTCACGTTGACGGTCACCTTCAACTGTGTCTGTGCCGAATAGCCGTCGGCCGAGACGCTCTTGTTGGTCTGAGAGTATTCTGTGATTTCTCCTGCAAGTTGCAGGTCACCGTTCTTCTTCTGGACTTTCAGTTTTGTCTTCTGGGAATATACCTCTGTCATGGCATTGTAGAACATGCTCTCCATCGGTGCCCAGACATATGCACTCCTTACAGGGAATTTATCAAACGAGATGGTCTTCGTGACATCGTAGTTGATGCTCGACCCGTTGAAGGAGTAGCTCACCGTACAGGCTGTGAACATAGCCAGACTGACACATACAACCAGACAGGCGAGAAATCCATTTGTTCGTTTAGTTCTGACCATAATTCTTGAGTTTCCTGTACAATGTCCTTTCGCTTATACCCAGTTCCTGTGCTGCCTTGTTCCTATTGCCGTTATTGCGTTCCAGTGCCTTCACGATCATGTCCATTTCCTTCATGTCGCTGTGGTTGCCTGAGTCGTCAAGGGGTGTGACTTCCTCTGCCGACAGGAATTCCTGCTGGTGGATAGGATAGATTGATGACTGGGGACTGACGAGCATTTCCTTTATCTCCTTCACTTCGTTACTGAGTCGGGAGAGAATCTGAAAGAGCAGTTCGCGTTCGTTCTCGTACAGGTGTGAATGGTCCGACTTATGGCTTGTCAAAACCAGTCCTGTTCCTGCTTCCTTGTCGTTGGTGATGCCATACTGGCTGAGTTCTGCGGCAGAGACTATGCGCTCATGGCACATCACGCTGAGTTGCTCTGCCACGTTCTTCAGCTGTCGGATGTTTCCGGGCCACTGATAGCTCATCAGCAGTTCCTTGGCATCATCAGCCAGCATGACTGGATCAATATTATATTTCTCAGCAAAGTCGTTTGCGAACTTGCGAAAGAGCAGTTCGATGTCCCTGCCCCGTTCCCTTAGTGGTGGTATCTGAATGGGAATGGTGGCAAGACGGTAATAAAGGTCGCTGCGGAACTTGCCTTCCTTTATGGCATTCTGCAGGTTTACGTTGGTTGCTGCAACAATTCTCACGTCTGTCTTTCTCACTTCGCTCGAACCGACTCGAATGTATTCTCCAGTCTCAAGCACCCTGAGCAACCGTGCCTGGGTGGCAAGGGGCAGTTCGCCCACCTCGTCGAGGAAAAGGGTTCCGTTGTTGGCAGCGCCAAAGTAGCCTTCACGTTCGCCTATGGCTCCTGTGAATGCACCTTTCTCGTGTCCGAACAATTCCGAGTCGATGGTTCCCTCTGGAATGGAACCGCAGTTTATGGCAAAGTACTTCTGATGTTTCCGCGGCGAGTTGTCGTGAATGATTCTTGGTATCACTTCCTTTCCCACACCACTCTCACCGACGATAAGCACCGACAGATTTGTCGGAGCTACCTGTATGGCGGTATCCAAGGCGTGGTTCAGTCCGGCAGAATTGCCGACTACCTTGTATTTCTGCTTTATTTCCTGTATTGGATCACTTCTCATAATTTCTTTAATTATAGCTTTTCAGTATTCAGGCCTCATCAACCCTCAACCTTTTTTATAATATAATAATGTGTATCAGTCATAGAAATTCCAACTGAGTCCAAACCTGATTGAGGAAGGATCCATCGGGTATCCCGGAGCCCAGAAATATTCTCCGTCCTTTTGGTTCAGATGGTAATACTGGATGTAGGCTCTCAGTTGCTTCAAATCGATTGCAGCATACACACTTATGAGTGGATAGTTGCCGATTTCCCTCAAGTTGTCCGGATTTTGGTTTATGTACTGCGTGATGGCTGGCGAATAGTCTGGAGCATTGTATTTCGTGAAGAACTTCACGTCGGCACCCAGTTCGGCTTTCAGCACGTTCTTCACCAGCTGACCTGTGATATACAGGTTGTGGTAGGACGAGATGGTTGGCAGAGGGATTACCTTGTCGTCCGACGACTTCTGGAATGTAATGTCGTTGTCGAAATGCAGGATCTTCCACCTGAAGTTCTGACGGAGGTTTATGCTGAATACTTGTATGTTCTCGTCACACTGCATTGTCATTGCATGGTTGCTGAACTCCCGCTTGCCGTCTGCAATGTATGGAAGTCCGCAGTTCTGGAAATATGTATAGTTCTTCAGATTCTCCACTCCTGCCGTGATTGTGGTTCCGGTATGTGGAAGCGAGAACACGCCTTCTATCCTCGTACGGAACTCCTTGTCCAGGTTTTTGTCCCACCATGCATTGCGGCTGTGGAAATGACGGAAGTAGAATCCCGGGGTTGCGTCCTTCACATAGGCGTTCACCTGAACCTGCATGGTGTCCACGGCTTTGAACATTCTGAATGGGACATTCAGTTCGCCCGTACCTTTTACTAAGAAGTCACCACTATGGTCACCTGTAAGTGTCATCTCTCCGTTTATGTTTAAGTGGAGGAGTGAACCCTGTGTGCGGATAATCTGGCCGCCAATCATCACGTCATGTTCCTTATATGTGTTCACGAACTGGCTTCCGCCGTCTGCCGTATCAGGAAGCTCGTACTTCCGGTTCTCCATCCCGAGGTAGACGTTCAGTCCTGCAGCTGCCCATTTGTTGAAACCTTCCCTGAGTGAGAGACCCACGATGTTCTTGATGTAAGTCGCCTTGGTCTTGTCGTTGGTGGTGTCACCCGGCAGATACTGATATGTGTGGAAGTTCGGTGTGTCGGCATTGCTCTTGTATATGCGTCTTGCCGTATTGAAGTGCAGGGTATGGAATATGCTGGCAATTGGTACGAACACATCCTTCATGCTTGCCGAATCCTCGCCTTCCGACCTAAAGAAACCTACATTGTACCTGTGGTTCAAGTGGACGATGTTGTGCTCCTGACGCATCCATGTCTGTGAGAGTCGGGTAGGGATGTCGTTCGAGGTGAAACTGCGTGCAATCTCCTCGGGGTGAGTGATGTATGTCTCGTTCTCAATTCCTCCGTTCTCTGCCATCTTCATATAGTCGTGAGTGTACTGCAGGTGCAGGTCGTACTTGTCGCCCAAGTAGGACAACCATCCCGAACCTTCCATGAAGGCAGTCTCCTGATTGTCATAGTATCCGTTGCCGTACAGGTATTTGAACTTGCCGCCAAAGTTTACACGCTTGCCGGCATTGTTGGTGAAGAGCACGGTGAAGTCGTCAAATCCGGTTGTCTTCGAACCGCACACCTTATATTCTGCGTTGACATACGGACACTTCGTGTTGTAGTATATGAATTTGTCGGAAGGGACATGGAAGAAGTCGAACGGGTCGAGGAATACGAAGTCATCATGGTCGTTCCTCTCCATGAATATCCTGTTGATACGCGGTGAACCGAGGTTCGACAGGGTGTTGTAGTGTCCGTTCAGTCCTTCCCCGAGAGCCTTGTTCTGAAACTGGTGCATCATGGTGTCAATCACCGTCGGGGTGATGTTTCCATAAATTTTGTCAATCGTCCATGCCTTCAGTTCCACAGGCACGATTTTTTCCTTGTCCGACGATGTGGAGTCATTCCTTCCCGGAACAGGCAGATTCATCATGTCGGAGTTTGACTCCAGTTCGCCGATGATACGCTGTCCCCACACCGCACTCATCATGCAGCCGGTAATCAGTAAGACTATGAACCTCTTTCCATTCATCACATCATGAAACGAAAAAAGAACTCGATCACCTTCACCATGAGCGAACCGAATCCAAGTCCGAAGAATAGCGCCTTGTTTTCCGGAAAAGCAAAATAAACCATTACGGTCACGATGAAGCCAATGATGAAGACTGTATTAAGAATCTTCCTTACAGTCTTTATCCTATATTGGTTCAGAGGCTTCCCCTTCCTGTGCTTCCCGTGCCCTTTGCTCTCCGCAAGAGCTTCCTCTATTATCTTGTCAACCTCTTCGCTATTCATTACAATGCACCGATTTCAGCAAACAGTTCATTCACCAGGTCTACGGTCTTTGCACGGAACTTACCGTAAAGGCGGTTCAGAGTCCCCTTCTTCGTGATGGCCTCCTTGTCGGTGATGTATTCTTCTGCTGTCATCTTCTCTGCTACGTCATACTTGTATGAAATCTCAGATACTGTGGCAGTAACCGTACCGTCAGAATACTGTATGTTCAACTTGTACTGGAATCGTGCATAGTCCTTTGCGAGTGTGCGGTTCGAGAATACCTGTTCCTCGTCGCCCTGGCAAGTCATCTTTCCTGCTGCGGCATCATGGCTCGTCACCTTTGCAAACTCACAGTTTTTGTAGTAGGTAGCGTCACTCCAGTAACCGTTTTCCGTATTGGCCATGTATCTCACCGATGCCCATCCTGCAAGAGCCTTGCCTATGTCCGACTTCGTCTTGCCGGCAATCTGGATAGTCTTCGAGAATACCACCTTGCCGTTCACCTCAGGAACCACACCGGCCTTCAGGTATTCGGCAGGATCAAGATGACATACGGCACCCTTCTTTCCATTAAGATAATACAGGCCCGAGCCCGCGCTACCTACGCGGGGAGCCACCATTG
>JAZQPD010000077.1:0-4286 GCA_045628285.1 Bacteroidaceae bacterium
AGAGGGATTTCGACGAGGATATGTGTGATGTGTGGGCAGAGCAGATTCATACAGCCGAGATTGCACAGATAGCCAGTCTCTACCTCTTCAGGCGTCTGCCATACGCTTTTGGCAAGTCGCTCGAATGGATTGCCAGCGAGAACGGGATAAAGCAGATATGTGGGTTCACCACTTTGATGCACGTGTACAGGGCGAACGGGGAAATGTGTGAACGTACAATTCAGGAAATACAGGATCAGGCTCAGGCCGTAAAGGGCTGCGACAACCTCTTCCTTAAAAAGATTGCTCAGCAATGGATTTCTATAAACAGGCAGAAGAGATTCTGACAACATACATAACAGACAAGAAACTCAGGAAGACTCCAGAGCGGTTCCATCTGCTGAAGGCTGTATATGAATATGACGGTCATTTCACTGCCGACGAGTTGCACGAACACATGCGGGACATATTCCGTGTGAGTCGGGCAACCGTGTACAGCAACCTCGATCTCTTTGCACAGGCGGGACTGGTGGTGAGGAATCTGGTGGGCAACAGCATCCAGTACGAGAAGTGCATGGGAATGAAAACGCATTACCACATGGTCTGTTCGGTCTGTGGGGCGGTCAGTGAGTTTGTTGATGCCAACATCGAAAAGGCTGTGGAATCGGCAAGATACCGGAGGTTCGTAAGACAGAACTACTCGCTGAATGTCTATGGAGTGTGCTATAAGTGCCAGGCAAAGATAAACCGAGCCAAGCGTGCCCAAAAGGCAAAAGAACAATGTAGGTTGAAAATAGTGAATAGTGAAAAAGGAATAATATGCCAACAAAAGCAGACGTCATCATCGGTCTCCAGTGGGGAGATGAAGGCAAAGGAGACATAACAGAGTACCTCGCATCGAAATATGATGTGATAGCCAGATTCCATGGTGGACCAAATACTTTCCGCACTATTCCCCATGGTGCAGGACAGGCCGACAAGATACTGGTTATAGGCAATGGAGCAGCCATATCTCCCGATTGTCTGATGGACGAAGTGAAGCAATTCGAGAAGGCCGGTATCTATTTGAAAGACCGGCTCTTCATCTCGAAGAAAGCACAACTTGTCATGCCTTCACACCGACTGCTCGACAAGGCATTCGAGTCAGTCCGTGCTGAGAATAAGATTGGTACATCCGGTCAGGGTGTAGGACCCACCTATTCCGACAAGGTGAACAGAATCGGTCTGAGAGTGGGCGATATAATAGACCACTTTGCCGAGAAATTTGCCACTCATAAAGCCCATCATGAGAGCATCCTGCGTGCATTGCACTATTACTCACCTCTGGAAATAAAGGACATCGAATCAAATTGGCTTGAAGGCATAGAGGGAATAAAGCAGTTTCAGTTCATCGACACAGAACGCTCCATGAACAAATGGCTCAAGGAGGGAAAGAAGGTACTTTGTGAAGGAAGCAGGGGCACGATGCTGGATGTAGACTTCGGTGCCTATCCGTTCGTCACATCCTATAACACGACCAGTGCATCAGCATGTACGGGACTGGGCATTCCTCCTACTCATATCGGCGATGTCTATGGGGTGATGAAAATCTACAGCACGAGAGTAGGTGCAGGACCGCTCCCTACGGAACTGTTTGATGCCAGTGCCAAGAAGATGCGTGACAAAGGCGGTGAGGCTGGAACAGGTACTGGATTCGAGAGAAGATGTGGATGGATAGATATCGTAGCACTCAAGTATGCCATCATGCTGAACGGAGTTACGAAACTCATTCTCACAAGGTGCGATGCCCTCGATGACTTCGAGACCGTGAAGGCCTGTGTGGCATACAAGAAGGATACTGAGTTTATTGATTACTATCCAGACGAGAAGGTCCACGAGGAATTGGAACCCGTATATGTGGAGATGCAGGGATGGAAGGACAAACTGTCGGCTGCCAGAATCCAGGCCGATTTGCCTACTGCATTCGTGGAATTCGTGGAATTTCTCGAAAAGGAACTGGGCATACCTATTGCCTACATCTCGGTAGGTCAGGACAAGAAACATCTGATTGAGAGAACAAACAGCCATTAGCAAAAAGTCAGATGATAGTTGAGATGCCATGCTGATAAAAATCACCGCGCCCGAACACATTGCAGCAGCAGAGATAGACTTGCCAATGTCGAAAAGTATCGTCAACAGGCTCTTCATCCTATTTCCAGAACAGACTCTTGAGGAAACCGACAAGATGGGGAATCTCTGTGAGGACATCAGGACAATGGCAAGGGCTGTAAGACATATCATGAATGCCGGAGAAGATGAAGTCACCACTCTCGACCTGAACGCCTCAGGCACAGCAATGCGATTCCTCACCGCCTTGTGTGCCGTAAAGAAGGGCGGGTGGATTCTTACCGGCAGTGAACGGTTGTGCCAAAGGCCTGTGAAACCACTGGTCGATGCACTCCGAAGCGTAGGAACCGATATCTCGTATCTCGGCGAGGACGGTTTCCCTCCTCTGAGAATAAACGGTAATGAAAACCTTGATGGTGGGAAGGTGGAGATTGACGGGAGTGACAGTTCACAGTATGTATCAGCCCTGATGCTTGTAAGTGGCCGCTTTAGGAACGGGCTGGACATAAAGGTGGAGGGAGATGCCTCCGCTCCGTATATCGGGATGACCAGGAAGATGATGAACCAGACAGGAGGATTGGACATCAGCAAGGTGGAAGGCGACTGGAGTGCAGCTGCCTTCTGGTATGAAATCATGAGCATCGCCTCGGCAACGGGAAGGGACGGCAATGACAAGATAATGCTGCGAAATATCAATGTTGAGAGCATTCAGGGCGACAAGGCAGTGGTGGATTTCTTTGAGAAAATCAACAGGGCGGCACCCCCTGATACCCCTCTCCTCTTTGACTGCAGGAATAATCCCGATGTGGTACAGGCCCTCGTAGTCGCGTGCTGCATGAGGGATGTGCCTTTCAGAATGGCAGGTGTGCGCAATCTGAGGATAAAGGAGACAGACCGACTTGCTGCCTTGCAGGTGGAAATGAGGAAAATGGGGTATGTGCTCAGGGCAGACGAAGACAGTATAGGCTGGGATGGAGAGAAATGCGAATATATGCCACCGATATGTATCGCCACATATTCTGACCACAGGATGGCAATGGCATTTGCAGCATGTGCACTGAAGTACGGAGAGATACTGATGGAAAATCCTGAGGTGGTGGAAAAATCATATCCTTCATTCTGGCACGACATTTGTAAGATAGGATTTAGAGTAGAAAACATATAGTGGAGGAACAGGCTCATGGCTGGCAACAACTCATCGGAATGCTGCGGACTGCATACTTTCTGTGAAAAGACCGGAACCTATAACGGCCCGACAGCCGAAAACTATTTTGAGGACGAGGAACTCGACCGCTTCCGCGGACGCACTCCGGATGACTATTCCGATGCAGAGATTGCAGAATTTCGCGAGGTACTCTATACTATGCGGACAGACGAAGTGGCAGACTGGCTCGCATCGCTTCAAATCAGAGAGGTACAAGTGCCAAACGCCATAAAGGACGAGGCAATCATGATGGTTGAGGGCTGATGCTCCTGCCCTGAGCTTGTCGAGGGGGGGGTGATGGAAATGATAAAGTTTCATAAATTAATCAAAAAATTCCTTTATGGTGCTCAATAAATCATGTAAAATTGCTATATTTGCACCCTTAAGAAAAATAGTCACGACCATAGGGGTTGTTTATTAATCCTATAACAAAAAGAAATTATGGAAATCAACGATTCAAACTTTCAATCAGTACTCAACCAGGGTAAACCTGTAGTTTTGGACTTCTGGGCAACATGGTGCGGCCCATGCAGGATGATTGCTCCTTTCGTAGAGGAACTTGCAAACAAGTATGAAGGACAGGTAATCATCGGTAAGGTAAATGTAGAGGAATGCGACGAACTGACAGAAAAATTCTCAGTTCGCAACATACCGACACTCTTCTTCATCAAAAACGGAGAAGTTGTCGACAAGTTCGTCGGCGGTACTACAAAGGATGTCATTGAAGAGAAAATCAAGGCACTGCTATAAACTCTAATTCACAATACATAATTACGAAATCCGAAATCCGAAGTTAACAACAACTCGTAATTCGTAATTAGAACTCTAAGCTTTCATTATGGGCGGATACTATGACAATAGTTTGGATATGTTGCTGAACAACAGTTCCCTGATTTATTGGGTAATCTTCATAGGTTCGGCAGCATTGTGCTGGTTTGTGCAATGGAATCTGCAGCGTAAGTTCGACAAGTATTCACGCGTACTCGGATTCAGGGGA
>JAZQPD010000078.1:0-11300 GCA_045628285.1 Bacteroidaceae bacterium
TTTTGCGAAACATATCTAATGGTTTGATTTATAGTACAAATATACAACTTTTATTCCAGATATACAAATAATCAGACCACTATTTGAGAGTGAGAAACAAGTATTAACAATAAACTGTCCGACTTTTTAAAGTGGACTCAATTAAGCACAATTAGCGGCAGCTAATTTCTTATGATAAGTAAGTTTTGTATTATGATCTTGCCAGTTCGTCCTCAAGCTGCTCCACTTCGTTCTTCACTTGCTTGTCGGTTTCTATCAGTTCCTTTACATGGTTGATTGAGTGAATCACCGTAGAATGGCTCCTCCCTCCAAGTGCCTGACCAATCTGGACGGTGGAGTCCTGTGTCAGTTTGCTGGCGAAATAAATGGTAATCTGCCGGATTTGTGAGAGAGGCTGGCGGCGTGATTCTGAGCAGAGTTCCGTCTCGTTGATATGATAGTGCTTGCAGATAACCCGTTTGATGTCGTTCACGCAGAGCGGTTCAGTATTGACATTAGTGAACTTTGGAAGAATCTTGTCAACAAGCTTCATGTTGATAGGCATCTGATACACGAGGGAATAGGCATTGATGGAGTTCAGGATACCTTCAAGGTCGCGGATGCTCTCATTGACAGTGTCAGCAACATAAGTAACGACTGCCTCCGGAATCCTCAGGCCTTTTTCCTTCACCTTGTATTGAAGCACTTCACGGCGCAGCATCTTGTCGGGCTTTTCGATTTCAGCCTGGAGTCCCCACTTGAAGCGTGTGAGCAGTCTTTCCTCAAGGCCGGTAATCTCTACAGGCGGACGGTCGGCGGTGAATATAAGTTGCTTGTTGTTGAGATGAAGGTGATTGAAGATATGGAAGAATGTGTTCTGGGTAGCAGTCTTGCCGGAGAGTTCGTGTACGTCATCGATTATCAGCATGTCTATTGTCTGATAGAAATTGATGAAGTCAGGCAGTTTGTTCTCCTTTGTAGCATTGGCATACTGTACATAGAAGAGATGTGCCGACATATAGAGCACCCTCATCTCCGGATGGAGCTGTTTTGTGTACTGACCGATGGCATTTACAAGATGTGTCTTTCCACATCCCGACGGACCATAGATGAAGAACGGATTGAATGTCTTTGCAGGGTTCATTGCTATGGCCTGCCCTACCGAGCGTGCGAGACGATTGCTGTCGCCTTCGATGAAGTTGTCGAAGGAGTACTGTCCGCACAGTTGTGAATTGAAACCAGCAACACTTACAGCCTGTTGTACTGTCTGGGAATCTGTCTTTGGATTGTCCTTTCTCTCCGTCTTTGCTATCGGTTCCCCTGCAGAGGGAGTATCTGCACAGCCAACCTGATACACAACATCTATACCGGAACCAAACACCTTGCTTATGACTTCAGTCATAAGGTCAAGGTATTTCTCCTCGATATATCTGCTGACGAACAGGGTCGGTACTGTGAGTATTAATCTATTCTCCCTAAATTCACTTGGAGCAATGCATGCAAACCAAGTGTCATATTGTTGTGAAGAAATGTGATTCTTTATTTCATCAATACATTCAGCCCACTGTATTTTCAACGCTTCTTTCATTCCTTACTTACGATTCTTTCTTCGCTGTTTTCAATTCTTCACTGCAAAGTTCACACTTTTTTTTGGAATAATCAAATCTTCTTCAACGGGTGTTTTCCATAGGTGTTTTTAACCTTTTTCCTATCAAATATTTAAACATTTGTATAGTAAAGTTGAAACGGCAACATTTACTTTTGTTACAACACTGAAAATCAATATCTATAGTACTAAATAAATGTTAAATCCCATTATTTAATAGTCGTCACGACTACTGAAAATCCGTAATTTCACCTACTGAAATACACCATAGCCAAACCTGTCCGTCTGCACTCCCTATTTATACAAAATATAGTTAACCGCCGGAGATGACCATCTCTGGCGGTTAACTACATTTACTTGTCCTTCCTGCCGAATAGGGAGAAATGGACGTACCTCTTAGGATGGGCCTTGAAGTCCTCCAGCAGACTTGAAGCGTTTCCGAATGTAGAGTTCAGGTTGTCGTACATACTCCCGTCGTCCATTAGCTTGCCCAGTGTGGAATTGGGGTTGTTGAGTTTAGAGTTGACGGTACTGGTCATTGCACTTACATTCTCTATTGCCTGATTGGCTGAGGTTATGGTCTTGTTAGCGTTGTCTGCCAGTGCAACTATGTCAACCTTGTTCAACTGCTGGGTCGTTCCTTCAAGATTCGCCATCACATTGTCGGCCTTATCCAGCAATTGAGGCATATTCCTGTTGAGACTGCCCATCATCCGGTTGAGTTCAGTTGTCGAAGTCTGCAGTTGCGATGTGATGTTCTCCACATTATGAAGCGATGCCGCGAGTGACGGATCATTTGCGAGGTTGTTGAGGGCTGAGATGAGAGAGTCTATCTTCGGCATCATGGCCTTGATGTCAGGAATAATCTTGCCTGCCTCTGCCAGGACGTCGCCGCTACCGCCAATACCGCTGATGGTGTCGCCTATTGCCCGTTTGCAGGTCGGATCGGGACCAAGGACGAGATTGAGTTTCGGGGCACCGAGCATGTCCTTCTGGATATTGGCAGTGCTACCTTTTGTAAGGCTGAATCCTTCGTCCAGTTCGGCTGCAACTATGATTTCCTGTGCTTCTGCAAAGTAGGTCATGTCCTTTACCATACCAATCTTCAGTCCGTTACAGATAACGTCACCTGCCTTCAGAAGTCCGTTGACATTTTCCATACGGACATAGTACACATTATTTGTATGGCTCAACTTCAGTCCTTTCAGGAAGATGATGCCAAAATAGATGATCAGTATTGCGATAATGGCTGTGAAGCCGATTTTCATTTCCTTGGTAAACCGTTTCATATCTTATTTCCTTGTTTGTTTCCATTTCTGCACGGCAGCATCCTTGTCGACACGTTTCCCGTCCTCGAATGCAACGATAAAACACTGGGGGAACTTTTGGAGAACCTCCTTGCGGAGTCGTACGGCTTCGTTGTAGTCATGAGTGGAGCCGTAAGTGTACTTGTATGTTCCTCTCTCTTCGTAGTATGCTAAAGGACAACCCTTCAGTTGGGCGTTGCCTGCTTTCAGCACACTTGAAGAAGTGAATATCTGCACTTTAAATACGGGTAAAGACGGTTTCGGAGTTTCCGTTTTTTGTGGTTGTGCCGGCTGCTGACTCTGTACGGGAGCGTTCTCAGTCACGACATGTCCCGCCGGAATGGCAGCCTGTGGCTGGGCTGTTGCCGTCGTGTCGCTTCGGTGCTCGGCAATATTGCGTTCTGCCGGAGTTATCTTCTCAAGGTTCGACATGCGTCCGGTACGGCGTGCCTTATATGTAGCGATTGCATTGAACACGCATTTTGAAATGATGGTACGGCCTTCATCAGACATGAGGAAACGTTCTTCATCCTCATTGCAAATGAAACCGACTTCGAGCAACACGCTCGGCATATAAGTCTGGCGAAGCACTGCGAGATTAGCCTGAAGCACTCCCCTATCCTTTCGTCCACCGGTACCGACAAGTTCGTTCTGAGCCAGTGTGGCAAAGTCGACGCTCTCCTGCATGTCACGGTCCTGCATCAGTTCGAACATGATGTCGCTCTCCGACGAGTCGTCGTTGGCAAAACCATATTTCCGTCCACCGTCAGCCTCATACTGAATGACGGAGTTCTCACGTTTCTCAACTTCAAGATTAGCTGCCGCAGTACGAAGTGTGAGTGTATAGGCTTGAACGCCCATAGGATGATTCGTGGCTCGGTTTTCAACCGAGTTCACGTGAATTGACACGAACAGGTCGGCCTTTGCCTTGTTGGCTATGTTCGCCCTGTCGTTGAGAGTGACAAAAAAGTCTGCATCACGAGTCAGAATAGTCTTGACATCAGGGCAATTCACCTTAAGCAGATTGTTGACTCTAAGGGTGATGTCGAGCACGATGTCTTTCTCACGATACATAGGTTTTGACCCCACGACTCCAGGATCCTGTCCTCCATGGCCGGCATCAAGCACGACCAAGAACGGTTTGTTCTGAGCCGATGCCCCGATGCAGCCTATACCTATTATTATATACAGGACGATGAGGAATGATATGAGTCGTCTAAAGTCCAAAATTCAGTATTATAGTTTTGCGATGCTTTCCTTCAATGCCTTGATCTTTGTCTCTGCATCCTGCTGTTTCTTGCGTTCGAGCGCAACTACCTGTTCCGGTGCACTCTGCACGAAACGCTCGTTAGAGAGTTTCTTCACAACACCCGTAAGGAAACCTTCAAGACGCTTAACCTCAGCTTCCATCTTTGCCTTCTCGGCAACAGTGTCGATGAGATTGCCGAGTGGAACTGCAAATTCAGCAGTACCTACGAGGAATGTTACAGAACCATTTGAAACGGTCCCTACATTCTTTATCTCGCTGACATTTGCCATTTTACGGATGAGAGAAGCATGAGTAACGTTGGCATGAACCTCGAGTGTGAGAGGTTCCTTTGGAGAGATGTTCTTCTGGTTACGGATGGCACGGACTCCAGAGATGATCTGCTTGGCAACTTCCAGTTCGGCAAGGAGGTTCTTCTCTTCATCTGTAAGTGCATCCAGTCTGAGGGTTGCAGTCATGATGCTCTCTACTGCACAGTCTTCGCCACCTTTCCTGATACGAACCTGCTGGTAGAGTTCCTCGGTGATGAACGGCATGAATGGATGGAGCACCTTCATGAGGGTTTCGAAGAACGAGAGTGTTGCCCCGAATGTCACCTTGTCGATTGGCTTCTGATATGCCGGCTTTATCATCTCGAGATACCAGCCTGAGAATTCGTCGGTAAAAAGCTTGAACACAGCCATCAATGCCTCGCTCAGACGGTACTTGCCGTAAAGGTCTTCGATTTCGGCAACTGCCTCCTTGATTTTTGCCTCGAACCATTTGATGGAAGTCTGCTGCAGTTCGCCTGCCTCAAGACTCTCGTCCACTTCCCAACCCTGAACGAGTCGGTAGGCATTCCATATTTTGTTGCAGAATGCAGCACCCTGCTTGCAGAGGGCCTCATCGAAGAGGATGTCGTTGCCGGCAGGAGCACTGAGAAGCATACCCATGCGCACTCCATCGGCACCATATTCGTCGATGAGTTTGAGTGGGTCGGGACTGTTTCCGAGACTCTTCGACATCTTCCGTCCGAGTTTGTCGCGGACGATTCCCGTAAAATAGACATCCTTGAACGGGAATGTTCCGAGATACTCATATCCAGCCATAATCATTCTGGCAACCCAGAAGAAAATGATGTCAGGACCTGTTACGAGACAAGATGTAGGATAATAGTATTTTATCTCCTCGTTGCCTGGATTCATGATTCCATCAAAAAGACTGATAGGCCACAACCAACTTGAGAACCAAGTATCGAGTGCATCTTCGTCTTGGCGGAGTTCGTCGACAATCTGAACCTTGCTGCCCTTTGCCTGAGCCAGTTTAAGTGCTTCTTCTGCAGTTTCTGCCACCACGAATCCACCTTCTGGCAAGTAGTATGCAGGGATTCGGTGTCCCCACCACAACTGACGGCTTATGCACCAGTCCTTGATGTTCTCCAGCCAGTTTCTGTAAGTCACCTTATATTTCGTTGGGTAGAAACGGATCTCGTCGTTCATCACCGGTGGCAGTGCCATATCTGCAAAGTGCTTCATGTTCAGAAACCACTGCATCGACAGTTTCGGTTCGATTGGCACACTGGTTCTCTCCGAGCACCCCACCTTGTTGGTATAGTCCTCCACCTTCTCCAGTAGTCCTGCAGCCTCGAGGTCCTTTGTAATCTGCTTCCTCACATCAAAACGGTCCATGCCGACATACATTCCTGCAGCCTCGCTGATGGTTCCGTTGTCGTTGAAGATGTCTATGGTCTCAAGGTTGTGCTTGTCGCCGAGCATGTAGTCATTGACATCATGGGCAGGAGTGACCTTCAGACAACCCGTACCAAACTCAATGTCAACATACTCATCCTCAATGACTGGAACTACCCTTCCAACGAGCGGAACGATGACCTTCTTGCCCTTCAACCATTGGTTCTTGGGGTCATTAGGGTTGATACACATTGCCGTGTCACCCATTATAGTCTCAGGACGGGTAGTGGCTACTATTGCATATTTGTCCTCTCCCTCCACATAATAACGGAGATAATAGAGTTTGCTGTGCTCTTCCTTATAGATGACCTCTTCGTCAGACAATGCTGTAAGTGCTTTCGGGTCCCAGTTGACCATACGGACTCCCCTGTAGATAAGTCCCTTGTTGTAGAGGTCGCAGAAAACCTTGATGACACTCTTCGAACGTTCCTCATCCATAGTGAATGCCGTACGGTCCCAATCGCAGCTCGCACCCAACCGGCGCAGCTGTTTCAGGATGATGCCGCCGTGTTCGTCCGTCCAGTTCCATGCGTGCTTCAGAAACTCATCGCGTGTAAAGTCAGTCTTCTTTATCCCCTGCTCTGCAAGGCGGTTCACCACCTTTGCCTCCGTTGCAATACTGGCGTGGTCAGTACCCGGCACCCAGCAGGCGTTCTTGCCATCCATCCTTGCCTTGCGGATAAGGATGTCCTGAATAGTCTCATTGAGCATGTGCCCCATGTGGAGCACACCAGTCACATTTGGTGGCGGAATCACGATTGTATATGGTTCCCTGCCATCTGGCTTTGAACTGAACAACTTATTCTCTTCCCAAAACTTGTACCATTTACCTTCAACCTCACTCGGGCTGTACTTGCTGTCTAATTCCATTATATTGTTTATTTGTCGTTTTACTACACCTTCGCGCCGTTCCCCCTCAGGACAAACCGGCAGATATCCGTGCAAAGTTACGTTTTTTATGATATCTGATGCATTTCTTTGTCTTCGACAACATTCCCCTCGGCATCAGAAATTCGCCAGTGGGTAATGTTGCGTGCCTCTGAAGAGATGCTTACTCCGCACTTGGTCACCTTTTGCCCTTCTGCCTCGTAAGGTATGGCGTAGCCCTTGTCGTCAATCTGCGCCAAGGCATTCTCTACGGTGTCATCCACCTTCAGTTCGAGCACGAAGATGTCTGTCTTGGTCTTGATTACCACATCGGCACGGCCGAGGATGCTCTTCACCTCGGTGTCAACAATGGAGTTGAGCATGGAAAATGCCATGTAGATGAGGAGTTTGTAGAACGACTCGCGCTTTTCCTTGTCTTCCCATTCTTCCTTGGTGATGATGTCATACGGAATCTTGGCAATGTAGGAACGAAGGGCGGTGAGAGCATCCGACAGATTGCCATTGAATACTGCTGATGCCATCTTGCGAACCAGAGCATTGCCATCGGCAGTGGAACGTTTGAGAATCAACGGCATCAGTCCGCCAATCATTCCTTCGCGCACCTCAAGATTTGGGAAATGCAATGTGTACGTTCTGAGCCTGGCATCGTAAGTGTCTATTGTCAGATAACCGCTCTGATAAAGCAATGGTATCGCTGTTTCAGAATTTTCACATGATATGTTGAACTCGTTTTCACCTACTTCCACTCCGTCACATTCCAAGGCTGAGGTCAGAGGGTGATGCTTGAGATGCTCTATCAAAGCCGTCATGGTGCCTGACTCGAACCAATAGTGGTCTGTATTCTTGCCATTAAGAGCCCTCAGCAGACTGAACGGCGCATAGACATCCTTGCTCTTCGGAGAGAAATGGTAGCCGTCATAGTTCTTCTTCAGCAGGGCGTAGGCTTCGTCAACCGTTATTCCCATATCCTCTGCATATTCCTCAACGCAAGGACGAAGCGTAGTATCCAGTTCCTCCTGAGTGATACCGCAAAGACCCGAATATTCATCGTCCATGGAAATCTGATAGAGATTGTTCAGTTCGGAGAAAATGCTGAGCTGAGAGAACTTCGTCACGCCTGTGATGAAAACAAAGCGAAGGTATGCACCCTCCTTCTTGAGCACCTGATAGAATTCACGAAGCATGGTGCGCATTTCCTCCAACTTTGCGCCTTCATACATCAGGCGCATGATAGGAGCATCGTATTCATCGAGGATGACAACAACCTTTTCGCCCGTCTGGGTTGCCGCATTGTGAATCAAATCGCGAAAACGATTGCCTGGTGTTTCGGAAAGCGGATCTTTACCATACATCTTTTCGTAACCTCGTATAAGGCTTTCCAACTTCGACTTCGCTTCAGCTATGGTGCAGTTCTTCAAGTCGCTCATGTCGAAATGCAGCACGGGATAGGTTTTCCAGTCCTTCTCCAAATCCATCACCTTCAACCTCCTTCGACCCTGCTCAGGGCTAACATCGAACAATTCCTTCTGTCCTTGGAAATAGGCTTTGAAGGTATTGCAGAGTAAAGACTTGCCGAACCTGCGAGGACGGGCAAGAAAAACATAGCAATACCGATTGGCAAGATCGTACATCATGTCGGTCTTGTCAACATACACCATACCCTGTTCCCTTATCATCTGGAACTGGTCAGTATCTACCGGGTATCTAAATCTGCTCATGTTCATTCACCGCAAATATGTCCTTGGTTCATTGCCAGCCAACTCTATCGCCCGGCATCCTCTTGAGGGAGGAAGCGGTCTCCGACTGCAAAGTTACAAAAATTCCCTCAATTTCCAAATGTTTCCGAAGTTTTTTTGGCTTGCCTGCAAACACAGGATTTTGCAGGCAAGCCCATATTTTGCCACCACTTATTTGTGTATGTGAGAAAAAAAATCTAACTTTGTAGCCTGTTATTATTTAACCACAGGAAAATGTTGAAACCGGACTATATATTCGAATCAAGTTGGGAAGTATGCAACAAGGTAGGCGGCATCTATACAGTGCTTTCCACACGTGCCAAGACCATGCAGGACGAAATGAAGGATAAGGTGTTCTTCATCGGTCCCGACTTCGGCAAGGAAAAGGACAATCCATTATTCACGGAGAACGCACGCCTGCTCACATCATGGAAGAAACAGGCAAGGGAAACTGAAGGTCTTGAGATAAGAGTAGGAAGATGGAACGTACCAGGTCAGCCTATAGCCATACTGGTGGATTTCTCGAAGTACTTTGCCGAGAGGGACGCGATATACGCATGGCTCTGGAACAACTATCAGGTGGACTCCCTCCATGCCTACGGTGACTACGACGAAGCCTCGATGTTCTCGTATGCTGCAGGCAAGGTGGTGGAGAGCTGGTACAAATTCAGCATCACCGCAAAAGGAAAGAAAGCCGACGTTATCTATCAGGCTCACGAATGGATGACATGTCTGGGTGCGCTGTACGTGCAGAAGACGGTGCCGGAGATTGCCACCATCTTCACTACTCATGCCACGAGCATAGGCCGTTCGATTGCAGGCAACAACAAGCCGCTCTACGACTATCTGTGGGCTTACAACGGTGACCAGATGGCACAGGAACTGAATATGGAGTCGAAGCATTCGATAGAGAAACAGACGGCATATTATGTGGACTGCTTCACCACGGTGAGCGACATCACGGCAAGGGAGTGCAGGCAACTGCTTGACTCGCCTGTAGATGCAGTGCTCACAAACGGATTCGAGGACAGTTTCGTCCCTGCCGAGGGAAAGGCTTTCGACACGGCAAGGAAGACTGCACGCCACAAGATGCTTCAGGTGGCCAACACGCTGATGGGTACCGACCTGAGAGACAGCGACACCGTCATCATCTGTACAGGCGGACGATATGAGTTCAAGAACAAGGGTATCGACATGCTCGTTGACAGCCTGAACCGACTCCGTCAGGACGATACATTGCAGAAGAACGTACTGGTGTTCATCAATGTACCTGCATGGACAAAGGGTCCGCGCATAGAACTGCGCAAGCGTCTGGAGAACATGCAGAGTCTGGACTTCCCATGCAGCAACCCACGCCTTACCCACGACCTGCACAATCTCGACCAGGACATGATTCTCAATCAGATGAACTGGCTCGACATGCACAACCGTCCGGAAGACAAGGTGAAGGTAATCTTCGTACCGTGCTATCTCGATGGCAAGGACGGGATTTTCGATATGCACTACTACAACCTGCTCATCGGCAACGACCTGAACATCTATCCTTCATACTACGAGCCTTGGGGATACACACCTCTGGAAAGTATCGCCTTCCATGTGCCTTGCATCACCACCGACCTCGCAGGATTCGGACTCTGGATCCAGTCGTTGGGAGACGGAGAGACGGGAGTGAGGGTAATCCATCGGACCGACTCGAACTTCATAGATGCCGCTGAACAGATAAAGGATGCCATACTGCACTTTACCCGCCTGTCGCCTACAGAGGTTGAGACACTCCGCCATGCAGCCGCAAAGACTGCCGAAAAAGCACTCTGGAAACATTTTATCGAAAACTATCACAAGGCCTAC
Organism: Bacteroidaceae bacterium; assembly: GCA_045628285.1. GTDB lineage: Bacteria > Bacteroidota > Bacteroidia > Bacteroidales > Bacteroidaceae > Colivivens. The sequence continues at coordinate 10,359 of JAZQPD010000078.1, forward strand.
GACATCGCACTGAAGGCACGAGATAAAAGGTTGAGGGCTGAGGGTCAAAGGTTAAATCAATTAATTCAATAAGTATAATAGTAAAAGATTATGGAACTAAAAGCCAGCAACGCCAATGTTGCAAACTGGAGAGACGTAACAGTGAACACAAGTATTCCTGAACCGCTCAAACCGCTACAGGAAATTGCACACAATATGTGGTGGTCGTGGAGTCACGATGCACGCAGGCTGTTCAAGGATCTTGATCCTGAACTATGGAAGATGGTGGGACAGAACCCTGTCCTCCAACTGGCACGGATGGAATATGAACGGCTCGAGGAATTGTCGGAAGACCCCGACTACCTGGCTCAGATGAGGAAGGTATACAAGGAATTTCGTGCCTACATGGACGAGAAACCTGACGAAAAACGTCCGTCAGTGGCATACTTCTGTATGGAATATGGTCTGTCGCACGTACTGAAGATTTACTCTGGAGGTCTCGGAATCCTCGCCGGCGACTACATCAAGGAAGCATCCGACTCGAATGTGCGTATGTGTGCAGTAGGTTTCCTCTATCGTTTCGGTTATTTCACCCAGGCACTCTCGATGAACGGTGACCAGATTGCAAAGTACGAGGCCCAGAACTCCGCACAGCTTCCTATCGAGCATGCCATCGACGAAAACGGCCAGCCAATAGTAATCGACGTACCTTACAACAACTACACAGTTCATGCCTACGTATGGAAGGTGAATGTAGGGCGCGTAAGCCTCTACCTCCTCGATACCGACAACGAACTCAACAGCGAGTTCGACCGCTCCATCACCCACTCCCTCTATGGCGGTGACTGGGAGAACCGCCTGAAGCAGGAAATCCTGCTCGGCATCGGCGGTGTGCTCGCACTGAAGAAACTTGGTATCACTCCAGACATCTACCATTGCAACGAAGGTCATGCCGCTCTCTGC
>JAZQPD010000079.1:0-7012 GCA_045628285.1 Bacteroidaceae bacterium
ATGGAACGCCGGCATCTGCGGCGACATGGCATACGGACTCATTGACAACTGTTACAATGCGGCCACGGTGGCATGGGGCGGCGGCATAACCAGCTCATGTTGGGTGAACGCCCAGATTACAAACTGCTTTAATGTGGGGCACATCTACTCTGATGGCGGTGGCATTACTGCTGTGGTGTATAGCAATCCGAATGTAACATACAGCATAGAGAACTGCTACTCACTTACTGGTGTCAGCAACAATGCGATAAATGGTTATGATGGTAATTGCACCGGCAAGGTTCGTAATGTAGAAACTCTGGGCAGCGATGCTTTTGCAAACGGTGAAGTGTGCTGGTTGCTGAACGGAAGCAAGGTTGACGCGAAATGGCGTCAGCAGTTGGGCAAGGACAGTTATCCGGTGTTCTCCGGCAATTATCTTGTCGGCAACGATAATGGGGAATATTACAACTATGAAATATGCAGCAAGTCACCTGACGGCAAACATTATTCTGAAGTTGCGGCATACGGAATCATACCGACCACAACCTCTACAGGCAAATACGGATACTATAAATGTACCTATTGCAATAAGGAATTCATGGACGAACTTTGCCATTTTCCGGCAACGGCAGAGAAGTTGATTATTCCAGAAGCCAAGGACAATGAAATATGGTACACGACATCAGATAATCAGAAATTGACACCATATAATCAAGATGTCTTTGGAGCGGCATACTACGATGCCGACAACGTATATGAATTGGGCATAGGACACATTCACTTTGACAGTAATGTCACGAGTATTGGAAACAGTGCATTCTATGCTTGTACGAGTTTGACTTCGGTAACCATTCCAAGCAGTGTAACGAGTATTGAAGAACGTGCATTCTATAATTGCTACCGGTTGCCTTCAGTAACCATTCCAAACAGTGTCACGAGTATTGGAAAAGAAGCATTCAGGCTATGCTCCGGTTTGACTTCGATAACCATCCCGAACAGTGTCACGAGTATTGGAGAACGTGCATTCATGCAATGCCAGGGGTTGCCTTCGGTAACCATTCCAAGCAGTGTCACGAGTATCGGAAAAGAAGCGTTCTATTACTGCGAGACTTTGTTGTCGTCAGTTATTTTCCAATCCATACCTACTTTCGGGGAAGACGTATTTAGTGAATGCGATGCATTATCAACTAGAATCCTCGACCTCACCGACAGCGAAAAGCCTTACATCGGTACTTCATCGGACAACTATCCAGGCTTTACCGAGGCACGCTATAACTGCATATTGTCGGGTGATGACTATGGAACAATCGTACTACCGTTTGCACCTTCTGCAGAAAGTTGTGAGGGACTGACGTTCTACGAATTCGAGGGTGTGAACAAGAGCTTTTCAAAGTCACTGGACTTCATATCCGTAGACGAGGTAAAGGCTGGTGTTCCATACATATTTGTAAACGACAGCGACAACGACAGTATAACCCTAACAGCATCGTCACCTGCCATCACCTTACAGACCACCGATGTGACAAAGGGTGAATTAACGATGAAGGGACGTTTCCAGCCTATCACTCTTGATGGCGGAAATAACGGAAACCTGTTCTATCAGGACTATGAAAATTTCATGCGTCTGGAAGATACGTTTACAGTTGACCCATTCCGTGCATACATTGAAGGCAATGGAAATGAGGACGTATATATGATTACATTGCATGACGGAACAACGGCAATAAACATGGTTATGGACGGCAGTAAACTTGACGAAGTGGATGCTATCTACGACACAATGGGCCGCCGACTCGATACACCAAGGAAAGGACAGGTGAACATCATCCGCACGAAAAGTGGAAAGACAATCAAGAGAATGTTTTAATCAATTGAAAGGAAAAGAATATGAAGAAAGAATATAGACAGCCGGGCATATAGGTGGTAGCAGTAAAGGCACATAAGATGCTGTGTAACAGACCTGTTACGCTTGATTATCGTGGAGACGACAACTATTCAGGCGAGGAAGACATAGCCGTGGAGTAAGGCTATTACGACACGAAAGGCATTCAAACGCGGATGTGCCCGACAAGGTGCATCCGTTGTTGTATTCATAGCGATCCTTTCCCTGGACTATGAAAGCGGATAAGGGAACCGTCTCCAGTTCCACTATAAATGTGACGTTTGGCTTGATTTTAATGTGGCATCTGGCTTAATTTTGATATTACACATGGCAAAATACTCGTGTTACAAATGGCATTGGTGCACGGGTATCGGCCGCGGAATATACGTACTTTTTTTTGCAAAAATTTTGTAATAATGATTAAAAATTGTAAATTTGCATGCGGTAACACGAGTTTACGAAGGGATGAACCATGACTGCATATTGGCAGTTTGAAGAGTAGCAAAGGAATGTAAGAATACGCAACATACTAATATTGAATAATTTAAAATTAAACCTATTATGAACAATCGCATCTGTAACGCACGATTCAGAAAGCTTTACGCATTCTGTCTCGCCTCTATGTGCCTTGCTGCGACTGGATGTAAAGATGACTACAAGTATGACGACGAGGATCCGTCGTTCCTTGGTCAGAGCATCTACGAGGAGCTTAAGACACGAGGCACCTACACGAATTTCGTCAAAATCATTGACGATTTGGGCTATGCGGAAGTACTGGGAAAGACTGGTAGCAAAACATTATTCGTCGCTGACGATGATGCCTTTGCCAAGTTCTACCAGAGCAACAGCTGGGGAGTGAAAGACTACTCTTCCCTCTCATTGGCACAAAAGAAGTTGTTGCTGAATTCCGCAATGATAAACAACGCTTACCTGCTGGAAATGATGTCGAGCACAGAAGGTCCTATCAAGGGCGAGTGTCTGAGAAGAGAGACTGCTGCCGACGTGACCGATTCCATCACATTCCTCACAGCAGATAAGCTTCCTACTACCTACAATCCGGAAGACAAGGACTACTGGGCTCCGTTCCGCGATGAATCCAAAGGCGGTATTTACATTGCTATGGACGGGACTAACCCAATGATGACACACTTCCTCCCTGGCCAGATGAGTCAGAATGGCATCACTGATAATGATTTCGCAATCATTGTTGGAACTGAAAGAGACAAGAACGACGCATTCATCTATGACAGCAAGGTTCTGGAGCAGGATATCACATGCCAGAATGGTTATATCAACCGTCTGGACAAGGTGTTGCTCACTCCGTCCAACATGGCAGAACTGCTGCGTACGAATGGTAGAACAAACATATTCAGCCACATGATTGACCGTTTCTCTGCTCCATTCTATAGCCAGGAACTGACTGACAGATACAGGTTGCTTCATGAAGGAAGCGAAGACAGCGTATATCAGAAGCGTTATTTCTCCCTTCAGGAAGGTTTCGTTCTCAACAACGACAAGGGCACAGACCCTAAGAACAATCCTACAGGAAACGCCGTGAAGTATGGTCTGAATTTCGACCCGGGATGGAACCAGTACAGGACTGACAACCAGACAGCAAAAGAAAGAGACATGGGCGTGATTTTTGCACCTACTGACGAAATTCTTTACAATTACTTCTTCGCCGGTGGTGGCAAGTTCCTTATCGATGCATACGCACCGGAACAGCAGAAGAATGTAAATGGACCTACAGATTTTGCAAATATCTACAATACCATTGACCAGATTCCTCTCACAGTCATCCAGGCTCTGACCAACAATCTGATGAAACTGTCGTTCAACAACAGTGTACCAAGCAAGTTTGAGACTATAAAGGACGATGCACAGGATCCAATGCTTGACGAGACACACCTCGACAAGATAGAGAGTGTGAAACTGGCAAACAACGGTGCAGTATACATCATGAACGAAGTTCTGACACCAGCCAAATACGCAGCGGTCAGCGCACCAGCATACGTTGCTCAAGACATGAAGATATTCAACTACGCAGTAAATGAAAAGACTCTGGATATTGACTGCAACTTCTATGCCTACCTGCTTGCCATGAGCGCACGATTCAGTTTCTTTGTACCTCAGGACACAGCATTCTGGTACATCGACCCTGTTTCCTTTGCTTTGGAAAAAGGAAAGCAGAGAGCATTTCTTTTCGAATGGAACGAGAAGAACGGAGCCCCTACATGTACGCCATACCAATATGATTACGATTTCACAACTGGCGAAGGAACAATCGGCAACAAACTCGCAAGCGTCAGCATCTCTGCAACAGAATGGAAGAACCGTCTTCGCGACATGCTGGAAACACACACCATCGTCCACTCCGATGACAGCACGATCAACCATATCAACGAGTCAAAGACAGGTATTGAATGCAACAAGCATTATTTTATATCAAAGAACGGTGCACCTATCTATGTGAGCAACGCAACAGGTCGTGCAAGCAGCAATCCTTGTATGGTACAAGGCGGATGGCAGCTGAATCACAATGATGCATGCAAGGTCATCCGGTTTGACGACAAGACTCGCGAGACAAACGGTAACGGAAACGGTTTTGCATACGAAATCGACAAGCCGATGACTCCTACAATCGAAAGTGTATACAGTGTTATGTACAACGACAAGGACAATTTCGGAGAATTCTTCGATCTTTGTCAGACCGACGTGGAAGTGCTGAGCGCAGTAGGCATCACAAGTACTGCAGAACAGAAACGCTATACTGTATTTATCAGCAACAACGGACTTCCTGCTTACGACAAGACAGATGGTACTCAGGTTGCAACAGCCACAAACGTGAAATACTTCAACAACTACCGTTATACCGTATGGGTTCCAACTAACGATGCAGTTCGTGAAGCCATCAGCAAGGGTCTCCCGACATGGCAGCAGATTCGCGACCTCCTATATCTGGATATTGATCCTGAAGAGCGTCCGGAATGGACTGAAGAAGAAGAGGAAGCTATCAAGACAAAGGGACTGGCCATGGTAACATGTCTTGTGAACTTCATCAAAAACCACTTCCAGGACAATTCCTGCTTTGTTGACCTCCCATTCATGGAACCTACAAAATATGAAACACAGACTCTCCAGCTTGACGAAGAGGGCAACCCTTCAGTCTATGCCAAGGTGACAGTCTCTTCCGATGAAGGACAGAACACACTCTACGTCACTGATGCTCTCGGACACAAGCGTAATGTCACCGGTGCCAACAACATCATCACCCGCGACTATGTGCTCAATGCTGCATCAAACCCTACAAAGATTGATGCATCCTCCAGTGCAGTGGTACATGGAATCGATGGTGTACTCGACTATAAGAGCTATGCCGGCGGACGCTACGACAGCGACTGGGCTACAGCATCTGCTGCAAAGAAATACTTAGCAAAATATCGTATTGTAGAATAAGCCAAAAACGGAAAGATTATGAAAAGAATATTGATTTTAACATTGGCTTTCGCTATCAGCTCAAGCTTATTCGCACAGGTAAAACCAGGTGACGTCATCAGCGGTAATGTATCGGATGACATCGATGTGGTGATTTCCGCAAACGTAGTTGAAATCGATGCCAACAAACGTATCGTTGCCCATGGTATCACAGACATGAACGGAAACTTCTCATTCACCTGTAAGAATCCTAAGAACAAGATTCAGATATCCTATGTAGGACTCCAGACAGTGGTTCTCCCTATCGACAGGAAAGTGTACAAGATCAAGATGAAGAGTGCCACCCAGATTGCCCCTGTGGAAATCAAGGCAAAGAAAATGGCATCTCAGAGTACCGGTCTGACCATCCCGGTAAAGGAAATCTCAGTAGCAACCCAGACCATGAGCATGGAAGAGGTTGAAGGACTTTCCTTTGCTTCAGTTGACGAAGCCCTTCAAGGTAAGATTGCCGGACTCGACATCATCTCCAACTCAGGAAACCTTGGAGCAGGTACCAGTATGCGATTGAGAGGTGTCAGTTCCATCAACGGAAGTGCAGAACCGCTCATCGTAGTGGATGGTAATATCTTTGATCTCCCTGACGATGTGAGTCAGGTGGACTTCAACGACCTCGACAATGAGGAACAGTTTGCGACCCTCCTTTCAGTCAACCCTGAAGACATCAAGGAAATCAAGGTGCTCAAGGATGCTACCGCATCAGCCATCTGGGGCTCAAGAGGTGCCAATGGTGTTCTTGAAATCACCACGAAGCGTGGTACAACAGGTAAGACAAGAATCGATTTCTCATACCGGTTCACCGGTTCATGGGCACCAGAAGGTCTGAACATGCTCGACGGTGACGGTTACACCATGATGCTCAAGGAAGCTTATTTCAATCCTAAGCAAAGTAGTGAGACATCCAACATGGTAGAACTCAACTACGACCAGAGCCGTCCGATGTATTACTACAACTTCAACAAGAATACAGACTGGGTAGATGCAGTCAACCAGTTCGGACAAACCCACAACTACTACCTTACCCTTACCGGTGGTGGCGAGAAGGCAAAGTTCCGTATTTCCGGAGGCTACGACCATCAGACTGGTACCATCATCAAGCAGGAGATGGACCGATTCTCCACCCGTATGGTTCTCGACTATGACGTGTCCGACCGAATCCGATTCTCGACCAACTTCTCCCTGACTTACACAGACAACCATCGTAACTGGGATGGCGGAAGCACATCATCCATACTTTCAAAGGCATACAACGCAATGCCGAACATGAGTATCTATGAATACGACGAGAGAGGACAATTGACTGGTGGCTTCTACAATATGTTGCCGACCTACGGAAGTGCAGGCAGGGTTCCTGACGGATATTCTTCATACTATCTCAGCGACATGAAGAACAACGGTAACCCTGTTGCCATTGCAAACCTTGCATACAACAACCAGAGTACTTACCGTATCACACCTCAGTTCAACCTCCGCTACAAACTCCTCAGCAAGGATGACGAAGGACACCAGCTTGACCTCAATGCAGAAGTCTATATGGACATCTACAATGAATCAGTTGATGCCAACTATCCAGCTGCGCTCACTACTGAGAAGTGGACAAACGACAATGTCAACAGCGTCTACAACAGTGAATACAAGAGTCTTGGCTTCACAAAC
>JAZQPD010000080.1:0-14738 GCA_045628285.1 Bacteroidaceae bacterium
AATACTTATTGGGAATATGCTATGACACATTGTAAGTGAGATATAACAAAAAAACTACTGCAAAGGTATGAAAAAAAAACATAATGGCAAAAAAAATATAATTTTTTTCCAAATTTTTATTACCCACGACAAACTACGACATACGCACTCCGAATCTTAACCTTTGTTTCCGAATTTAGACTGCCCCTCACAATTAAAAAGTAAGAGGTGCTTCACAGCACCCCTACGCAATTAATAACCTTCTTAAAACCTAAATATTAACCTATTTACAATCTTACCTTTATTTATTAACCTTATTGAGATTTTTCAATCTTTTTGATCTTGAATATCCTATTGTTATACTTAATCCGAGTATTTGTGCCCATGAGGTTTCCAACACTCATTCGGGTTCAGGATTTCCATTGCTCCTCTGAGCTTTTGTCCTGATTGTGATGCAAAGTTAAGGCAAACTTTTAGAGTGTGCCTCTTACAACAAGGTTTTATTGAAAAAACAATAGTTTTAATGATGTATATCAATTTATGTGTACGAACACACGGATAATTACATTCATCTGCTATTTGGTTTACGTGGCACACGACATGTTGTCAGCAACTTCATCTATAACGCACGGCAACAACAGTTACAGTTGTCAGCAACTCCGGATACAACTGATGAAAACACCCTGTTGGTTATAACCAAGTGCCATACTTCGTTATAACCAACAGGGCATGTACGTTATAACGAACAAGGCATGTACGTTATAACGAACAGGGTGTTTGTTTCAGTTCGTCGGGGAGTCCGTTATAGCAGTAGCAGGAATTTGCCTCCCTTCATGGATGAATCCGCCTCCGTTCTCTTTTGATTGAACTTTTGATTGAACTTGCAAATCTTGAATAAAATAGGTGTAAACATACCGGCATTTGCATTTTTTTTTGTAAATTTGCGCAAATTTTATGCACTTCCTTGATTGGAGGTTGAAAACTGAAGATATTTATGGAGTATAATTTCAAAGAGATTGAAAAGAAGTGGCAAAAAAGATGGGCTGAACAGCACACATACCAAGTCACTGAGGATGAGAACAAAAAAAAGTTTTATGTACTGAATATGTTTCCTTACCCTTCTGGGGCAGGATTGCACGTAGGCCATCCGCTTGGCTATATTGCAAGCGACATCTATGCCCGTTACAAACGTCTGCAGGGTTTCAATGTACTGAATCCCATGGGCTATGACGCATACGGACTTCCCGCAGAACAGTATGCCATCCAGACAGGTCAGCATCCGGAAGTGACAACGAATGCCAACATTGCCCGTTATCGCGAACAACTGGACAAGATCGGCTTCTGTTTCGATTGGAGCAGAGAAGTCAGAACTTGTACTCCAGAATATTACCATTGGACTCAGTGGGCTTTCCAGAAAATGTTCAACAGTTATTATGACAGCGAACTCGGCAAGGCTCAACCAATTGAAATGCTGATTGAAACCTTCAAGACTACCGGCAGGACATTTTCCATCGGTGGTGCGGAGAAATTGTGGGATGAGATGAACGAGAGGGAGCAGAGTGAGGTGTTGATGAACTATCGTATTGCTTTCTTGGGCGAAACAATGGTGAACTGGTGTCCTAAACTTGGAACCGTGCTCGCAAATGACGAGGTAGTTGACGGAGTCAGTGTGAGAGGAGGATACCCTGTTGTTCAGCAAAAAATGCGTCAGTGGTGTCTGCGAGTAAGCGCATATGCACAAAGGCTCCTTGATGGTCTTGACGGACTTGACTGGAGCGAATCCATCAAGGAGACCCAGAGGAACTGGATTGGAAGGAGCGAGGGTGCTGAGATGGAGTTCAGCACAAAAGACGGCAAGTCGTTCACCATCTTCACCACCCGTGCCGACACGATATTCGGAGTGACATTCATGGTATTGGCACCTGAAAGCGAACTGGTAGGCGAAATCACTTCTGCTGACCAGAAGGAGGCAGTAGACGCATACGTTGCCGAGACCCGCAAGAGGACTGAGAGGGAGAGAATGATTGACAAGAAAGTAAGCGGCGTGTTTACGGGAAACTATGCCATCAATCCGTTCAACGGCAAGGAAATTCCAATCTGGGTAAGCGACTATGTGCTTTCAGGATATGGTACAGGTGCCATCATGGCAGTTCCTGCCCATGACAGTCGCGACTATGCATTTGCAAAGCACTTCAATCTGCCGATTATTCCTCTCATAGAAGGTTGCGACGTGAGCGAAGAGAGTTTTGATGCAAAAGAAGGAATTGTGTGCAACAGTGAGTTCCTCAATGGGCTGACAGTAAAGGAGGCTATTGCAAAAACCAAGGAATACATCACCGAGAAGGGAATCGGAAGAGTAAAGGTGAACTTCAAGCTTCGCGATGCCATATTCTCACGCCAAAGATACTGGGGCGAACCATTTCCTGTATACTACAAGAATGGAATCCCACAGATGATACCGGAAGATTGTCTGCCTTTGCTTCTGCCAGAAGTCGACAAGTTCCTCCCTACAGAAACAGGTGAACCTCCGCTCGGCAATGCCGCCAAATGGGCATGGGACGAAATCAACAGGAAGGTTGTTGAGAACAAACTTGTTGACAACAAGACTGTGTTCCCTATCGAACTGTATACAATGCCAGGATTTGCAGGCAGTTCTGCATACTATCTCAGATATATGGATCCTCATAATACGGAGGCTCTGGTAAGCAAGCACAATGACGAATACTGGCAGAATGTTGACCTCTATGTAGGAGGAAGTGAGCACGCTACAGGTCACCTCATATATAGTCGGTTCTGGAACAAGTTCCTGTTTGACTTAGGTGTGAGTTGCAAGGAAGAACCATTCCAGAAACTCATTAATCAGGGTATGATTCAGGGCAGAAGCAATTTTGTATACAGAATCAAGGATACAAATACTTTCGTAAGTTATAATCTCCGGAAAGAATATGACACCACCCCAATCCATGTTGATGTGAACATCGTACAGAACGACATTCTCGATATGGAAGCCTTCAAGGCATGGCGGCCAGAATACAATGATGCTGAATTCATACTTGAAGATGGCAAGTACGTATGTGGATGGGCTATAGAGAAGATGTCGAAGAGTATGTACAACGTGGTCAATCCGGATATGATAGTGGAGCGGTTCGGTGCCGACACACTGAGAATGTACGAGATGTTCCTCGGTCCAGTGGAGCAGAGTAAACCGTGGGACACAAATGGAATTGACGGATGCCACAGGTTCCTCAAGAAACTTTGGTTCTTTGCCGAAAATGCCAAGGATAGCGCAGAGCCTACAAAGGAGGAACTGAAATCAGTTCATAAACTCATAAAGAAGGTTACGGAAGATATTGAGCATTTCTCCTACAACACTTCCATCGCTGCATTCATGATTTGTCTGAATGAACTCTCTGCACTGAAATGCACAAAGAAAAAGGTAGTGGAAACTCTTACGGTGCTTATTGCTCCGTTTGCACCTCATATCGCAGAAGAATTCTGGGAAAGCCTTGGCAATACTACGACTGTATGTGATGCCCACTGGCCGGAATTCAAGGAGGAATACCTGAAGGAGGACAGTATAAAGATGATGATCAGTTTCAATGGCAAAACCCGTTTCCCAATGGAGTTTCCGGCTGATGCCGACAAGGAAACTATTGAGAAGACCGTTCTCGCCGATGCGCAGACTGCAAAATATCTTGACGGCAAATCAGTAATGAAAGTTATCATTGTACCTGGAAGGATGGTTAATATAGTGCATCAGAAATGAAAGAGAAGATAAAAGATTTGTTGGGTTCCCCAAAGGACTATGTCTACATAGCCATTGCACTCATATTCTATGCAGCAGGAGTGACTCTATTCCTTCTGCCTTACCAGATTACGACAGGTGGCGTGACGGGTATCGCCTCGCTCATCTTCTTTGCGACAGGTATCGAGGTGCAGAACTCATACCTCGTAATTAATGCCATATTGCTCATCATTGCAGTAAGGGTCATAGGACTGAAATTCTGCATCAAGACAATATACGGAGTTGCGCTGGTGTCGTTGTATCTGTGGGCATTGCAACGGCTCGTGGAAGACCCTATAACTGGAGAACTGCCACGATTGGTAGGTGACCAGTCGTTTATGGCGGTAGTGCTGGGCGGTATCCTCGAAGGCATAGCACTTGGAATCAGTTTCGCTTACAACGGCAGTACGGGCGGTACTGACATCATCATGGCGATAGTGAACAAATACAAGGACATTTCCATCGGACATGCTATGATGATAATCGACTGCATCATCATCTCATCGAGTTATTTCATCTTCAACGACTGGGAAAAAATAGTATTCGGTTTTACTACGCTCATAATATCGGGTCTGGCACTTGACTATGTGATGAACAGCAACAAGCAATCAGTGCAATTCTTCATTTTCTCGAGAAACTACAGCAAGATTGCTACGATGCTCAACGATAAGGGTTTCGGAGTGACCGTACTCGACGGAATGGGGTGGTATACCAAGACGGAAAGAAAGGTAGTGGTACTCATTGCGAGAAAACGACAATCTGGAAACATATTCAATTACATCAAGGCAATCGACCCTTATGCCTTCATCTCCATGAACAACTGCCAGGGTGTGTATGGCGAGGGATTTGATGCCATAAAATCAAAAATCAAAATGAAACCAACCTTGGTGTTTGCTACGAACAACAAACATAAACTTGCGGAAGTAAGAACAATGATCGGTGACAAGTTCGAAATCAGGAGTCTGGCGGAAATCGGCTGCAATGTTCAGATACCTGAAACTGCAGAAACCTTCCAAGGCAATGCCCTTCAGAAAGCAGAATTCGTGAAGAAATACTATGGCTTTGACTGCTTTGCCGACGATACCGGTCTGGAGGTAGAGGCCTTGAATGGTGCCCCTGGTGTGAGAAGTGCAAGATATGCAGGCGATGAGCATAATACTCCGGCAAACAGGGCACTCTTACTTAAGAATATGGAGGGAAAGGAGAACCGTAAGGCGCGTTTTGTCACTTCCATTGCACTGATATACAATGGCGAGACACACTTCTTCGATGGTGAGGTCAGAGGCAGTATCACAACGGAAGAACGGGGTGAGGGCGGCTTTGGCTACGACTCAATGTTTGTGCCGGAAGGTTATGACGGAACATTTGCCGAACTTGGTGAAGAGATAAAGAACAAGATAAGCCACAGGGCTGAAGCAGTAAACAAACTTAGTGAATTCTTGAAAGTGTAGTGTAGGTTAGAGGTTAAAGATAGAGGTTAAGTCTGTAATGAAAGATAAAAAATGCTCATTCGTGCTTGCTGCTGCAATCTGGCTTCTTGCATCAGCATGTGAGGCTCAGGAATGGAAGGTGTACGCATCCTATTCCAATCACACACAGGCCGTGAAGGCAGGGAGTGTAATCTACACTGTATGCGATGGGGGATTGTTCAGTTACGATACCGATGACCAGTTCGTGGCAACCTACGACAAAGCCTCATCCCTGAGCGACAATGGCATCTATAGCATTGCGCCCTATGGTTCAAGCCTCGTCATCCTGTACGATAACGGCAATATCGACCTGCTGAGTTCTTCAGGGTCGGTATACAATATGCCGGAATTCATGAACAAGGCTCTCAATGACAAGACTCTCAACGAACTGAGAGTGTTCGGTTCGGAAGCGACAATAGCAACCAACTCCGGACTTTTGATTGTAAACCTGAAAGACAGGACATTTTCCGTGATGTACACCCTTGGAGACAAAATAGAAAGTTGCATCATCAAAAACAAGAAAATCTATGCCAAGACTCCTTCGGGAGTAATGGTAGGCGACAGGCAACTGAATCTTCAGGATACGTCCAACTGGATAAAAAAGAAAGCCACAGACATCAAGTCGGAAGTGGACTTCAATGCCTATGCCAAAGAAGAATTGGCTGCAAACGAAACGAATCTCGGGATTGTGGAAAAAATCAGTCCTGACGGACCGAATAAGAACTATTTCTACAAGATGCACTTCGAAAACAACGACAGGCTCCTCGTCGCTGGTGGGTGCTTCAACTATCCGGAACTCAACCGCGAAGGGACAATAATGATGTACGAAAACGGCAAATGGAGTGCATTCGACGATGTTAAGCCTAAACAGGAAAACAAACTTGAATGGTACTACAGAAACGTCACCGATGTGGTTCAGGATCCGGATGACGACAGCCATTTCTTTGCGAGCTGTGCCTGTTCGGGACTCTACGAGTTCCAGAACGGTTCACTGGTTCGGCACTACTCTTATAAGAAAAACTCTCCTTTACAGACAATCTTACCAGGTGACACCAACGAAGACTATTACGTACGAATTACTGGTCTGGCATTCGATGCCGACAAGAATCTCTGGATGCTAAACAACGAATGTGACACCATAGTAAGAATCATGAAGCCTGACAAAAAATGGAAGGCATACTACTATCCTGAAATAGAAGGTTTCCAGACATTCGACCAGGTGATGTTCGATGAGAGAGGTTGGGCATGGATAAACTGCAGACGTACAACGGCTGGAGGAAATCATGCCGGAGTGCTGGTAATCAACACAAACGGAACCATCGATGCAGTGAAGGATGACAAACATGTCTTCATCCAGTCCCTTATCAATCAAGACGGGAAATCCTATACAGACAAACTGTCTGAAATGAACTGTATCGTAGAAGACCTCAACGGAGCAATCTGGGTAGGTACCAACCAAGGGCCCTTCATGATAGAGAATCCGGCAAGTGTATTCAGTCCGGATTTCAGATATACCCAAGTGAAAGTGCCAAGAAACGACGGTTCAGACCTTGCCGACTATTTGCTCAATGAAGTGGCAATCAAATGTATTGCCATCGACGGAGGCAACAGGAAGTGGTTCGGTACAGTTAGCAACGGCATTTATCTCACCAATGCAGACGGTACTGAAATCATCCATCATTTCACGAAAGACAACAGCCCACTCATCTCTGATGAAATATACACAATTGCCATTGACGGCAAGACTGGAGAAGTTCTGATTGGAACCCGAAATGGACTTTGTTCGTATATGGGTGATGCAACAGACCCTGTGGAAAAATTCGACGAAGACCTGGTGAAAGTCTATCCTAACCCTATACGCCCGGAATATAGTGGTGACATAAAAATCATGGGACTGATGAATGGCAGTCATGTAAAGATTGTCAGTGCCAACGGACGGCTCGTGAACAAAGGCACATCCATAGGCGGTTCATACATCTGGAATGGCAGGCTTGCCAACGGAAGGAAAGCAAACTCTGGCATCTACTATATTCTTGCAACAGATGAAAAGGGCGATGATGGTGTTGCTGGAAAGTTTGTGATTATCAACTGATAGAATAATTCATATTAACCGATTATCAAATGGAACCATTAGAAATCACAGAAATGGAAGATGTAGTCGTACGGTTCTCGGGCGACTCTGGTGATGGTATGCAACTTGCCGGAAACATCTTCTCCACGGTGTCTGCAACGGTGGGAAACAGTATCAGTACGTTCCCTGACTATCCTGCAGATATCCGCGCTCCTCA
Organism: Bacteroidaceae bacterium; assembly: GCA_045628285.1. Classification (GTDB taxonomy): domain Bacteria; phylum Bacteroidota; class Bacteroidia; order Bacteroidales; family Bacteroidaceae; genus Colivivens. The sequence goes on from JAZQPD010000080.1 coordinate 7,521, forward strand.
AGGTTCGCTGACCGGTGTGTCTGGATTTCAGGTACACATCGGTGCCGGACAAGTCTATACACCTGGCGATCTTTGTGACGTACTCGTTGCAATGAATGCTGCAGCCCTCAAAACTCAGTATCGCTATGCAAAGCCAGGTGCAGCAATCATTATAGATACCGACTCCTTCGGACCGGCAGACCTGAAGAAGGCTGAATTCAGTTCAGAGGATTATCTGGGAGAAATGGGCATTGATCCGGACCGTGTAATAGCATGTCCGCTTACACAGATGGTCAAGGACTGTCTGGCTGATTCCGGAATGGACTCAAAATCAATGTTGAAATGCAGAAATATGTTTGCATTGGGACTTGTCTGCTGGCTTTTTGACAGAGATTTGGACATTGCATACAATTTCCTCAAGGACAAGTTTGCAAAGAAACCGGCTATCGCTGAGGCAAACATAAAAGTCATCCAGGCTGGATATGACTATGGTCACAACACACATAGTTCAGTTGCTGGTGTGCGCAGAATCGAGACTAAGGACAAAGTCCCCGGACGATACATGGACATTACAGGCAACAAGGCAACAGCCTACGGACTTATTGCCGCAGCCGAGAAGGCAGGTCTGAAACTCTATCTCGGCAGTTACCCCATTACCCCTGCTACTGACATCCTGCACGAACTCTCAAAGCATAAGAGTCTCGGTGTGACTACCGTTCAGTGTGAGGACGAAATATCCGGTTGTGCGTCGGCTCTCGGCGCTTCGTTTGCAGGAGCATTGGCAGTCACATCCACCTCAGGACCTGGTATCTGCCTGAAAAGTGAGGCTATAAACCTTGCCGTAATCATGGAACTTCCTTTGGTTGTAATCGATGTTCAGCGAGGCGGCCCGGCAACGGGACTTCCTACAAAGAGCGAGCAGACAGACCTTCTTCAGGTTCTCTTCGGGCGAAACGGAGAATCCCCTCTGCCTGTCGTTGCTGCAACAAGTCCTACTGACTGCTTTGATGCAGCCTACAATGCATGCAAGATAGCTCTCGAGCACATGACTCCTGTGGTTCTGCTTACCGACGGCTATGTTGCCAACGGTTCTGGAGCATTGAAATTGCCTGAACTGGATAAATTCCCAGCCATCAATCCACCTTTCGTTCCAGAGGAACTCAAGGGCACATGGACTCCTTATATGCGCAACGAAAACGGCACCCGTTACTGGGCCGTACCGGGGCGCGAGGGGTTCACCCACATCCTTGGCGGGTTGGAAAAGGACAACAGGACGGGAGCCATCTCAACCAACCCTGAAAACCACGATCTCATGACACGTCTGCGCCAGCAGAAGATTGACAATATCCAGGTTCCAGACCTCGAAGTCCTCGGCGACAAGGATGATGCAGAGTTGCTTATCGTTGGTTTCGGTGGTACGTTCGGCCATCTCCACGCGGCTATGGACGAGATGCGTGCTCAGGGGAAGAAGGTGGCATTGGCTCACTTCAAGTATATCTCACCTCTGCCAAAAAACACCGCTGATGTCATGAAGAAATACAGGAAAGTGGTGGTTGCAGAACAGAATATGGGTCAGTTGGCTGCCTATCTCCGCATGAAGGTAGACGGTTTCGTTCCTTACCAGTATAACCTTGTCAAGGGTCAGCCTTTCGTCGTCAGTGAGTTAGTAGAATCATTCAATAACCTGATAAAACAATATTGAATTTTATGGAAGCAAAAGATTATAAAAAAGGACAACCTCGTTGGTGTCCGGGATGCGGAGACCACTTTTTCCTTGCATCACTCCATAAGGCAATGGCAGAGATAGGCGTAGCGCCTCAGGATATTGCCGTCATTTCAGGTATTGGATGCTCAAGTCGTCTGCCTCACTACATGGCTACTTACGGAATGAACACCATTCACGGCCGTGCTGCAGCAATCGCAACTGGGTGCAAGGTCGCAAATCCGAACCTTGCAGTATGGCAGATAAGCGGCGACGGTGACGGACTGGCTATCGGAGGCAATCATTTCATCCACGCTAATCGCCGTAACATCAACCTCAATATGATTCTCCTCAACAACCGTATCTACGGACTTACAAAGGGGCAGTATTCCCCTACGAGTCCTCGCGGATTCGTGAGCAAGTCCAGTCCATACGGAACGGTGGAAGATCCATTCCGTCCTGCTGAACTTTGTTTCGGTGCACGGGGTCATTTCTTTGCCCGCGCCGTTGCCACTGATGCCCCTGGAACCGTTGAGGTCCTGAAGGCAGCATACAACCACAAGGGCTCTTCCGTTTGTGAGATACTCCAGAACTGCGTCATCTTCAACAATGGTACTCACGACAGCGTGTACTCAAAGGAAGGTCGTGCCAAAAATGCCATTTATCTTCGTCATGGGGAAAGGATGATATTCGGAGAAAACAATGAATTCGGACTTGCACAGGATGGATTCGGACTGAAGATAGTAAGTGCTGACGATCCTACAGTGCTTGTTCACGATGCTCATTGTGAAGACAACACACTCCAGTTGAAACTGGCAATGATGGAAGGTGAATTTCCAATTGCTTTGGGTGTAATCCGTGATGTAGAAGCCCCTACATACGATGATTGCGTATCTGCCCAAATTGAAGAAGTGAAGTCTCAGAAGAAGTATCACAACTTTGCAGAACTGCTTGAAACAAACGATATCTGGACCGTTGAATAGAGATGAAAAATACATTCGTAGGTGTATTCAACTTGCGTTGAATGGAAGATTGACCACAGCACCCAATCCTATGGTGGGTGCTGTGATTGTCTACCACGACCGCATCATCGGTGAAGGCTATCACCACCGTCATGGCGAACCTCATGCTGAAGTGAACGCCATCAATTCCGTCAAGGAAGAAGACCGGCAGTACCTCTGCAAGAGCACCATTTATGTCTCACTTGAACCGTGCAGCCATTTCGGCAAGACTCCCCCGTGCGCGAACCTTATTATAAAGGAGGGCATACCTCGTGTCGTGATAGGCGCAAGGGACACCAATGCCAAGGTCAATGGAGGTGGCATAAAAAAACTCATTGATGCAGGCATTGAGGTGAAAGTTGGTGTGCTTGAACAGGAATGTCGTAAACTCAACGAGAAGTTCTTCACATATCACGAGCAACACAGGCCATTCATCACCCTCAAATGGGCTCAGACCGCAGATGGAATCATCGGCATCAAGGGCAAACGGCTCCTTATCAGCAATTCCACTACCCAGATGCTGTGCCATAAGCTCAGGGCAGAGCATCAGGCAATACTCGTAGGACGAAAGACATGGGAGCATGATCATCCCCGTCTTGATGTCCGCTCATGGGCGGGAAACAATCCCAGGATAATTGTCCTCTCCCATGGTATGAACCTTGATGCTGAACTTGAAGGCATACAGAGTCTGCTCGTAGAGGGAGGAAGAGAAACCCTCCAGTACTTTATCGACAACGGCCTCTGGGATGAGGTACAGATTGAAGTCAACAACACCTTGGAGATAGCAGACAAAAAAGAAGGAGCAGAACTGATATCCGCCCCTATCCTTAAAGATGCCGTATTGATTGACACTGTCAACTTGTATAGTTGTCAAAATACCCTTGAACCAGAACGACAGGTGTTCCTTTATCGCCGGAACCACTCGTGAGATCCATAAGAGATCCCAAGAGATCAGTAAGTTGGCGCGGAGTTGTTCCTTCAGAAGCCATCTGTCCGACAAGATTACCTTCCTTAGCCTTTATCTTTTCAGATATGGCTTTTTTCAGTTCATCACCACTAAGCGCAGCAAAATCATTGTCTGCAAGGTATTTCAACTTCAATTCATTTGGAGTACCGTTCAGTCCGCCGGTATGTGATGGAGATACCGTAGGATCGGCTAACTCCCATATCCTTCCCTTCGGATCCTTGAAGGCACCGTCGCCGTAGACCATGACCTCAACCTTCTTTCCTGTCTCGGCAAGGATTGTCCGCTGGATATCGTAAAGCATTTCCTCACAACCGTGCGGGAATAACTTCACCTTGTCTTCAGTAGCCTTATTGGAACCAAGAAGACCATATTTTTCATTATAGCCCCCATTCTGCGGAGTGGCAAGCACATCATCAAGACCATACACCAGTTTTGCGCCAGCGTCCCTGAGAATCTTCTTGGTGTGTGCCCTTGTGTGAATATCACAGCACAGCACGGAATCAGTGAACAACAGGATGTCCTGAGGATGGTTGGCAAATACTATCTCCACCTCTGCACCGCATTCGCGGACCACATCACCGTAGTACTGTATGTAGTCCATTCCAGTAAATGGATGCTTGATCACACCGAACAGTTCACGGAACTTCTCCTCTGTCAGGACATTCGAATAAGGATTTACTCCGGCTTTCTCAATGAGGTCGAGAGATACGAGCTCGTTACCCACCTCGTCTGATGGATAGGAAAGCATAAGCACCACTTTCTTTGCACCCTTTGCAATTCCCTTCAGGCAAATGGCAAAACGGTTCCTCGAAAGAATCGGGAAGATGACACCGATAGTGTTGTCACCGAATTTCTGTCGGATGTCAGCAGCGATGTCATCCACCGAAGCATAGTTCCCCTGAGCACGGGCAACAATGGATTCAGTGATGCCAATCACATCACGGTCGTGTAATTCAAATCCTTCAGCGCGGCTTGCAGCAAGCACGCTCTGTGAAACAATCTTTGATAAGTCGTCGCCCTCTCTTATTATCGGGCAACGGATTCCGCGTGATACGGTTCCTACAGTTCTTTCACTCATTTTTTATATTATATAAAGCAATATCTTAATATGAATATTAAGGCAAGAACACACATAGTCGGGGTAAGCTTCATTGTTAACTGTTAACTGATAACTTTTAACTCCTTAGAACTCCCACTTCACGCCAAGGCAAGGATTGCACTTGAAGCCATCGTAAGTACCGAAGTCTGCACTGAGTTCCACCTCACCGCCCACGTTGAGGTTAGGGCAACCGAAATGACGGCCTACGTTGTACCAGAGCTGAGGCTCGCTGATGAACACTGTGCTCTTGTCCTTGATTTCACCATCGTCGATTGATACATGGTCTTCCCACCAGAAATCAGCGAACCCGGAGAAGTTCAGGCCTTCCACACCGAAGATGTCCTTCATTCCCCATACAGCAGTAAACTGGAGAGGAGCGTCCTGATCCTTGTGAGCAATAGTCTTGTACATAGCCTCCAGTGTCAGCGTGTTCTTGAAGTCTGCACTGTGGAGGAAGTAGTTCACACCGAAGAGCCAGGCATTGTTGATATGATAGCTGTTATAGACACCACCGTTGTATTCTACATGAAGGCTGAACGGAGCCAGTTTTGTGTCCTGCCAGAAGTTCAGACCTCTTGCGATTTCAAAGTAAGTTCCGCAAGGAGCCTCGTTGCCACCCTGAAGAGAGACATCATCCTTTGACCTTGTCTTGAAGTCATGGTCAATGAAGAAGAACGTGTCACCCCATTTGTCTGCCTTGAACATTTCAAATGTAGTCGTGAACTGCTTACGGTCGTCGCCAAAGTCATAGAACACCTGTAAGTTGGTCTGTGCTGCAACTTTCATGAAACTGAGTGTTGCAATTGCAGTAAGTAAGAATAATTTTTTCATAAAACCAAAAATTTAGAAATGATATTAAAGTAAGTACATTTTCCGAATTGTACTTACAAAGATAGAGATAAAACTTCATACACAATTCAATATTTTAAAAAAAAATTAAAGTTAATAAACTTTTTTTTACATTTCTTGCGTATATACAAAATTCTATATAACTTTGCAACCCGAACAAACTTTTTGAAAATGCAAACCACAACGACTTCGTTTCCTCAGGGAATCAGGGATGCCCGCCAGCTGGGATATCCCAAAATGTTATTGTTAGGATTCCAGCACATGTTTGCCATGTTCGGAGCAACTGTGCTCGTACCAACCATCACAGGCCTGCCAGTTGCTACCACTCTGCTCTTCGCCGGTATCGGTACTCTCCTTTTCCATGTCATTACTAAGATGAAGGTTCCTGCATTTCTGGGATCTTCTTTTGCTTTCTTAGGAGGGTATGCCTCAGTAAAGGCAATGGGTGTCGAGGCTGGACTCAACGAAACTCTTGCACTCGACTATGCCTGCATAGGTGTATTCTGTGCAGGACTGGTCTATCTTATCGTTGCCTCACTCATCAAGATTTATGGCATTGAGAAGATAATGAAATTCTTCCCACCTGTAGTAACAGGACCAGTAGTCATTGCCATCGGACTCACCCTTTCGGGCACGGCAATCTCAAGTTGCCAGTCCAATTGGGGCGTCGCACTTGTTGCCATTCTGGCAGTCATCATCTGCAGTGTTTGGGCAAGAAAGATATTCCGCATCATACCTATTCTGATAGGTGTGCTTGTCAGTTACATATTTGCAGCCTGTCTGGGCGAGGTTGACTTCGCACCTCTTCATGATGCTGCATGGATAGGACTTCCTGTAGCTCGTGAGAGCACAGTACTTGCTGTATTCGACAATCCCGACTGGGGACTCATCACTTCAGCTATCATTGCCGTTGTACCAATCGCACTTGCAACCATCGTTGAGCATATCGGCGACATGTGTGCCATCAGCTCTACCGTAGGCGAGAACTTCCTTGAGAAACCGGGACTCCACCGCACCCTTACCGGTGACGGATTTGCAACATCCATTGCCGCACTTTTCGGAGCACCGGCAAACACCACTTACGGTGAAAACACAGGCGTGCTCAACCTTACACGCGTATTCGACCCGCTGGTGATTCGCATCGCTGCCGTTCTCGCAATCCTCTTCTCCTTCTGCCCTAAGTTCGCAATGCTCATCAGCCTCATGCCGTCTGCAACAATCGGAGGCGTGTCACTCATCCTCTACGGTATGATAGCAGCCGTCGGACTCCGCAACGTATCCGAAGGAAATGTCGACTTCACCAACTCACGCAATGTCATCATTGCAGCACTCATCCTCGTGCTTGCAATAGGTATCAAATACGGTGCAAACGACCAGGTATCCTTCGGAAGCATCTCACTCTCCGGACTTGCCATTGCAGCAATCGTAGGCATCATCCTCAACGCAGTCCTTCCAGGCAAGCCAAGAATCAACCTCTGGAATGCTAACGCAGTACTCAACAACCCACAGAATAATGAAGGAAAATAACAGAATTGTAGAAAAGGGGCTTACATTCGATGATGTATTGCTCGTGCCTGCCTATTCGGAAATACTTCCTACGCAGGTAGATGTGAAGGGCCGT
>JAZQPD010000081.1:0-8212 GCA_045628285.1 Bacteroidaceae bacterium
ACGGTCAACACCGATACTTGTCTCGATTACGTACGGAGTATAGCTCTCGTTCAGGTCAGGGTCAAAGTACTTGATGCTCTTGCCCGAGTACTTCTCGTGCTGGCTGAGGTCGAAGTTCGTACGGCTGTGGATTCCTTCCACTTCCTTGAATCCGAACGGCATCCTGAACTCGATGTCGGTAGCGGCATTGGCATAGTGAGCCAGTTTGTCATGGTCGTGGAAACGATAGTTCTCTGCACCGAAACCGAGATTCTGGTGCCATGCCATACGTGTTGCCTTCCACTTTGCAAACCAGTCGAGTTCTGTTCCCGGCTTGATGAAGAACTGCATTTCCATCTGTTCAAATTCCCTCATTCGGAAGATGAACTGGCGTGCAACGATTTCGTTGCGGAAAGCCTTACCGATCTGTGCAATTCCGAAAGGAATCTTCATTCTTCCGGTCTTCTGCACGTTAAGGTAGTTTACGAAGATACCCTGAGCCGTTTCCGGACGCAGATAGATGGTAGACGCACCTTCTGCCGTACTGCCCACCTCAGTCTTGAACATAAGGTTGAACTGGCGTACCTCAGTCCAGTTTCTCGTACCGCTGATAGGGCATACGATACCCTCGTCGAGGATAATCTGGCGGAGAGCGTCGAGGTCGTTGGCATTCATTGCTTGCTGATAGCGCTCGTGGAGCTCGTCTTTTTTCTTCTGCTCTTCAAGCACTCGTGGACTTGTAGAACGATACTGTTCTTCGTTGAAGGCATCGCCGAAACGTTTCTTTGCCTTTGCCACTTCTTTGTCTATCTTCTCGTCGTACTTGGCAATCTGGTCTTCAATCAGGACGTCAGCCCTGTATCTCTTCTTGGAGTCACGGTTGTCAATTAGCGGATCATTGAATGCATCTACGTGTCCTGATGCCTTCCAGATGGTTGGGTGCATGAAGATGCAAGAGTCGATGCCGACGATATTCTCGTGCATGAGCACCATGCTCTGCCACCAATACTGCTTGATGTTGTTTTTCAGTTCCACACCATTCTGACCGTAGTCATAGACTGCTCCCAGACCATCATATATGTCGCTTGAAGGAAATACAAACCCATATTCCTTACAATGAGAAATTACTTTCTTAAAGATATCTTCCTGTGCCATTTTATGTTTGAATTTTAAGTTATTTACAGATAATACAGTCAATTAAGTTGCAAATTTAGTAAAAATGCGTGAAACTGCAAAAAAAATAGCATTTGTATATGATTTTTCAACTTTTCATCTTCTGCTTTTTACTATTCCTAATTTCCTGATATATCAGAGGCGAAGACCTTTCTGTCCTCGCCTCTGATGTGTTATTATTGTAAGCAAATCCTTACTTCTTGAAATAGCGGTTGAAGAGTCCTTCGAAGCCGGAACCATGGCGTGCCTCGTCCTTTGCCATCTCGTGAACTGAATCGTGGATGGCATGGAGATTGAGTTGCTTTGCACCCTTGGCAATATCCATCTTGCCCTTGCAGGCTCCCTGTTCGGCGAGCATACGCTTCTCTACATTTGTCTTAGTGTCCCAGACTACTTCTCCAAGCATCTCTGCAAAGCGTGATGCATGGTCTGCCTCTTCATAGGCATAACGCTTGAATGCCTCTGCTATTTCAGGATAGCCCTCGCGGTCAGCCTGACGGCTCATGGCGAGATACATGCCTACCTCTGTGCATTCACCCATGAAATGATCCTTCAGACCCTGACGTACGAAATCGCCGTCGGCACCATCCGGAATGGCATTTGCAATGCCAAGCTCATGTTCTGTTACAAACTCAAGGGCTCCGCCCTCTTCCATCTTTGTGAACTTGCTTCCCGGAACCTTGCACTGAGGACAACGTTCTGGAGCTTCATCACCTTCGTGTACATATCCACATACTGGACATACCCATTTTGCCATAATTGTTGTTTTTTTGTTGTTGTAAAGTTGTATCCAAGGCATTCAGCTGTCGGCTATCAGCCTTTTTATTATCACTTGATATTGTCTACCAACTTGAATATTCTGTCCCAACGGACACTTGGAGCCTCTGGATTAAGCGCGTCAGGACAAGTGCTGTACCAGATGAATATAGGTTTGCCTACTACGTGGTCTTCCGGTACGAATCCCCAGTAACGGCTGTCGGCTGAATTATGCCGGTTGTCGCCCATCATCCAGTAGTAGTCCATTTGGAATGTATATTCGTAGGATTCTTTTCCGTTGATAAATATCTTTCCGTCCTTCACCTTCAAGTCGTTGCCCTCGTACACACGGATTGGGCGGTCGTAGATGGCGATGTTCTCCAGTGTGAGATGGAGTTTTTCGCCCTTCTTCGGAATCCATACAGGCCCGTAGTCATCGCGGGTCCAGCCGTAGTCATGGTTGAGTGGATAGAGGACATCACCCATTGCTGCCGGAGCAGCCACTATGCTGTCGATGAGTTCCTTGTGTGCAAGGAGTGCCTCACGGGTATAGTCAGTGAGTGGCATACCCATCTGGTGTTCCTGACGTGGGTCAGTAGGACGGTCATTCCACTGGAGGTAATCCTCGTCGCTGATATTGAGTTCGGCACGGAGTTTGTCGGATATAGGCCCCCTTGCATAGATGAAGTATCTCCACTGGGCATCAGTAGGTTGGCGCTGTGCCTTTCCGTCATTGTAGACAACCTTGTTTCTTATCTCTAGTGTCTGGCCAGGGAGTCCCACACAGCGTTTCACGTAGTTTTCTCTTCTGTCAGTAGGACGATACGTGATTTCGCCGTACTGTCCTGGGTCGGATGCTATAATCTGCTTTCCAACCGTATAGAGTTGATCGAAGAGCTGCATTTGCTCCTCTGTAGAGAGGGTTTTGCGGTCAGGAAACGAATATCCCTGCTGTAGGGCAGCCTCGACACCGTAAGAATAGCAGAGCTGATAGAAGTCGTAGTTGTAGTTGAGTGCAACCGTATCGCCTGCAGGGTAGTTGAAGACCACGATATCCTGGAGTTCCACATGTCCCAGTCCCTTCACTCTGCGATACTCCCAGTGCGGCCAGTCGACATACGACTTCGTGTTCGTGATAGGCAGTGTGTGCTGAGTGAGTGGCATAGTGAGTGGTGTCTGCGGAATGCGCGGACCATAGCTGAGCTTGCTGACAAGCAGGTTGTCGCCTGTGAGAAGTGACTTCTCCAGCGAAGAACTTGGAATTTTGTAGTTCTGGAAGAAGAAGTTATTGACAAAATACACTGCCACAAGAGCAAATACGAGTGCGTCTACCCAACTCATGATGGTGCGCGACACAGGGCTTTCAAGTTCCTTCCACCATGTCCATTTTATTTTCTTCGTGATGTACAGGTCGAATATGAACGGAACCACCAGGAGTCCCCACCAACTCTTTACCCAATAGAGGAAGGCAAGATAGAGTGCGAGAACGATTACAAACATCACCCAATTCTTCTTCAGAGGCTTCCCCTCTTCTGCAAGAGCCTTGTCACGCTCCTGCATTACTTGTTTACGGCTTTTGTATTTCATAATTCAACTTCAGCTTTTCGTTTTCGTTTTCGTTATCGTTATCGTCGGTTCCTGAGCCTGTCGAAGGATCGTCATCCATTCACAATCTCCATGCAAATCTCGTAGGACAATTCGCCAAGGTCTTTATATTTTTTAGGAATCTTATAGTTTGTACCTTTGTAGTTTATGTATGCCCCCCAACGCCCGTTGAGAACCTGCAGTTCCTCATCCTCGGCAAAAGTCTGGAGCAGTTTCTTTGCTTCAGCCTCACGATGCTGGTCGATGAGTTGGGCTGCAGCAGCCAGACCCACCTTCATAGGGTCATAGTCCTTAGGAAGGGAGGTGTATTTTCCGTCGTAGAGCACATACGGTCCGAATCGTCCTGCACCGATTGTTACGGGCTTGTCCTTGTACTTGCCGAGTGTACGGGGAAGGCTGAAGAGTTCCATAGCCTCCTCGAATGTGATGCTCTGTATGCTCTGGCCCTTCTTCAGCTGGGCAAACTGAGGCTTTTCCTCGTCAGAAGCGGAACCGATCTGCACCACAGGACCGAAACGGCCAATCTTCACACTTACTGGTTTGCCAGTCTTAGGGTCGTTTCCGAGGAATCTCTCTCCGACCTTGTGCTCCGACTTGTCCTTGAGGGTGTTGGCAATGAGTGGAGAGAAGTCCTTGTCGAAATCCTGAATCATGACATGCCATTCCTTCTTTCCCTCAGCTATGTTGTCGAATTCCTTCTCCACATTGGCCGTGAAGTTATAGTCCATGATTTCTGGGAAGTATTTCAGGAGGAAGTCATTCACTACCACTCCAATGTCCGTAGGGAGGAGCTTGCCCTTGTCGTTGCCGATAAGTTCACTCTTGGTAGTCTTGCTGATATTGTCGTCTGCAAGGGTGAGGATGTTGTACGAACGCTTCTCACCGGTCTTGTTGCCTTTCTCCACATACTCTCTCTGTTGGATGGTTGAGATGATTGGAGCATAGGTAGAAGGGCGACCGATGCCCAGTTCCTCGAGCTTGCGCACCAGACTGGCTTCTGTGTATCTGAACGGAGCTTGAGTGAAATGCTGGGTAGCAACCACTTCATTGCTTGTCAGCACCTGGCCAACCTGGAGCGGAGGAAGGACAGTCATAGTCTCGTCCTCATTGTCAAGTTCCTCATCGTTCGATTCCTTGTACACACGGAAGAAACCGTCGAACTTTACCACCTCGCCGGTAGCCGTAAACTGGTCGTCAATGCCGTCAGCCTCGATGGTTACGGTAGTCTTCTCGATTTCTGCATCTGCCATCTGACTGGCAAGCGTGCGTTTCCATATAAGGTCGTAGAGTTTCTTCTCCTGAGCGTTACCCTTTATCTCATGGTTGCTGGCATAGGTTGGACGGATAGCTTCGTGAGCCTCCTGAGCACCCTTTGAACTCGTATGGTAGTTCCGAGTCTTTGAATAAGCCTCGCCAAACATACTGGTCACCTCTGCCTTACTTGTAGAAAGACACAGGGTGGAGAGGTTTACGGAGTCAGTACGCATATATGTTATGAGTCCCGATTCATACAGATGCTGGGCAATCATCATAGTTTGAGATACTGTAAATCCCAGTTTGCGTGAAGCCTCCTGCTGGAGGGTAGAGGTAGTGAAAGGAGGAGCCGGCACGCGACTCATCGGTTTCTTGGCAATCTCGGCAATCCTGAAAGTCTTTCCTGTGAGGGTTTGCAGGAATGCACCTGCATCTTCCTCAGTCTTGAAACGCCTGTTGAAATCTGCCTTAAACTCATTTTCGCCATCACTGAACACGGCAACGGCCTTGTAGCTTGATTCAGCTTGGAAAGTCTCGATTTCCTTCTCCCTGTCCACTATGAGCCTTACCGACACCGACTGCACACGCCCTGCGGAGAGCGATGGCTTCAGCTTTCTCCATAGAACTGGTGAGAGCTTGAACCCCACAAGACGGTCAAGCACCCTTCTTGCCTGCTGTGCATTTACCAGATTGATATCTATGTTACGAGGATTCTTGATAGCCTCGAGGATTGCGTCCTTGGTGATTTCGTGGAATACGATTCTTTTCGTACTCTCCGTATCAAGTCCGAGCACCTGGGCAAGATGCCATGATATTGCCTCTCCCTCGCGGTCCTCATCGGAAGCGAGCCATACGGTCTCAGCGGCAGAAGATGCCTTCTTCAGGTCAGCTACAACTTTCTTCTTGTCCGACGGAATCTCATATTCTGGGTCATATCCATCTTCAATGCTCAGATCATTTTTTTTCAAATCACGGATATGCCCATAACTGGACATAACCTTGTACTCCTTGCCAAGAAACTTCTCAAGAGTCTTTGCCTTGGCTGGAGACTCAACAATTACCAGATTCTTCATTCTTTTCTTTTTTTTGCAGCGGATAGGCTCTCGCTCATCACCTCCAGCCCCCAACTATGCAATTCCGCTGCAAAATTAGTAAAAAAAAACATTCCGACCATATATAATAAGGTGTTAATCTCATTTTTAACATCATTTACATATTTTATGAAGTATCTTCATAAGATTTTTTCCATTTTCATCATCGTCATTTAAGGTTTATAATCGAGCCAAAACCATCGGCACATGTTCTCCTTCATCATTTCAGCAGATTGCCCAAGATTCCCCGTGTGAGTGACCTTACTGCTGTAGAGGTAGCCTGCTTCGCTATGCTCGTACCGGCATTGCTTGCCTTCGAACCGAAAATACTCTTCGCTACAGTGTTGCCGGCAGAACGGGTGACACTGGTAATCACAGAACCGACAACCGCACCTATGATGCCCCCAAGCACATCCTTATTTTTCTTCCCAGACTTCTCAGCCTGTTTGGCTTGTCTGGCAGCTTCCCTTTCCTGCTGGGCGGCAGCTTCTGCCTGAGCTTGTGCTACAGCCTCCTGCTCACTCTGTGCAAGGAGTACTTCAAAAGCACTCTCACGGTCGACAATCTTGTCATACTTGCCGACAACGGCTGACGACATCATAATCTGCTGTCGCTGCATCGGCACAATGGCTCCTATCTGGCTCAGAGGGAAGAGGATTCTCGCCCTTTCCACTATGGATGGAGTTCCGCTCTCATCCAGAAAAGAGACGAGAGCCTCGCCTGTAGCAAGTTCGGAAATAGCGTCAGCGGTGTTGAATTCAGGATTCTCGCGGAAAGTCTCAGCTGCTGCCTTCACACCCTTCTGATCCTTTGGAGTAAAGGCACGGAGGGCATGTTGGATGCGGTTGCCGAGCTGGCCGAGTACCTTGTCAGGAAGGTCGGCTGGATTCTGGGTGACAAAGTAGACACCCACTCCCTTGCTCCTGATCAGACGCACAACCTGTTCAATCTTGTCGACCAGCGCTGGGGCTGTATTCTGGAAGAGAGTATGTGCCTCATCGAAGAAGAAGACAAGTTTAGGCAGTTCCTGATCACCCACCTCTGGAAGGGTCTCATAAAGTTCAGAAAGAAGCCAGAGGAGGAATGATGAATAAAGTTTTGGATTGAGCATCAGTTTGTCGGCAGCAAGAACATTCATTACCCCCATTCCGCATTGCTGGCGCATCAGGTCGTGGATGTCACATGCAGGCTCAGCAAAGAAACTGGCTGCACCCTGACTTTCAAGAGTCAGCACCTGCCGCTGGATGGTACCAATACTGGCTGGTGATGCCATACCGTAAGTCTTTGAAATCTCCTTTGCGTGTTCTGCCATGTAGGCAAGCATGGATTTCAGGTCTTTGATGTCAATTAGCAACAGTCCCCTGTCATCGGCAACTCGAAAGAGTATTTCGAGCACTCCGCTCTGAGTGTCGTTGAGGTTCATGAGCCGTGCAAGGAGCTGTGGACCCATCTCGGACACAGTGGTACGCATAGGATGACCCTGTTCGCCGAATACGTCCCAGAAGGTTACCGGACAACCCGCAAACTGAGGATCACGAATACCGAATTCCGTGCAACGTTTCTGGATGAAATCAGTCATCCTGCCTGCCTGGCTGATACCCGATAGATCCCCCTTCATGTCAGCCATAAAGCAAGGGACACCAGCCTGTGAGAAACTCTCCGCCAGCACCTGCAGGCTGACGGTCTTGCCAGTACCTGTTGCGCCAGCAATCAATCCATGACGGTTTACCATCCTACTGGGAATGCTGATGGGTCCCTTGGAACCATGAGCAACATAAAATCCATGTTCTTGTGTATACATATTTTATTAATTTAAGTCTAAGAAAAATTGTACTTTAAAATTAACCATATCCGTAGCTTCAATTTATGGACTGTTAATATCATTTACCTGCAAAGGTAATAAAAACTCTTTAAAAAACACAAATTTTTATCTTTTTTATTAAAAATGTGTGTAATGACGCTCGTCTGCTCGCACCCAGGCATGGTCAAAGTCGGAGTCAAGCGGCGATGAGGTCTGACTTGAGCGCAGACGAAGTCGGTGTTGAACGCAGATGCACTCAGTTCAACCTTGAGTCCGTCTCGGCTTAGCATCGGTTCCGTCACCGTCCAAGACCACGCTGGGCTTCAAGACACAAGCGAATAAACAAGTTAGGATGCACCTCGGAAATATCGTGCAAACCGAACGTAGAACCAAATTCATTTGGATTATGCTGAGGTGCCGCCGATATTGCAGGTACTGAAATAAAAATAAATGAGTCCACTTTAAAAAGTCGGATACATAAAGAGTGCTTACAAAATGATAGATGATATGCTTCTGCCATCAAATAGAGAGGTCAACATTCCCATTGTTTAGG
>JAZQPD010000082.1:0-24272 GCA_045628285.1 Bacteroidaceae bacterium
GCAAAATAGAGGTCAACAGTACGGAATACTTTATTGAGTCCACTTTAAAAAGTGCCTATTTTGAAAGACAATGAAATTTTACTTTTATTTTGCAAGTGAGCCGATTTTTCATGAGAAAGTTGCGTCATTCAACATTATTTACTACCTTTGCAGGGTCTAAAATTTATAGATTATGGTAAAAGATTTGTTTTTCAGTTTACTTTGTGTATTTCTGTGCCTGAGTTCACCGACGGCTTCCGCACAGGAAAAGATTCACGTAGACGCCGGCGACATGAGATTCACTCTCGAAGGTTATGGTCAGGCAAACTACAATGTTACCGATGCAGACGGCGAGAAGACCGACGGATTCGAACTGTCGCGCTTCATGCTGATGACAACGGCAGAACTGACTCCGAAACTCAAGATGTACCTTATGCTTGATGTTGCCTCAAAGGTATCGGACAAGGTACTCCATGAATATTGGGGACAATACAGCATCTGTGATGAACTGAGTGTGAAGTTCGGCCAGTACAAGACTGACTTCTCGATAGAAAATCCCATGTCGCCTACTGCAGTGGGCAACATCTATTTCCACGACGGTGTGGCTTACATGGCAGGAATGGCAGGCGATCCCGTCTACGGAAACTATGCCGGCCGCGACTTTGGACTCACCCTTTCCGGCAATGCACTGCCTGCCGCCGACGGTCACAAATACCTGTCGTATTCCGCAGGACTCTTCAACGGTAGCGGCATGAACAAGTCCGACAACAACACCCAGAAGGACCTGGTTCTCAAACTTGGTTTCAGTCCGGTGAAGAACTTCACCCTTGCTGCATCGGCTTACCTCGGTACCGGTTTCGCCATTGCAAACGACCCTTACGGCCAGTTCCTGTCGGGACAGAACTACAAGCGCCAGAGGGTTTCGCTCGGATTTGAGGCAAAGACCGCTCCCCTCTATCTCCGCAGCGAATACATACGCGGATGGAACGAGGGAACCCCTTCGCAGACAGCATACGGCGAAGCGTGGCTCCATGTACTGCCAAAGCAGAGAGTGGATGTGATTCTTGACTATGAATACCTCGACAGGAACATCCATATCTTCGATGCCACAAGGAACTACATGGCAGGACTGCAGTGGTGGTTTCACAAGCAGTGCCGTATCTCCTCACTCTTCCAGTACAAGGACCCTGCAACAGGCGGCCACACAAGCCGCTGGGTAACCCAACTCCAGTTGAGATTTTAACAGCCTGCTGTCAATAGTCTGCCAATAACGCGTCTCCCTTGGCATTGAATCCAGTCATCCTCACCTTCACTATCTGATTGTCAAGGTGAGGATGATTTTCCATTTCTATTCGGATGTAGTTGTCGGTGAAACCATTCATGGGTTTTGTCCTGTTGCCAGTATGTTCCATAAGCGCAAGGCGTTCCGTACCGATGAAACGGGCATAGAAATCATGGAGTTTCCGATTGGATAGGGCTATAAGCCTCTGACTCCTCTCGTGCTTCACCTGTGGACTTACCACATAAGGTATTTCAAGGGCTTTGGTGCCTGGGCGTTCAGAATAACTGAAGACATGCAACTGACTGATGTCCAGCCCTTCGATGAATTTGTATGCCTGTTCGAAATATTCGTCGGTCTCGCCCCTCATTCCTACAATCGTGTCGACTCCGATGAAGCAGTCGGGCATCACCTGCCTTATCTTCTCTATCTTCTGGCGGAAGAAACCGGTGGTGTAACGCCTGTGCATCAGTTTCAGCACTTCGTCCGAACCGGACTGAAGTGGAATATGGAAATGCGGCATGAATGCCCTGCTGCCGGCACAGAAATCAATGATGTCGTCGGTCAGCAGATTGGGCTCGATGCTTGAAATCCTGTAGCGTTCTATTCCTTCCACCTTGTCCAATGCCTTTATGAGGTCGAAGAAGTTCTCGTCCGTCGACCGCCCGAAATCACCCGTATTGACTCCTGTGATGACAATTTCCCTTCCACCCTCATCGGCAACACGTCGTGCCTGATCCACTATGGATGCTATGGATCCGTTGCGGCTTCGTCCTCTGGCAAGTGGAACAGTGCAATAGGTGCAGAAGTAATTGCATCCGTCCTGCACTTTCAGGAAATACCTCGTCCTGTCGCCCCGCGAACACGCAGGGAAGAATCCGGCAGCCTCAGGTGCCGTTTCATCCTCACAGCCATGCGTGCCACCCAACTTCTCACAGATTTTCCCTATGAGTTCACTCTTGCTCTCGGCACCTACAACGAGATCCACTCCCTCGATGCCGGCGATGACCTGTGGCTTCAGTTGGGCATAGCAGCCCGTCACGGCAACAAAAGCACCCGGATTGGCATTCACCACCCTATGGATCATCTGCCTGTCCTTGCTGTCAGCCACTTCCGTCACGGTACAGGTGTTGATGATGCAGATGTCGGCAGGCTCGCCCTTTGCTGCGGCCTCCACCCCCAGTTCTTTCAGCAGGAGTCCGAGAGTGGAGGTCTCAGCAAAGTTCAGCTTGCAGCCAAGTGTGTAGTAGGCAGCCTTCTTTCCTCTTAAAACATCACTATTCATACCCAATTTGCTACCAGCCAACTGTTAATCATTAATCTTCAGCAAGGCCTTTTCTTAGGAAGATGGAACACATCCTGTACTTCCTTCATTGCCTCGTCAGTCATGCCTTCAGGCTCAAATCCCATACTCTTGGCACACATGTAGATGTTTGCAGCCTTGTTGAGTACGTCAACCTGATCGAAAGCATCCATGATGTCGAGACCTACGGCACACACGCCGTGCTTCTCCCACATCACCACATCGAAATTCCTGATTTGTTCCAGAGTGGCATCGGCGAGCCTGACACTTCCAGGCAGTTCATAAGGTACGATTCCCAGTCCGAGCGGAGCAAAGGCAAGTGTCTCGGGAATCATACTCCACAGAGTCTTTGTCATCACCCCAGGTTCAAGGAACTTCCTGTTGTGGCTCATTGCCACCAGTTCGATAGGATGGGTATGGAGTGTGGCCTTGTATCTGCTGCCAGTCTCAATCAGGCAATTCTGCATTGCGAGGTGTGACGGCAGCTCGCTGGTTGGCAGAACCGGTTCGTCGGCAATGATTTCATAACTCTTGCAATCGTCACATATCCTGATGATGGAACCGTTCGCCATAGGCTGTCTTGCAAGGTCGCGCATCCGTTTGCCAGTACCCTTGGCATAGAAATAAGTGCCTTTGAGATATGGAAGTACCTTCCCTATTTCCTTCACCGGTGCAATGGCTTTCATGCCACGGATTTCGTCGTCCACCAGCCCTGTGATATTCACGGTGATGTTTCCGCCATTACGTTCTGCCCAACCCTTCTGCCACAGGTAACCAGTCACTTCAGCCACCTCGTCAATCACGGTCTTCAACTCCGGACGCCCGTCCAAGATACTAATAGTCTTCCCCATATCTTTCCTTTGTTATCTGTTCGAGTGACTTGCCACGCGTGTTAGGGCAACCGATGACTCCGATTATCAGCGACAGGAGCAGGAGTGCTATCATACAATAGGCAGCAATGGTGAATCCCTCGCCATTCTCGCCATAGATATAAGTGAACACCAGTCCCCATACAGCCGACAGGCCTCTCACGATGAAGAACATCAGACCTTGAGCACCTGCACGGAACTTTGCAGGGAAGAGTTCAGAGCCCCACAATGCATAGAATATCTGTACTGACGCACCTCCGTTCACACCCCAGAGGATGACAAATGCCCAGAGGGTTGCCTGACCGTTCACTCCGATGGTGACTACGAGCAGCCACGTACACAGGGCTGCCAGCAGACCGAAGATGTAGACTGGCTTGTGGTTGACCTTGTCGATGAAATGTGCGAGTCCGAAGGTGATAACCACTACCGTAGCCCACTGTATGCAGTTCATCCAGTTTGACTGTTCGTTGGTCACACCTCCTGCCGTCTCGCAGATATGAGGTGAGAAGAATCCCATCACGGATGCCACGAGATTCCACGTGAGGTAGATGGCTGCGAGGAATGCCACTGTCTTCACTGCCACCCTATTGGAGAACAGCACCCTGAAGGAATGGATGAGTCCGCTGTCCTCGCCCCTTGCCTTCTCGCTTGCCTTGCTCGCCTTCCATTCAGCACTCTCTTCAAGGCCTCTCTGGAGGTTCCATGCTATGAACGCAACTACGAAGAGAGAGAAGAACACAATCCTCGAACTGAACACGTTCACTGCCTGTTCGCTCAGACCATCACCGCCGATGGCATGTCCAAGACCGGTAACCCAGTCGAAGAGGTAGCCTCCAGGGGCGAAGAGCATTCCGAGCAGGAGGATGATCATCGGTCCGAATCCCCACGACATCTGTGAGATGCAGATATTCCTTCCCCGGTTGTTGATTTCAGAACTCTCCGAGATGTATGTCCACGAAGCAGGCACACCGATTCCCACGGATATACCCGTAATGAGGAATCCGGTGAGCAGCATAGGGAAATTGACCGAGAGCATCACCAACACCACTCCGAGCATATATACGAGCAGGTTGTAGGTATAGATGAATTTCCTTCCGAACTTGTCGGCGAGGAATCCGCCGATGATGGCTCCGATGGCGGCACCCAGACAGTTTGCGCTGATGAAGTTCAGCCATCCGAGATGCATCTCCGTGAGGTCGAGATATTCCTTCCACAATGTGAGTCCACTTGCTCCTGCCACGATGGCTCCGGCATCAAGATAATTGGTGAGAGACACAGCTATGGTGCTCTTCAGACTTCCGTTGTTTGCCATAATATCCTTTAATTTAGCGCAGACTTGTCACTTTTTCGTAATTCTCTATCTCCCTGATGAAGCCGTTGCCTACAGGCACGTCGTTTCTCAGGCAGAACTCGTCGTAGACGGCATTCCAAGGCATTGCCTTTCCTTCCTCCAGTTTTGCGAGTACCTGGAACGTCTTGCCCTCCACCTCGTCCTTGCTGATTTCGGCAGACGGTTCGAGAAGAGCCTTGAGCATACACTTCTGGGCTGCACGCGAACCGATGACATAGGCACCGATGCGGTTGATGCTGCCGTCGAAATAGTCTAGACCGTAGTGTACCCTGTCGAGTGCTCCGGCTCTTACTATTTCCGAGAAGAGTTCCTGGGTAGGGTCGTCCATGATGGTTACATGGTCGGAATCCCATCTTACAGGACGGCTCACGTGAAGCATCAGTTCCGGCACGAACTGCAGTACCGCACTGACCTTGTCAGCCGGACTCTCAGTAGGATGATAGTGACCGGTGTCGATAGTGAGTATCTTGTTGTTCTTGGCAGCGTATGCAGTGTAGAAGTCGTGGCTTCCTACAGTGAAGCTCTCAAGTCCTATTCCGAATACCTTTCCCTCGATACAGTCCTTCATCATCGGCATGTCCTGCCCAAAAATCTCATCGAGACTTTCCTTGAGGAGTTTTCTGTAGAGATAGTGGTTGACGCTTACGTCCTTGCAGCCATCGTGAACCCATACATTCATGATACAAGGATCGCCCTGAGCCTCACCCATCGCATTGGCGATTTCACGGCAACGCTTCGTGTGTTCAATCCAGAAGTCCCTTATGCCCTTGTCGGGATTGGCAAGGCTGAGGTTCCCGCTCTTTGGGTGAGAGAAACTGGTGGAGTTGAAGTCCAGTTTGGTGTCATTCTCCTTTCCCCAGTCAATCCAACTCTGGAAATATTCAGGAGTCACCTCATCCCTGTCGACTACCTTACCCTTGAAGTCACCGTAGATTTCGTGGAGATTGAGACGGTGAGTGCCTGGAATGAGACTCTTTGCCTTCAGTATGTCATTTCTCAACTCGTCGATGTTGCGGGCCTTGCCCGGATAGTTTCCTGTGCTCTGGATGCCACCACTCAGGGCACCTGCCTGTACTTCGAATCCTGCCACGTCGTCAGCCTGCCAGCAATGCATGCTGAGATGGAAATCCTGCAACTGACCGATTACCTTTTCTGTGTCGATGCCTATCTCTGCATAGCGTTCCTTGGCTATCTCATAGGCTTTTCTGATAAGTTCTTCTCTCATAATAATAGATATTTGTATTTGTTAATTACGAATTATGAATTATGAATCACCAATCCTCCCTACCATTTTTCTCATCTCCCACACGTCCTTCACCAGTCCTGCCGTCTTTGCCTGCATCATGATGTTTCCGATTGCAGTACATTCTGCCGGACCGGCTACCACCTTCACTCCGAGAGCCTCTTCGGTCATCTTGTTGAGAAATTTGTTCACACTTCCTCCACCTATAATATGGAGAGTGTCAATCTCGAACGGTGCCATTTCCTTCAGCCATCCGAACACCTCCTTGTATCGTGCTACCAGCGAATCGAAGATGCACCGGCATACTTCAGCGTATCCCTGAGGCACGTATTGTCCTGTTTCCCGGCAGTAGTCCTGTATGGTCTCCACCATCTTCTCCGGATTGGCAAAGCGAGGGTCGTCGGGATTAATGATACACCGTCCTGCCGGCTGCTTCATGGCTTCTGCCTGCAACTCTGCATGGGCGGTAGGAGCATCGGTCCATTCCTTACGGCAACGCTCGTATATCCACATTCCACAGATGTTCTTCAGGAATCTTGTCGTGCCTTCTATTCCACCCTCGTTGGTGAAGTTCTTGTCGTAACTCTCCTTGTTGATGATGGCATCCTTCACCTCGATTCCCATCAGACTCCATGTCCCGCTGCTCAGATAGGCGAAATGCTCGTCCTTTGCCGGTACGGCTGCAACTGCCGATCCCGTGTCGTGACCGGCAACAGCCACCACATTCACGGCTCCCAGTCCGGTGAGCCGCTGAACCTGCGGAGTCAGTACACCTACCGTCTCGCCAGGCTGTACGTAGCGTCCGAACTGGCTTTCCTTCAGTCCGAGGATGTCAAGGAGTTCCTTGTCAATCTTCTTTGTCCGGGGATCGAGCATCTGACTGGTAGAAAGGATGGTGTACTCGCATACCGCCTCCCCTGTAAGCATATACGTCAGTGCATCGGGAACAAAGAGTATCTTGCCGGCATTTGCCAGGGCACTGTCGCCCATCCTCTTCTGGGCATAGAGTTGGAAGAGGGAGTTGAAGTTCATGAACTGGATTCCTGTCTTCCCGTACACCTTCTCCTTCGGCATCTCCTTGAAGAACTCGTCCATGATTCCGTCAGTGTAAGGGTCGCGATAGCAGTAGGGATTCCGCAGAGGCAGTCCGTCCTTGCCAAAGCAGACGAAGTCCACTCCCCAGGTATCAATGCCGACACTCTCAATCTCTATTCCCTCGTCACCACAGACTTTCAAACCTTTTATTATCTCGTTGTAAAGATGGAAGATGTCCCAGAAACAATGTCCTCCCACCTCGATGATGGGATTTGCGAACCTTGTCAGTTCCCTTTGTTCCAGTTTACCGTCGCTGATGCTCCCCAGTATGGTCCTTCCGCTGGTGGCACCTAAATCGACTGCGAAGAAGTTCTTTTGGCTCATAATTGAATAGGTTTTTAATTCATTTTGCAAATATAATAAAAATATGCCAAAGGTTTTATATTTTCCACATTATTTTTTAGAAAATTGTGTCACTTTATAAACAGCAGTTCCCGATATTTCACCAATGTCCACAGTTGGTCGTCTACTACCATCTCAAGGGCATCGGCATGCCGGCGGATTTCTTCCATGAGCGGAACCACGTTGTCGTGGAAGGCAATGGCCCTGGCTCTCTGGTTCTGGAGTTCATAGGCTTCGCCCCTCAGACGGTTCATCTTCTCCACTTCGGCAAGGATACATCTTATGTGTTCGCCAATTCGCCGGATAAGCATCTCGTCCTCGTGGGAGAGGGCATCGGCTTCCTCCCTCCCGAACACCTCCCGGGTCTTCATCACGTTTCCGAGCAGAGTGGACTGGTAGCGTTTTGCCGGTGGCAGCACGTGATTGATGACGAGGTCGCCGAGTACTCTGGATTCTATCTGCAGTTTCATGGAGTAGTTCTCCCACTTCACGTCGCAGCGTGATATCAGCTCATTCTTCGTCAGCACTCCCGTGTCGCGGAACATATTGACGGTGCGCTCGGTGAGGTAGTTGTCGATGATGACGGGCACACTCGTCTCGCAGTCCAGTCCACGCCGTTCTGCTTCCGCCTTCCATTCCTCGCTGTAACCGTTTCCGTCGAATCGGACGGCATGGCATTCGCTGATACATTTCTTGATGACGGCAAACAGAGCCCTCTCCTTCGGCTCACCCTGCCCGATGAGGGCATCCACTTCCTTGCGGAAGAGATTGAGTTGCTGTGCCACTGCTGCATTCAGTGCCAGCATGGCTGCACCGCAGTTGGCCGAGGAACCTACGGCACGGAACTCGAACCTGTTGCCTGTGAAGGCAAACGGTGAGGTCCTGTTCCTGTCTGTGTTGTCGAGGAGGATTTCCGGTATGTTGCCCACACCTAATTTCATCTCCTTCTTGGCATTGATGACTATACCTTTGTCTGCTGATGCATTCTCTATGAGGTCGAGGGCATCGTTGAGTTGTTTGCCCAGGAATACGGATATGATGGCTGGCGGTGCCTCGCTGGCTCCCAGACGGTGTGCGTTGGTGGCGGAGGAAATGGAGGCCTTCAGCAGACCGTTGTTGTCCTGCACGGCTTTCAGCACGTTCACAAGGAAGGTGACGAACTGCAGGTTGGTGTACGGATTCTTTCCCGGAGCAAGGAGGTTGGTTCCCGTGTTGGTGCCGATTGACCAGTTGCAGTGCTTTCCCGAACCGTTCACTCCTCCGAATGGTTTTTCGTGAAGGAGAACCCTGAAGTGATGGCGATGTGCTATCCTCTCCATCAGCGACATTATCAGTTGGTTGTGGTCACTGCTCAGGTTGGCTTCCTCGTAAATCGGTGCCAGTTCAAACTGGTTGGGAGCAGCCTCGTTGTGGCGTGTCTTCACAGGTATTCCGAGTCGGAGAGCCTCTACTTCCAGTTCGGTCATGAATTGCAGGACTCTCTCTGGAATGGTTCCGAGATAATGGTCTTCGAGTTGCTGGCTCTTCGATGCGGAATGTCCCATGAGTGTCCTTCCCGTCATCAGCAGGTCGGGACGGGCTTCGTAGAGGGCTTCGTCAACAAGGAAGTACTCCTGTTCCCAGCCGAGATAGGTTATCACCCGTTTCACATTCCTGTCGAAGTAATTGCACACCCCTGTGGCAGCCTTATCGAGTGCAGCTATGGAACGGAGCAGCGGGGTCTTGTAGTCGAGTGCCTCTCCCGTGTAGGCAACGAAGATGGTAGGTATGCACAGGTGGTCGCCTATCACGAATGCCGGCGATGAAGGGTCCCATGCCGAATAGCCTCGTGCCTCGAAGGTGTTTCTGATTCCTCCGTTCGGGAAACTGCTCGCGTCCGGTTCCTGCTGATAGAGGACTGTGCCCGAGAACTCTTCCATCACGTTGCCGTCCGGAGTAATGCCTATGAAGCCGTCGTGCTTTTCGGCTGTCCTTCCCGTCAGTGGCTGAAACCAGTGGGTGTAGTGGGTGGCACCTTGTTCCATGGCCCATTTCTTCATACCGATGGCCACACAGTCGGCGATGTCCCTGCTGAGCGGCTTGTCGTTGTCGATCACATCGAACAACTGTGCCAGTATGGGCTCGGCGATATAGTCAGCCATCCTCTTCCTGGTGAAGACCTTCTCCCCGAAGAAATCCTCCACATGTACACTCGGCACGCTTACCTTTACAGGCTCATGTCCCCACGCTTTTTCCCAAACCCTAAAACGAATATTGTCCATATTTTTCCATCTATAATCAAAATCCGTATTCTATAAAATCAGCAAATCAATCAGATTAATTTCCAAATTCAACCGCAAAAGTACGCAAAAACTACGATTTAACCAAATAAAATCACAAATTCGGCAGAAATTCGACTCTTTTGCAAACTTCGAGCTTGCTCGTTAACCTCTGCGAGATGTTAAGAATATTATTGAATGCGCCACGAGGTCAGTTGAGTCCATAGTGTATGGATGCAGGTGTAAATTTCCATGCAACGTCCAGCCGCATCGTCATCAAAAAAACATTATTGGAATGATTTATTTGGAGTATTGCAAAAAAAAACCTATCTTTGCAGTCATATATTTATTAAATATGTGTGACAGTATTGTAATCATACCGACCTATAACGAAAAGGAAAACATAGGGAAGATAATCCGTGCAGTCCTTTCGCTTGAAAAAGAATTCAACATTCTCGTAATTGACGATGGCAGTCCTGATGGAACTGCATCAATCGTCAAGGGACTGATAGAAAGCGAATTTGCAGGCAGGCTCTTCATCATTGAACGCTCTGGCAAACTGGGACTGGGAACGGCATACATCACGGGATTCAAGTGGTGTCTGGAACATGGTTATGAATACATATTCGAGATGGATGCTGACTTTTCGCACGACCCGAAGGACCTGCCGCGGCTCTATGCCGCATGCCACGACGAAGGCAACGACATGGCCATCGGTTCAAGGTATATCACAGGTGTGAATGTGGTCAACTGGCCAATGAGCAGGGTGCTCATGTCCTACTTTGCATCGAAATACGTGAGATTCGTGACCGGTATCAGTATTCACGACACAACAGCCGGATTCGTATGCTACAGAAGGAAAGTGCTCGAGACCATCAAGCTGGACAACATTCGCTTCAAGGGATACGCCTTCCAGATTGAAATGAAATACACAGCCCACAAGTTGGGTTTCAGAATAAAGGAAGTGCCGGTCATCTTTGTCAACAGGGTGGAAGGAACCTCGAAGATGAGTGGCGGAATATTCAGTGAAGCACTACTCGGAGTGATACGCCTAAGGCTCGGGGTATGAAGAATGGTGAATAAAGAATAAGAATGAGAACGGTAATCGAAAATGCGACCATCGTAAACGAAGGCAAGCAATTCGTCGGACATGTGGTCATTGAAGGCAAGTTCATCACTGGTGTGCAGAGAGGCAGGTTCTCTGGCAAGAAAGATGATGACAACGTCATTGATGCTGGGGGAATGTATCTGATTCCCGGTGTTATAGACGACCATGTGCATTTCCGCGACCCAGGCCTTACAGAGAAAGGCGACATCGGTTCCGAGAGCAGGGCAGCTGCCGCAGGAGGAGTGACCTCCTATATGGACATGCCCAACACCGTTCCTGCAACGACTACCCTTCCGCTGCTTGAGGAGAAGTTCGCAAAAGCCGAGAGAGAAAGCATCGTGAACTATTCCTTCTTCTTCGGCGGGACAAAACGCAATATCGACACCCTCAAGCATCTGGATCCCAAAAAAGTATGCGGAGTAAAAGTCTACATGGACAATGACAGCCTTGGCAAAAAGCCAGAAAAGCAGGACAAGACCCTCAGGGCAATACTCGAGCAGTCGCCTGTACTCGTAATGGTTCACTGCGAAGACAGAAAGACCGTTCAGGACAACATCAAATCCCTGATGAAGAAGTTCAAGGGACAGAACGACTTCCCTGTCCGCTACCATTCAAGGATATGCAATGCAGAAGCCTGTTTCAACGCAACCCTCAGAGCCGTGCTACTGGCAAAGGAGACTGGTGCAAGACTCCATGTGGCGCAGGTATCATCCGAAAAGGAACTGTGGCTTTTCCAGAATACCCCACTCGAAGAGAAGAAAATCACCGCAGAGGCATGCATTGCCAACCTGATGTTCTGCAACGAAGACTATGACTGGCTCGGTACACGAATCAAGACAGACCCGGCAGTGAAGACCATTGAGGATAGAGAGGCACTGAGAAAAGGTATCAGCTACGGACTGATAGACATCGTATCGTCCGATCATGCCCCGCATCTCCTCAGCGACAAAGTAGGCGGTGCATTGCATGCCGCATCAGGAATGCCGCTCATACAAGTATCGCTCGTGTCAATGCTCGAACTGGTGGACAAGGAAGTGCTGCAGATAGAGAAGGTAGTGGAACTGATGTGCCACAATCCTGCTCAAATCTACAGGATAGACCGCAGGGGATACATCAGAAACGGATATTACGCTGACCTCGTGCTTATCGACCCGGAAGCCTACTGGCAAGTGAGAGGCGGCAAGAACTTCTGCAAATGCGGTTGGAACCCAATGGAGGAACATACTTTCAAATGGAAGATAAACCGCACATTCGTAAACGGTCGCCTGGCTTATCACGACGGAAACGTCATGGAAGACACAAGGGGAATGAGTTTGGACTTTAGAGCTGAGAGCTGAGAATCATTGTAATTAATAATATGAATTAGGAATCATGATATGGAAGGTGCTTATCGGAATTGGAATCGTGTTTGCAGTCATTGCCGCGATAGTGTTATTCGGATACGCCTACGGTAGCAGACATTTCATAGTGGATGAACAGACATTGTACTTCGACAATCTGCCAGAAGAGTTTGACGGGTATAGAATCGTACAATTCTCCGATTTCCACGCAGGAGCCTTCCACATGGGGCACGACGAGGATGTAGACAGGATAGTGAGCCTCATCAACGAGCAGGATGCCGACATGGTGGCATTCACGGGTGACATAGTGACAAGAAGTGCAGAGGAACTGAATGGTTTTGAAACGGCACTGAGCAGAATCTCTGCACACGACGGAGTATTTTCGGTGACAGGAAATCACGACTATGCCATCTACAACAGAGGTTGGAACATGGCAAGACGCAAGGCGGATGCCGAGAAACTGCAAAGGAAAGAGCGTTCCTTCGGATGGAACCTCCTCATGAATGAGTCGGTCATCATCAGACGAGGCGGTGACAGCATAGCAGTCATGGGAATCGAGAATTACGGCGAAGCATTCCGGTTTCCCAAGTTGGGCAATCTGGAAAAAGCCAAGAAGGGAGTGAAGGACGGAATGTTCCAGATACTACTCTCGCACGATCCTACAGCATGGAAGAAACTGGTAATTTCCAACTCCGGCATCGACCTGACCCTATCGGGACATACTCATGCAGGACAATTCAAGATGTTCGGGTGGTCGCTCGTGAAGTATGTCTATGACGAATGGAGCGGAGCATATAAAGAAGGGAAACAGCAGATTTACGTATCGGACGGAGTGGGATGCGTCCCCTTCCCCTACAGAATCGGAGCCTGGCCGGAAATTAACGTGATAAAACTGAGCAAAGCTCAAAGCGAATAGTGAAAAGTGGAACTTGAAACCATAATTGATGTTCTTATATAAGATATATAGTTTCTGCATAGCATTTCCGCTATTTTTGCTTGACACGGTCATTACAGCAGTCGTGTCGAGTGTGGCGGCATTGTTTAATGGCGGAGACAAAGTTTATACTTTATCCACGCGGTGGTGGGGAAAGTTCGCCTTTTGGATATTCCTGCTGCCAGTGAAGACAAGGGGTATGGAACAGCTTGATCCAAAGCAGTCGTACATCTTCATCGCCAACCATCAGGGCTATCTGGACATATTGCTCTGCTACGGTCATCTGAACCATAGTTTCAAGTGGATGATGAAGGAATATCTGAAGAAAATGCCTATAATCGGCTGGGCGTGCAAAAACACGCACCAGATATTCGTAGGAGAAAGCCGGTCATCCATCCTGCAGGCAATAAGTCTGTCGGAACAAACCCTCAAAGGCGGAATGTCGATGGTCATATTTCCAGAGGGAACGCGGACTTACGACGGACAGATGCAGGAATTCAGGAAAGGAGCCTTTATGCTTGCCAACGACATAGAATTGCCCATCGTTCCGCTTACCATCAACGGCTCATTCAATGTCTTCAACAGGCAAGCCAAATCAGTGACATGGCATCCTGTGGAACTCACGGTACACCATCCCATATCCGTTGAGGACCGGCAAGGCATGCCGACAAAAGAGATTATGAAGAGAATGTATGACATCATAAATGCCGACTTATGGAAAATGTAGAAGATTATGGGCTCGATATGCACTGTACGATGATCATCGAGGAATACCGCGAACATCTGCCGACATTCCGGAAGATGGAAGAAATCGTCCTGACGCAACTGAAAAAGTGCCTAAAGGAAAACAATATCCTCGTGACGGCAGTAGAAGGCAGAATCAAGAAAGAAGAAAGTCTGGCAGGCAAACTGGAACTCAAAGGCAGCAAATATGCCACACTGACAGACCTGACAGATATCTTCGGAGCACGTATCATCACATTCTACAACGATGATGTGGACAAGATTTCAGCCCTAATGGAGAAATTGTTTGAAATCGACTGGAAGAATTCCGTTGACAAGAGAAGGATGCATCAGCTGGACAGTTTCGGATACTTGTCCCTACACTATATCTGCAGCATTCCCAAAAGCCTCTACCACGACGAGAATATGCCGGAGTTGAACGAATTCCGTTTTGAACTGCAGATGAGGACGGCACTCCAGCATGTATGGGCGAATATGTATCACGACATCGGTTACAAGTCGGGTATCGATGCCCCTATAGAACATCTCAGAACCCTCAACCGACTGGCAGGAATGCTCGAACTGGCTGATGACGAGTTCAGCCGAATCCGCAACAACATCAACGAATACAGATACAAGGTAGAGGCGCTGGTAAAAGACGGTAAGTTTGAAGAGGTCAACCTAGACGGAGATTCGTTTGCAAGGTATCTGCAACTGGAACCGTTCAAGCGTCTCACGGACAAGATTGCTGCCATCAATCAGGCAGAAATCCATCAGACTCCGATGAAACCATTCCTAAAAGTGCTGATAAAACTGGGATTCCAGACACTCGGAGATGTGGAAAAACTCAAGCATGACTACGCCCACGAAGCCTATCAACTGGCACTCCATCAAATAGGAGGTACCGACATCGACATCGTGGCTTCGAATATCGGCCTGCAAAACCTGTGTATCGTCTACCAGCTCAAGACTGGAGTGGGAGTTCACGGACTTACCAAGTTCTTCGACACACTGTACGGAACCTCTCCTTACAACGTCAACAGGGCACAGAACCTGCTGGAACAGGCAAAGCAATTTCCATTTATGAAAAATCAGTAATGAAACTGAATAGAATAACGATGAAATAACATTATGGCAAATAAATACATTGACAGCTCATTATTGGACAAGGCAATCCGTTTCGCTGTAGATGCTCATGCAAACACAGAACGAAGAGGCAAAGGATTTCCATACATCGTCCACCCACTCGAAGCGATTGAAATCGTGGCAACCATCACTCCAGACCAAGAAATGCTGGCAGCTGCCGCCCTCCACGATGTAGTAGAAGATACCGACACTGACATGGAAACTATCCGCAAGGAGTTTGGAGACAGAATTGCAAGTCTTGTTGCAGCAGAAAATGAAGAAGAGATTGCAGGAAAGAGTGCAGAGGATACATGGCACGAAAGGAAACAAGCCGCTATCAACCGGCTCGCCTTAGCATCTCACGATGCCAAGATTGTAGCTATGGGTGACAAGTTGTCGAATATGAGAGCCATCTATCGCGACTACAACGAAATTGGTGACGAACTCTGGAAGAGATTCCATGCAAAAGACCCGAAAGACCATGAATGGCATTACCGCAGCCTGCTTGACTCACTCAGTGAACTGGCAGACACGTTTGCATATAAGGAATTCGAGAAACTCGTAAACGAAGTATTCGGAAAAAATGAAAATGAAAAATAACTTATGAAACAATTTTTACTATTCCTTACATTCACGACATTGATATGCGAAACGGCATTGGGTCAGTTGAAAAGACTGTATTTCACGCCCCAATGGACTCCACAAACCCAGTTTGCAGGTTACTATGTGGCAAAGGAGAAGGGATTCTTCAAAGAAGCCGGTCTTGACGTAGTCTTCCGTCATTTGAAGACCGAGACAAAACAAACTCCAATATCTTTTTTATATGACAATAAGACACAAATCATTACAACCCATTTCCTCCAGGCACTTGAAGCCGTTGACAACGGATACAGGTTGGTCAATATTCTGCAAACATCCCAAAACAATGCCCTCATGTGTGTATCTTCCCAAAAGATACGGTCGATAAAAGAACTTAATGGCAAAAAAATCGGCACATGGAAGGTCGGATTCAGAGAAGTTGCAGAACTGGCTTTCATGGAAAATAACATCAAGGTAAAAGACTGGATTACATTCCTTAAAGGAGTAAATCTGTTCGTCTACAAGGCTGTTGATGCGACACTATGCTACAGCTACAGTGAGTACATCCGTCTTTACATGATAAAAGGAGAAATACCCGAAGAGAATAAGTTGTATTTCTCCAAAATAGGCTATAACTATCCTGAAGACGGAGTTTATGTCACAGAATCATTCTACAACACCCACAAAGCCGAACTGAGGAAATTCGCAGCTGCAGCAAAAAAAGGATGGGACTACGCAAGGACTCACAAGGAAGAGGCGATAAACATTACTAAAAAATACATGAAGCAATGCAACATCTCCCTCAGCAACATGCACGTGCGAATGATGCTGGACGAAGTGCTGAGGCTACAGGAAGATGAAGCAACAAAAGAAGTGACCTATGCACCGATATCTCCGGAAGTATTCAAGAAAGTAAACGAAAAACTCCGCAAGGCAGGTATCATCAAACACAACATCAAATACGAAGAAATGTTCAAATGAAAGCCAGATTCTCCTTTTCAGCCCGTCTGAGTCTGTATGTGATACTGATTACTGCAGTCCTCTTTATATTCGCCATGCATATCGTCGGTGACTTTTCACGTAGGATTATTACTGACGATGCAAAGCAGAATGCCACAAATATGCTTGACGCCACCATCGGTGACATTGAGAAAATTCTATCGAACGTAGAAGCCGCTGTGGAAAATTCGGTGTGGCTGGTTCAAGAACACAAGGATGAACCTGAATACATGTACAAGATCACCGAGTCGCTCGTCAAGGACAACAAAAACATCATGGGCAGTGCCATAGCCTTTGAGACATTTCATTTCCCTGACAAGGGGGAATACTATTCTCCGTATTCGTGTTACGACAAGGACAGCACCCTGATTTCATTCCAGTTGGGAAATATCGACAATGACTACCCTACCCAGGAATGGTATCAGTTGCCAGAACTGACAAAGAAAGCAATGTGGAGTGAACCCTATTATGATGAAGGAGGTGCACAAATTACCATGACAACATATTCAGTGCCTATCTTCGACGAATCGGGCAACGTGTATGCAGTCATCACGGCAGACGTATCGCTAAGCAACCTCACCGACATCATCAACAATACAAAGCCATACGAGAGCTCCTACACGATGCTTGTCTCGAAGAACGGATCATTCGTCTCACATCCCGATTCAACGTTCGTTATGGCAGAGACATTGTTTTCAGCAATGACAGAATATGCCACCGACAAGGACTCCATCGTCGCAAACGTTATGGAGGGCAAATCGGGAATAGGTGAGTTCACAAGCGAAGGAGAGAAAGTTGTATGTGTGTACGGACCTGTCAGCAACGGCTGGTCAGCAATCATCACATATCAGTATGACGATGTACTGAAAGGCGTATACCAGATGAAACTGATTGTACAGATAGTTCTTGCCATCGGACTTATACTACTTTTCTTCTGCAGTATGTTCGCAATCAAGAAGGTCTCAAAACCGATTTCCCAATTCTCTGACTATGCCATTGAGATTGCAAAGGGAAACCTTAATGCACAACTACCGGAAGTGACTTCCACGGATGAGATATCCGACCTCCATGACTCATTGGAAACCATGCAGTCATCTCTCAGACAGCTGAAGGACACCACTGCTGCAAAAGAGCGGTTCGAGAGCGAGCTGAACATTGCACGGAACATCCAGTTTGGAATGGTGCCTAAGGATTTCCCTGATTTCCTGCATGCAATACTGATTCCTGCAAAGGAAGTCGGCGGTGACCTCTACGACTTTGCCGTGAGAAACGGAAAACTCTATTTTGCCATCGGTGATGTATCGGGGAAAGGTGTTCCTGCCGCACTCATCATGGCAATAACACGAAACGCATTCGGACTCATTTCCGGTCTTGACCTGCCTGTAAACGAAGTGATGCACCGAATCAACAATTCCATCCATGAGAATAATAAACTTGACATGTTCGTGACATTATTCCTCGGAAAACTCGACCTGAAGACAGGACATCTGGAATACTGTAACGCCGGACACAATCCAATAGTGATTGTGTCGCCTGACGGCACCTCCAAATATCTCAGGGCAAAGGCCAACCTGGCAGTTGGACTCATACAGGATTTCCCTTATGTCGGAGAAGAGGTTGACTTCGGTCCGGGAAGCCGAATCATTCTATACACCGATGGTGTCACTGAGGCTGAAACCCAGTCGAAAGACCAATATGGCGAAGACCGGCTGATAGAGTTTGCAAATCAGACAAGCAACATACAAGACGTAAAGACTGTTACAGAAAACCTGCTTGCTTCTGTTCGTCAGTTTACGGACGGGGCAGAACAAAATGATGATATAACAATAATGATAATTGATTATGGAAAAAAGATTTGACCCTATTAAGAACAAGACGGCCGACATCATAGAATTCATGATGCAGTCGCCAGACATTCCTTCTGATGAAGGTCTTCAATTCAAAATCAGACTTTGTGTTGAAGAAGCAGTTGAGAACATAGTAAGCTATGCTTACGAAAACGGACAAGGGTACATTGTAGTCGGCACAAAAATCGAAGGAGACCGGCTCATCCTATCGTTTAGAGATGAAGGCGTACCATTCAACCCTCTCGACAAGCCGGACCCTGACATCACATGCTCTGCAGAAGAACGTCAGGTGGGCGGACTTGGAATTTTTATCTGCAAGCAGATGATGGACAAAGTATCGTACGTCTATGAGCACAAGTGCAACAATCTGCAGATGGAAATGATAATAAAATAAAATCTCTACACGGCTGCCAATTTAAAATAATTTATTAACTTTGCACAGCAATTAATTAATATACAAAAATGGAAGTAGTTATCAATAATCAGGACGGCAAGACCGTAGTTGAGTTGACAGGAAGACTCGACACAACAAATGCAGATCAGTTTCAGACAGACATTCAGCCTCTGATGGAAGGCGAGAATCCTCAGATTGAATTTGACTGTACCAACATGGAGTACACAAGCAGCCAGGGACTCCGCATGTTCCTCATGCTCCAGAAGAGTGTGAACCAGCGCAAGGGGCAGATGACGATGGTCAACATGAAACCGCAGGTTAAGGAAGTATTCGACATTACAGGCTTCTCCAACATCATCAAGATTCTCTAAAACAAACTATATGAACATAGGAGTTCTTGTCGCTATGGACAAGGAGTATGAGCAACTCCAATCCATTGCTGATAAAAACCACGTTCTTGTCATGAAGACAGGAATTGGTAAAGTAAATGCAGCTATCCATACAACCCAGATAATCCGTGATTTCCATCCCGACATCATTGTGTCATCAGGTTGTGCCGGCGGTGCTATACCGACTTTAAACGTGATGGACGTAGTAGTCAGCAGTCGTATTGCCTATCACGATGTCTATTGTGGTATTGAGGACGAGCAGATGGGACGTATTCAGGGAATGCCAAGGTTTTTTGAAACTCCCCGAAATATTATCGACAAGGCTCTTGCCCTGAAATATGACGGAAACATCCACACCGGTCTGATTGCATCAGGCGACTGGTTCGTGGATACTCCGGCAAAACTCAACGAGATAAAGAACCTGTATCCAGAGGCAATAGCCATTGACATGGAATCAGCTGCAATAGCCCAGACATGCTATAAGTTCAATGTGCCCTTCGTAAGTTTCAGAGTCATAAGCGATGTCCCGACAAAGGAGAACAGCGTCAATGACTACAATAATTTCTGGATGTCAGTTTCGGAGCATTCATTTGCCCTGACAAACAATTTCATCAAGGCTTTGCAGGAATAGACGAAATGCCTCAGAACTCAAGAGACTCAGACTTGCCCCATTCTTCATCAATGTCGAAGGTGCAAGTCTGTTTCTGTTGGAAGAAAGAACCCGTTGCCGTAACTCTCTTGTTGAGAGTCAGCAATACCTTATTAAATTTAATAGACCTCATTTCTTCGCCATCAACATCGACTGCTGTAATACTTATGTCCATTTCCACCGTATCTTCCTGCAAGAAGGTGTAACAATTCAAGGTATAGTTCTTTTTACCCCAATCAGTTGGATCAACAGAATAATAGAGTCTAAAAGGTTTACTATAGGTAGCATAGCCCGTATTAGGATTAAAACTATCGGATCCTGCAGAAACATCTATCACAAACGACTTTACATTCTGAGGCAAAGAATCCTCGCAAACTAACTGGAAGAGAGCCACCACCCTTTTCAGCATCATATTCACTTCCTGATAATTACCGTCACCTATCGTCACAGACTGCAAGGCAGAGAATGTGTCATCCACTTCATTGCCAACAGTGCCGTCATTGGGAAACTTCACCGTCTCAAGAGAAACAGCAGGAGATGATTTGGATTTATGGGCAACAGCAATGAGAGTATATGTGTCAGAAGTCAGTTTGCAGTCAATCTCGCCAAACTTTTCAGAGACACCCCTCTTCTGCTCTTCGAAGACTACTCTCTTGCCATTCTTGTCAAACACAGCAAACGAAATTTTCGTGACGGAAGATTGAGATAACGAAGCCTTTGTCTCCATTTCATTCAGGGTAATGTCGAAGAGACCGAATGTGACCTTCAATTCACACAAGGGCTGGCCATTATCATCAAGTTTAGGAACCTCAACCTTTTCGCATGAACAAACAAGCACAGCGATACATAACAACACACATATCACATGCATAATTGCACTCTTTGCATATAACACCTGTCGCATAATTGCACACTAACTTTTTTTCCGATTGCAAAAATATAAAAAATCACTTGTTCTGCAATATTTTGTATCAACTTTTTTATCCTTGCCCACTGAATTAAACGATGTGCAAGAAAAATTGCACGAATAATTTTCGAATGAGAAGAAATGAAGTTATTTTTTGTTAAGTTTAATAATTATCGGTTGATATTGTAGTATTTTTGCACCGTTTAAAAAATAATCATGCGCAGAAAAGTTGACAATACAAGTTCATTGATGAAACTTATAGGTGACTCTATTGCTTCCCACTGGAACAATACAGCCTTCGTAGATTATGGTACCGACATAAGCTATACCTATAAGGAACTGTTCGAGAAGATAACAAAGATTCATATTTTCCTTGAACTCTATGGAATCAAGCCAGGGGACAAGGTGGCTTTATGCGACAAAAACAGTTCAAACTGGGCAGTGGCATTCCTTGCTCTCTTTACCTACAAAGTAGTTGTGGTTCCTTTGCTTCCGGACTTCCATATCCAGCAGATAATGGATATCACCAAGCATTCTGACTCCAAGTTGCTGCTCACAAACCGGAGTGTCTATAACAATGCCCCGTCTGGTCAGGACATGATGATCGATGTCAAGACTCGTCGTCCATTCCATCAAGGCACACCAATGGAAGATGCTTTCACACACCTATACGAAGAGTTCGACAAGAGATACCCTGAAGGAATCAAACCGGAAGATGTTCATTTCGACGATGAAGACAAAGATGCCCTTGCCATCATCAGTTACACATCCGGTTCTACGGGAAATCCAAAAGGAGTTATGCTGCCCTACAGAGCAATATGGTCCAACAATCTGTATGCCAGAACGAAGTTTCCGCTCACCGATGACAAGGTATGCCTGAGCCTGTTGCCACTATCCCATATGTTCGGAATGGCATTCGAACTGTTCTTCCCTATCACGGTAGGATGCAAGATCAATTTCCTTACAAGGATTCCGAGTCCTCAGATAGTCATAAAGGCATTCAATGAGATTAAACCGATACTTATCATTCTCGTGCCACTGATTATCGAGAAGATCATCCAGACAAAGGTGTTTCCGGAGCTCAGAAAACCGAAGATGGCCCTTGCACTCAAGATTCCAGGAATCCGCGAAATCATTTATAGCCAGATTAGGAAAAAACTCTCCAAGATTTTCGGAGGCAATTTCTACGAAGTCGTCGGAGGCGGAGCAGCACTCAACAAGGAAGTAGAAGAGTTCCTCTTGAAGATAAAGTTCCGCTACACATCTGGCTACGGAATGACAGAATGTGCTCCTCTCATCACATATGTAGATTGGAAAGGCTACATCAAGAACAGTTGTGGCCGGATTGTAGACAGGATGGAGATTGACATTCTCAGCAATGATCCGGAAAATGTGCCAGGAGAAATCATCTGTAAGGGAATGAACATGATGATGGGCTACTATAAGAATCCGGAAGCTACAGCAGAAGCAATTGACAAGGACGGCTGGATGCACACGGGCGATCTCGGAACAATGGACCGCAATGGCAACCTCTTCATCCGAGGCAGGAAAAAGAACATGCTTCTTGGGGCGAACGGCCAGAATGTCTATCCCGAGGAAATCGAGGATGTCCTCTCACGCCAAGAACTTATTGACGAATGTGTCATCGTGCAGCGCGAACAGAAGCTCGTAGGACTGGTATATGCAAGCGACGAGACTCTGAAAGCCAACGATGTGTCCCGGAAGGACTTCGAGGCTTCGCTGGACGACATTCGTAACGTCGTCAACGAACAACTCCCTAAATTTGCCAGACTCTCACATCTGGAGATACACGACGGTGAATTCGAAAAAACTCCTAAAAAAAACATCAAAAGATTCTTGTATAAATAAAATTTTATATAATTTTGCGAAGTAATAACAACGCAATTGATTCCTAACGATTATGAGAGTAATTATAACAAAGGACTACGACGAAATGTCGAAATGGGCTGCCAATTACGTGGCATCAAAATTAATAGAAGCAAATCCTACACCCGAGAAACCATTCGTACTCGGATGCCCGACTGGAAGTTCGCCACTCGGACTCTACAAGCAACTAATTAAGATTTACGAATCGGGGAAACTGAGTTTCAAGAATGTCATCACATTCAATATGGATGAATACGTCAATCTTCCAGAAAACCACCCTGAGAGCTATCACAGCTTCATGTGGAAAAATTTCTTCAGCAAGATTGACATCAAGAAGGAAAACGTTCATATCCTCAATGGCAATGCTCCCGACCTGTTGAAGGAATGTGATGACTACGAGAAGGCTATTGAGGCAGTAGGAGGTATCGACCTTTTCATGGGAGGAATCGGTCCTGACGGGCACATTGCCTTCAATGAGCCGGGTTCCTCACTCGGCAGTAAGACACGAATCAAGACACTGACCACCAATACCATTCAGGCAAACAGCCGTTTCTTCGACAACGATGTGAACAAAGTGCCTAAGCAAGCCCTCACTGTGGGAGTCGGTACAGTAATGGCTGCAAAGGAAGTGCTCATAGTATGTAGCGGTCCTCAGAAGAGCCGTGCACTCCATCATATCATCGACTTCGGAGTCAACCACATGTGGACAGCCACTGCACTCCAGATGCACCCGCACGGAAACATCGTCTGCGATGAGGAAGCAACAGTAGATATGAAGGTTTCAACCTACCAGTACTTCAAAGACAAGCAGCGCCTTGAAGGCATCGTAGACAAGTATGTCAACATGTTTTAACAGACATACTACGACAATACGCAAAGAGAGTCCGATTCATTTCGGGCTCTTTTTCTGTACAACAACGAAGAAAAGGAAGAGCACCGGAATTGAAAAACACCTTATAAAATAAGGTACTTTCCTATTTTTTTTGTAATTTTGCAGATTGGAAACGACTAAAACAATATAAACGATGGAAAATTTTGTAAAAGAACTGACTTGGCGCGGTATGATCCATACCATGATGCCAGGAACCGAAGAGTTATTGGAAAAAGAACAAGTAACAGCCTATCTGGGAATTGACCCGACGGCTGACTCCCTCCATATCGGTCATCTCTGCGGCGTGATGATGCTGAAACATTTCCAGAGATGCGGTCACAAGCCTCTGGCACTTATCGGTGGTGCTACCGGCATGATTGGCGACCCTTCCGGCAAGAGCCAAGAGAGAAACCTGCTTGACGAAGACACCCTCCGCCACAATGTGGAGAGTATAAAGTCCCAACTCAGCAAGTTCCTTGACTTCGACAGCGATGCACCCAACAGGGCTGAACTCGTAAACAACTACGACTGGATGAAGGTCTTTACCTTCCTGGATTTTGCCCGCGACATCGGCAAGCACATCACGGTGAACTACATGATGGCAAAGGAAAGTGTGCAGAAGCGGCTCAACGGCGAGGCTCGCGACGGCCTGTCCTTCACGGAATTCACTTACCAATTGCTTCAGGGCTACGACTTCCTCTACCTCAACGAGCACCATGGATGCAAGTTGCAACTTGGTGGAGCCGACCAGTGGGGCAACATCACCACAAAGTCGGATCGTAGCCATGTCGTTCTGTGAGC